>VSBZ01000052.1:0-23215 GCA_047459215.1 Micromonosporaceae bacterium | reverse complement strand
GGCCGCCCTCGCCCCTCTGTTCCCGCCACTCCGCGCTGCCGTAGAAGGCCCGCTCCAGGTCCTCCCGCTCGGCCAGCGACCGGAACGCCCGCATGAGGTAGTAGTGCTGCGGGCCCTCGTCGTTGGCGACCGACGGCCCGTGGTCCACCACCGTGATCCCGTAGCGCGCCAGCATCGGCGCCACGTCGGTCATCAGGGCGTGCAGCCGGTCCCGCTGTCCGGGAACGACGCGGTACGTGCGGATCTCCAGAAAACGCAGCGTCATGACCGTCTCTCCGTCCGATGGGTCCGGCCTTCGACCTTAAGACCCGGGTCCGACGGAAGGTCGCCGCGCCGTCGGCCGGCACGGCCGTCCGAGCGGGCCGCGGACACGTGCTCGTGGGCCAGCAGTCGCATGGCCGACAGCAGCGCCTCGCCGAGGACGGTGCCGACCACGACGGCGCTCATCATGGTGGCGGCGTCCGGTCGGCTGGTGGCGAGCTCGACGTCGACCTCCGCCACCGCGAGCGCGGCGGACGCGTACGCCGGCAGGCAGTCCAGCAGCTCCGGGTGTCCCAGCCGGCGCAGGGAGTAGATGACCTCGGCCAGCCGCGCGCGTGCCGGGGCGTCCTCGGACACGTGCCAGCCCAGGTCGCGTACGAAGGCGTCGGCGTCGGCGCGCGCCCGGGCCCACTCCGGGTCCGCGGCGTCGTGGTCGCCGACCGGCGGGGTCACCGCCCGGTGGGCGCGGCCCATGACCTCGTGGGCGGTGAGGCCGCCACGCTCCCACTCGTCGAGGGTCGCCACGATCGCGCCGGCGGCCGCGACACTCAGCCCACCGACCTCCCGTAGCGCCCGGATCAGCCGCAGCCGGGCCAGGTGGCCGGGGCCGTACCTCGCCTGGTTGCGAGCCAGCGGCTCGCCCGGAGGGAGCAGTCCCTCCCGCAGGTAGTACTTGATCGTGGGGATGCTCACGCCGCTGCGGCGACTCAGCTCCGCGATCCGCACCCGGTCATGGTAGCCTGTGTCGATAGCAGATAGTTCCACTATCTATCTGGAGGCGACATGCCGAAGGTGTATCCCGGCCGGATGACCGCCCACCTGGACGGCGACTTCGTGGTCTTCCTCGTCGGGATGAGGATCAACAAGTGGTGGAAGGTGCACCTGTGGTGGCCGGTGTTCCGCGCCATGGGACCGATGCTGCGGCTCCTGTACCAGCGCCCGGAGCTGGGGTTTCTCGGCGCCCACACCTGGATCGGTCCGCGCGGGGCGCTGGTGGTGCAGTACTGGCGCAGCGTCGAGCAGCTGGAGGAGTTCGCCCGGGCCGCCTCGCTGCCACACCATCCCGCCTGGCGGGCGTTTAACCGGACAGTGGGTGCCAGCGGCGACGTCGGGATCTGGCACGAGACGTACGTGGTGCGGGCCGGGGACTGGGAGAGCGTCTACGGCAACATGCCCAGGTTCGGGCTGGCGAAGGCCGGCGAGCACCTGCCGGTGGCGGCGAAGGGGGAGACCGCGGCGCAGCGCCGCGCCGCCAGGTGATCTTGGTTGCCACGCCAGCGCCGGGCGGCCAGGTGATTTGGTCGAACGGGAGCCGCCTGGTACGAACGAAGGCGTGATGGAGGGGCTGTCGCGACCGGACGATGCACCGCTGCGCTTCGGCACCGAGGCGTTCTACGCCAGTCTCGGCCGCGCGTTCGTGGTGATGTGCGGCGTCGTGCCGGTGCTGTTCCTCGTGTGGGCGCTCGACTGGGCGCTCCCGGGCGTCAGCCTGGTGGCGGCCGGTGGCATCCAGCCCCGCAACCCCGACGGCCTGGACGGCATCCTGTTCGCGCCGCTGCTGCACGCCAGCTTCACGCACCTGGTGTCCAACAGCGTCCCGCTGATCCTGCTCGGTACGTTCGTGCTCGCGGCGGGGGTGCGGCGGTTCCTGTGGTCGACGGTGCTGATCATGCTCGTGTCCGGCCTCGGCGTGTGGCTCATCGGCTCGCCCGGAACGGTGCACGTCGGCGCCAGCGGTGTCATCTTCGGTTACCTCGGCCTGCTGCTGACCCGGGGGCTGGTCGAGCAGAGCTGGTGGAACGCGGCCGTGGCACTGCTGATCGGGCTGCTCTACTGGTGGCAGCTGGCCGGGATGCTGCCCGGGCAGGAGAGCGTCTCGTGGGAGGGGCACCTGCTGGGCTTCGCCGGCGGTGTGCTCGCCGCGGTGCTGTTCCGATGGCGCCGGCGGCCCGTCCGCCGCGCCCCGGACGACACGCTGCCCGACTTCACCCTCCCCGGCTAGGTCGCCTCCGGACCGGACCCGGCGACCCGACCGCCCTCCGGGCCGGACACCGCCCGGCCCGGCGCCGTGACGTTCCGCCGCTCCCGTCGGCGGTCCCACCTCCCGGGAGAACCGCACCCGGCGGCGCCCTCGCGGGCGTACCGTCAAAGCAGCCGAGACGAGCGAGGTGGTCGGTGTGGTGCACCGGGTCGACGTGGGAATCGTGGGTGCCGGCCCCACCGGCCTGTTCGCCGCGTACTACGCGGGTTTCCGGGGACTCTCGACGGCCCTGATCGACGCCCTGCCGGAGGCCGGCGGCCAGGTCGCCGCCATGTACCCGGAGAAGCAGATCTACGACGTCGCCGGCTTCCCGGCCATCCGGGGCCGGGACCTGATCGCCAACCTGGTCCAGCAGGCCGCCCCCTTCCGGCCCACGTACCTGCTCGGGCGCGCCGCGACGGAACTCTCCTACGAGGATGGCCGGCCGCTGCTGGGGCTGGACAGCGGGGAACGGGTGTACTGCCAGGCGGTGATCATCACCTCCGGCATGGGGAGATTCACGCCCCGCCCGTTGCCGGCGGCCGAGTCCTTCGACGGGGAGGGCGTCGTCCACTTCGTGCCCCGCCTGGAGGACCTCGCCGGGCACCACGTGGTCATCGTCGGCGGCGGCGACTCCGCCTTCGACTGGGCGTTGGCCCTGGAGCCGGTCGCGAAGTCCGTCACGCTCGTGCACCGACGGGACCGGTTCCGGGCGCACGCCCACACCGTGGCGAGGGTCTCCGAGCTGCCGGTCCGGATCATCGTCAACGCGGAGGTGAGCCGGCTGATCGGTGACGGCCGGGTGTCCGAGGTGGAGATCACCTCCCGGACCACCGGGGAGGTGGAGGTGGTGCCGGCCGACACGGTCGTCGCCGCGCTCGGGTTCACCGCCGACCTCGGTGCGCTGGCCGGGTGGGGGCTGGAGCTGGACAAGCGGCACATCCGGGTGGACACCCGGATGGCCACCAACCTGCCGCGGGTCTTCGCCGCCGGTGACATCACCGAGTACCCCGGGAAGGTCCGCCTGATCGCGACCGGGTTCGGGGAGGCGGCCACCGCCGTCAACAACGCCGCGGTGGTGATCGACCCGACGGCGAAGGTGTTCCCCGGTCACTCGTCGGACGCGGGCTGACCGCTCGGCCGGCTACGTCCGACGCGCCCACGCCGCTTCGGCCGACCGGCGTGCGGGGCGGGTCGGGGCCCGCGCAGCTCGCCCGGACCCGCCTGCGCGGCTGCCGTCGGCGCGCCCGCCCGGCCGACCGCCCGGCTGCGGTTCACGCGTCCGGTCCCGGCCGGTCCCACGCCCGGCTCGCGCGGTCCCGTACGACACCACCGGCGGAGGCTGCTCCCGTCCCCTACCGGCGTGCCCGCACCGCGGGGATCGCCCCGATGTGCCCGACCCCGCCCGGCCGGCACGCTCAAGCCGACACCCCGACCGCAGGGGCGGGGCCGAGCCCGAGGGGGACGAGATGGACGAGACGACGCGCGTGTACGACACCCGTGCGACGTGGTGGAACCGCTGGTGGCTGGCTGCTGCCGCGGCGCCCGTGACGCTCCTGCTGATCCTGGCCGGATGCGCGCTCACCGGCCGGCCCACCACCGACACCGGCGCCGATCCCGCCGCCGCTGCGGGGCCGACGCCGACCGCGTCGGCGGTGGTCGACGACGCGGGCACCGCCGACGAGCCCGGTGTGTCCGCTGGCGACGACACCGGTGCCGGCGGCTCCGGTACCTCCGGCAGCGGTGACACCGGTGCGGGTCCGGGTCCGGGGCCGGGCGACAGCGGTGAGCCGCCCTACATCCGCGACCTGTACCACGACGCGTACGTCGAGCCGGACGCCAGCGGCACCACCCAGTTGCTGACGGCGATCGTCGACGGACACGCCTTCGACCCGGCCGGGCCGGACGAGCAGGAGCGGGTGGCCCGGGTGAGCATCGACTGGGGTGACGGGTTGATCTCGCCCGCCTCCCTGGGCGGGCACGGCGCCTTCGGCGCCCAGCACGTCTACCCGATGGCCTACGCCGGACAGACGGTCACCGTCACCGTCGTCGCGTACGGGCACGACGGCCGCACCGCGGTCCGGTCGCTGGACCTGGCACTGCCGGCGATGTAGCTCACCGCTCCCGCCGCGCCACGGTGGGGGAGGCTCCGGGAGAGCCTCCCCCACCGTGGCGCGGCAAGCCGGGCCGGGATCAGTCCGCCGCCCGCCGGCCGCCCGCGAAGTCGATGACGGCGTACCTGGCCAGCTTCTCCAGCCGGTGGTAGGAGTCGATCACCCGGATCGTGCCGCTCTTGGACCGCATGACGATCGACTGGGTGTAGGCGCCACCGGCCCGGTAGCGGACGCCCCGCAGCAGGTCGCCGGTGGTGATGCCGGTCGCGACGAAGAAGATGTTGTCGCCGCGGACGAGGTCGTCGGTGGTGAGCACCCGGTCCGGGTCGTGGCCGGCCGCGACGGCCTTCTCCCGCTCCTGCTCGTCGCGCGGCCACAGCCGCGCCTGCATCGCCCCGCCCATGCACTTGAGTGCGCAGGCGGCGACGATGCCCTCCGGTGTGCCGCCGATCCCCATGAGCACGTCCACGTCCGACTGCTCCCGCGCGGCGCTGATGGCACCGGCGATGTCGCCGTCGGTGATGAACCGGATCCGGGCACCGGCGTCCCGTACCTGCTCCACCAGCTGCTGGTGCCGCGGGCGGTCCAGGATGCAGACGGTCAGCTCCGACACCGAGGACCGCTTCACCGAGGCGATGCGGCGCAGGTTCTCCGCCACCGGGGCGGTGATGTCGATGACGTCCGCCGCCTCCGGCCCGACGGCGAGCTTCTCCATGTAGAACACGGCGCTGGGGTCGAACATCGCCCCCCGCTCGGCGACCGCCAGTACGGCCAGCGCGTTGGGCATGCCCTTGCTCATCAGGGTCGTGCCGTCGATGGGGTCGACCGCCACGTCGACCTCCGGCCCGGTGCCGTCGCCGACCTGCTCGCCGTTGTAGAGCATCGGGGCATTGTCCTTCTCGCCCTCACCGATCACCACCACGCCCCGCATCGGGATGGAGTTGATCAACCGGCGCATGGCGTCGACCGCCGCCTGGTCGCCACCTTCCTTGTCGCCGCGCCCCACCCACCGTCCGGCGGCCATGGCGGCCGCCTCGGTGACCCGGACGAGATCCAACGCCAGGTTGCGGTCGAGATCCTGTGGCCGGTAGGCCGCTTCGGTCATGGCGACACCTCCTCGTGCAGCCGTCCCCCCGCGGCGCCGGGTCGGGCCGTCCCCTCGGCCGTACGCCCCCGTCAGCCGCGTCGTGCCTGATGGCATCCTGACACACGTGCCGTCTTCCCCGACTCCTGATCGTCCGGCGCCCGCGTCCAGCCGCGGTCCCCGCGACCTGATCCTCTCGCTGCTGGTGCTGCTGATCCCCACCGTGCTGCTGGTCGGGGGCTACCAGCTCATCGCCGGTCGCACCGAGCCGGTGCCGGTCGACCAGAGTCAGCAGATCGACGCCGCCCGGCGGGCCGGCTTCGACGTGACGGAACCGACCGGTCTGAGTGCGGACTGGGTGCCCGTGAGTGCCGTGTTCCGTCAGGCGGAGGACGGCGCCACGCTGCGCCTGGGTTACGTCACGCCGGCCGGGGCGCCGGTGCAGGTCGTGGAGAGCACCGTGCCGACCGACCGGCTGCTGGTCGAGGAACTGTCCGACCGCCGTGGGGCGCCTCCCGCCCCGACCGGAGCGGTCACCGTCGCCGGAGCGACGTGGGAGCGGTACGCCGGACCCGACGGTGAGACCGCCCTGGTGCGCCGGGACCCGGACCGCACCCTGCTCGTCGTCGGACGCGCGGACGAGTCGGAGCTGCAGCAGCTCGCGACCGCGCTGGCCGGGTGACGCGACGGCCCCGGACGGCACCGCTGACGCGGCCGTCCGGCCACCGGGGACCGGGCGCCGGGTGCCGCTACCGCGGCCGGTCCGGCTGCCGGGGATCGTCGGGACCGGACGATCCGCGCCGGGCGGACTCCAGCCGTTCCCGCGCGCCGTCCAGCCACCGCTGGCAGATGGCCGCGAGCTGTTCGCCCCGCTCCCACAACGCCAGCGCCTCCTCCAGCGTGCAGCCGCCCGCCTCCAGCCGCTCCACCACCGACGCCAGCTCCGCGCGCGCCTGCTCGTAGCTCAGCTCCGGCACAGGCTCGGCCGGCTTCTCGCGACCCGGTCGCTGCGGCGCACCGTCGGGCCGGGTGCCACCCTCCGGTCGCCCGCTGCCCCGCGGCTGCTCCGGGCCCGCCCCAGGGTCGGGTCGCTGACCGGTCACGGCTCGATCCAGCCGTTCTGGGTGAGGTGCTCGAGCACCGCCGCGACCGCCGCCTCGACCGGCAGGTCGGTGGTGTCGAGGACCAGGTCGGCGTCGGCCGGTTCGTGGAACCGGTCGTCGGCCCGGTCGTCGATCCCGGCACCCTCCCGGGTGCCCGTCCCGACCAGGCCACTCCTGGCGCGCCGGCGGCACACGTCGGCCGGGGTGGACAGGCAGACGAGGACGAACCCGGCACCGGCCGCCTGGGCGGCGGCACGGGCGTACCGCAGCGCGGCCGGCGACGGTGGTGCCGGCGAGCAGATCGCCACCCCGCGGTGGCGGGCGACCTCGGCGGCGACCCATCCGACGCGCCGGGCGGTGCGGTCCTCGGCCGTGGCCGCGCCGGCCGGCCCCGGCGCCTCCGCCAGCTCCCGCCGGACCAGGTCCGCGTCCAGCAGGGTCACGGTCCGTTCGCCGTTCTCCCGGAGCGCCGCCGCCACGCGGCGCGCGATGGCCGACTTGCCGGAGCCGGAGCGGCCCGTGACGAACAGGACCAGCCCCCGCCAGCGGCGCGGCGGCAGCGCCCGGGCCAGCTCCTTGGCGACCGCCGGCGGCGTGTGCCACTCCGGCAGGCCGAACCCACGGTCCAGAAGGTCCTGTATCTCGTCGTCGCTGAGGGCGAGCCGCTGGTTGTGGGGCGGAATGTCGTTCCGGGTGCGCCACTGTCCGTCCCGGCTGTCATAGGCGAGCTCCCGGGGAACCAGCACCCGCAGCCCGCCACCGGACATGGCCGGGCCGGCGGCCAGCAGGTGTGTGGCCCCGTACGCCTGCGCCACCCGGGCCCGCGCCAGCGCGTCGTGGACCTCGTTGGCGCGCCGCCGCAGCGGCACCGTGACGATCGTCGCCGCCGGCATCCGGTCGCGGGCGGCCAGCACGCACCGCACCAGCGCCTCCGGCGGCAGGCCGGCCGCGGTCGGCTCCGCCACCGGGATGAGCACCAGCAGGTGTGCCTGCAGGGTGCGGGTGGCGAGCACGATCTGCGCCAGCTGCGGCCGGTGCAGGGGGGCGTCCGCGACCACGCCCAGCACCCGGCCGTCGGGCAGCTGCTCCCGGACGGCCGCCGGTGGCCGGCGCAGCGACGCGAACGGGCCGGGGAACGGGTCGCTGATGCGCCGCACCGGTCCGCCGACGCCGGTCATGCCGTCCCGGGTCGGCCAAGCGTCGACGACGTCCACCGCCGCCACGGGGGTGCCCTCGAAGTCGGTGACCACCAGCGCCCGCTGCAGCGGGTTGGCCAGGTTCATGCCCGCGACCAGGTCGGTCGGCACCTCCAGCGTGACCGGCACGGACCACGGGGTGCCGTCGGCCAGCCGGCCACGCCGGGACAGCGAGGCGAGGTCCGCGCTGGTGAGCGGCCCGGTCAGGGGGGCGAACGCGCCGTTGAGAATCAGTTCGAGGTCAGCCAGCTCCCCTGGCCGGGGCGTGTAGGTCGGCGCGCCGGCCAGGACCTCCTCGGGCAGCACCCAACCGCTGGATCCCATCACCCTCCGTCCAGGGGTGTGAAGCCGGTCGACGAGAGGCGGGCGAGCAGGTCCGCGTGGAGCTTGCCGTTGCTGGCGATCGCGGAGCCGCCGGCCGGGCCCGGCCGGCCGGACAGGTCCGTGAACGTCCCGCCCGCCTCGGTGACGATCGGCACTAGGGCGGCGACGTCCCACAGCGACAGTTCGGGCTCCACCATGATGTCGACGGCGCCCTCGGCCACCAGCACGTAGCCGTAGAAGTCGCCGAAGGCGCGGTTGCGCCAGGTGCTCCGCATCAGGTCCAGCATGGCGCCGAGCCGCCCGTTCTGCTCCCAGCCCTCGAGGCTGGAGTAGCAGAACGAGGCGTCGGCGAGCCGGCTGACCCCGGAAACCGAGATCGGTGTCGCCGCGGCGGTGTGCCGGCCGGCGTACGCGCCGTGACCCTTCGCCGCCCACCAGCGCCTGCCCAGAGCCGGCGCCGACACCAGCCCCACCACGGGCTCGTCCCCTTCCATGAGCGCGATGAGCGTCGCCCAGATGGGCACCCCCCGGATGAAGTTCTTGGTGCCGTCGATCGGGTCGATCACCCACTGGCGGGTCCCCGGCCCGGCTGCCGCCTGGGTGACGCCGAACTCCTCCCCGAGCACGCCGTCGCGGGGCCGGGTACGGGCCAGGGTGGCGCGCAGCGCCTTCTCCACCGCGGTGTCGGCGTCGGACACCGGGGTCAGGTCGGGCTTGGCGTCGACGCGGAGGTCGAGCGCACGGAACCGCGGCAGCGAGATGGCGTCGGCGGTGTCCGCCAGCACGTGCGCGAGCGACAGGTCATCGGAGTAGCGGGCCGCCATGGCAGAGAACCTATCGGATCACGCTGGCCGGCGTATGCCTACCACCGCCACCGCGGAACGGGCGGAACGCCGGCGTCGCGGGGGGCAGCGGTCAGGCCGCACCGGCCTCCTGGTCGCCGCCCAGCCCCCGGCTGGCGAGCAGCCGCCGGTAGGACGCCAGCCGCCGCGGGTCGGCGTTGCCGTCCGCGACCCACCGGTCCAGCCCACAGCCGGGGCTGACGTGATCGCAGTTGGGTGGGCAGCCGGTGCTGCCCTCCACCAGGTCGGGGAAGCCGTGCAGCAGGCTGTCGGCGGACACGTGCGCCAGACCGAAGCTGCGGACCCCGGGGGTGTCGATGATCCACCCCGGGTCGCCGGTGTCTCCCGGGACCGGGGGCAGCCGCAGCGCCACCGCGCTGGACGAGGTGTGGCGGCCCTTGCCGATCGCGCTCACCGCTCCGACCGCGCGGCCCGCCTCCGGCACCAGCCGGTTGACCAGCGTCGACTTGCCCACCCCCGACTGGCCGATGAGCACCGACATCCGCCCGGCGAGGGCCTTGCGCAGGTCGTCCAGGGGCCGGTCCGGGCGGCACAGCACGTGCGGGAGGTCCAGGTCGGCGTAGTAGTCCAGCAGCGGCGTCGCGGCGTCGGGGGGCACGAGGTCCGCCTTGGTCAGGCACAGCAGGGGGTCGATCTCCTCGTCGAAGGCGGCGACCAGGCACCGGTCGATGAAGCCGGTCCGGGGAGGCGGGTCGGTCAGGGAGGCGACGATCACGAGCTGGTCGGCGTTGGCCACCACCACCTTCTCCTGCCGCGCCTCCGGGGTGTCCTCGTCGTCGGCGCTGCGGCGCAGCGCCGAGGTCCGCTCCTGAATACGGACAATCCGGGCAAGAGTGTTGGGAGCGCCGGACACGTCGCCGACCAGGTCAACCCGGTCCCCGACGACCACCGAGCGGCGACCCAGTGCCCGCGCCCGCATGGCGGTCACCGTGGCGGTCGGGGTCGCGCACGTGTACCGGCCGCGGTCGACCGCGGTGACCAGGGCCGGGACCGCGTCGGCGTGCCGGGGACGGATCCGGGTGCGTGGCCGGGAGCCGCGGGACGGTCGGACCCGTACGTCCTCCTCGTCGTAGTCGTGGCGCCTGGCCAACCAGCGTGCTCCTTTCGCCTCAGTCCCCGACCATCGACGACCATAGCGCCGGGAAGTCGGGCATCGTCTTGGCGGTACAGGCGATGTCGCTGACTCGTACCCCGGGCACGACCAGGCCGATCACTGCCGCGGCGTGGGCGAGCCGGTGGTCATCGTAGGTCTGGAACACCCCGCCGTGCAGCGGCCGGGGCCGGATCGTCAGGCCGTCGGCGTCGTCGACGACCTCCGCGCCCAGCGCCGTCAGCTCGCGGGCGAGCGCGGTGAGGCGGTCGGTCTCGTGGCCACGGATGTGGGCGATACCGGTCAGTCGTGACGGGGAGTCGGCCAGGGCGCAGACCGCTGCCAGGACCGGCACCAGCTCGCCGGCGTCGGACAGGTCGGCGTCCAGGCCGCGGACGCTGCCGCCGCCGCGCACCGTCAGGCCGCGCGGCGAGAGCGTGCAGGTCGCACCCATCTCGGCGAGCAGGTGGCGCAGCCGGTCGCCCGCCTGCGTGGACACGTGCGGCCAGCCGGGTACGGTGACCTCGCCGCCGGTCACCAGCGCGGCGGCCAGGAAGGGTGCGGCGCCGGACAGGTCGGGCTCGATGTCCCAGGCCCGGCCGCGCAGGGGGCCCGGTTGCACCGTCCACGTGTCGGCGACCGAGTCGTCCACGGCCGCGCCCGCGGCCGTCAGCATCTGGACGGTCATCGCGATGTGGGGGCGGGACGGCAGCCGCGTCCCGGTGTGCCGGACCGTCAGGCCCTTGGCGAACCGGGGGGCGGCCAGGAGCAGGCCGGAGACCAGCTGGCTGGAGGCGGAGGCGTCGATGGCGACCTCCCCGCCGGGCACCCCGCCCGTCCCGTGGACGGTCAGCGGCAGCGTGTCGGAGTCCACCTGCACGCCCAGCTGGCGCAGCGCCTGCACGAGGGGGCGCAGCGGCCGCTGGCGCGCCCGCGGGTCGCCGTCGAACCTGACCGGGCCCTGGGCGAGGCCGGCAACCGGGGGCAGGAACCGCATGACCGTCCCGGCCAGCCCGACGTCGACCTCCGCCGGCCCGCGCAGCGACCGCGGGCGGACCACCCAGCGTCGTTCGTCCACAGTAGAGACGTGGGTGCCGAGCGCGCGAAGCCCGCGGACCATGAGCTCGGTGTCGCGCGCACGCAGCGGCCAGCGCAGCGTGGACGGCCCCTCCGCGAGCGCGGCGAGCACCAGTGCCCGGGCGGTCATCGACTTCGAGCCCGGCAGCCGGACCGTCGCCCGCACCGGGCGCGCGGCCAGCGGGGCCGACCACGGCTGGAGCGGGGACTGCGCCGCGACACTCATGCCTTCCAGTGTGCCGTCCGCCGGCCCGGATACTGTGGCGGCGTGTGCGGACGGTACGCGAGCACCCGCAGCGCGGCCGACCTGACCGCGCTCTTCGAGGCGGTCGACGAGACCGGCGGGACCGTGACGCCCCGCTACAACGTGGCACCCACCGACGAGGTTCCCGTGGTCCGGCACTCGCGGCGGGTCGGCGGGCGCGTGGTCTCGCTCGGCCGGTGGGGCCTGCTGCCCGCGTGGGTCCGCGATCCGCGGGTTGGCGCGAAGATGATCAACGCTCGGGCGGAGACCGTGGCCACCTCCCGGGCGTACGCGGAGGCGTTCGCGTCGCGCCGGGCGCTCGTGCCGGCGGACGGCTGGTACGAGTGGCGACGGGAGGGCCCGGCCCGGCAGGCGTACTTCCTCACCCCTGCCGACGGGTCGCCGCTGGCCTTCGCCGGCCTCTGGACCAGGTGGGGAGCGGCCGGCCGGTTGACGTTCTGCGTGGTCACCACCGCCGCCGTCGGACAGGTGGCGCGCGTCCACGCCCGGATGCCGCTGATCGTGCCGCCGCAGCGCTGGCAGCGGTGGCTGACGGGCGAGGCGGATCCGTCGCTGCTGGCACCGCCGCCGGTGGAGGTGCTGGACGCGCTGGAGGTCCGTCCGGTGGGTCCGGCCGTGGGCGACGTCCGCAACGACGGCCCGGCGCTCGTGACCCGCGTGGAGCCGGCCCCGGTGACACCGCCCCTGTGGTGACCCCGGTAGCGCACGGGTCCCGGTTGCGGTGGCTCGGGACGGAGCCGAATTGACGTGAATGGCACGGTTCCGCGGCGTCAGTTTGGACGATGTTCGCCGAACCCCTTGTCCGCGGCAGGGTGAGTGCGATAGAACACACCGCCGTAGGTTTCCCACGGGGAGGTGGGTAATGACACGGGCGCGGACGCCCCGCCCGCACGAGATCGACCAGGCGAGACGAGACGAACGGCTACTGCGAGCGTTCCGGGAACGGGATCGTGACCCGGCGTGGCGTACCCGGGGCGCATGTCAGACGGTCGATCCGGAGACCTTCTTCCCTGCCCCGAGCGAGTCGGCCGATCCGGCCATGTCTCTGTGCCGCACGTGCCCGGTTCAGGGACCGTGCCTGGCGTGGGCGCTGGAGGCAGGCGACCTGCACGGGGTCTGGGGTGCCACGACCGTGCGCGAGCGCAGAGCCATGGCGGTGGTGTGGCGCAGCGGTGAGCTGGAGCGCCTGGTGTCCTCGACCCACACCGGTGAGTCCACCGGCGGGGTGGACGCGCGTCCCGCCGGTCGGGAGCCCGCGCGGACGGCGCCGCGCGCGTCCGGTGCGACGGTGCCGCGGCCGCGCCAGGGTGAACCGGCGGCGGTGCGACGTCGCGAGCTGTTGCCATTGGTCAACGCCAGGTAGTGGGCTAAGGTACGCGGACCGGTCTGCCGGCCGTCCTCCGCTGGTAGCCTTGGGTGGTCCGGACGGAATGTGCTCGACGGTCGGCGCGTTGACATTCCATAGGTGTGGGAACCAACGTGCCGGTACCACGAAGGGCGAAAGGGTGCAAACTCGTACAAAGCCGTCCGACCGAAAGGAACACGCAACCTGGGTGGAACGCCCAGGCCCCGACCGTCCGGGCCGCCCGCGCCAGCGGGCGGTGACGACCCCGCGAAAGGCTGCGTCAGCAGCGAAGACGAGGATGGTGGCCCGCGTGCCCGCTACCGAGACGGCCACACAGCTGCGCGAGAGGTTCGAGCGCGATGCCTTACCCTTCGTGGACCAGCTCTACGCGGCGGGCCTGCGAATGACCCGGAACCCGGCCGACGCCGAGGACCTGGTGCAGGAAACGTACGCCAAGGCCTTCGCCGCGTTCCACCAGTTCGAAGAGGGGACCAACCTCAAGGCGTGGCTGTACCGCATCCTCACCAACACCTACATCAACTTCTACCGGAAGCGGCAGCGGCAGCCCGTACAGGCGCCCACCGAGGACATCGCGGACTGGCAGCTGGCTGAGGCCGGGTCCCACATGTCCACGGGCCTGAAGTCGGCGGAGACCGAGGCGCTGGAGCGCCTGCCCGACAGCGACGTCAAGGAGGCCCTGCAGCGGCTCCCGGAGGAGTTCCGCCTGGCGGTCTACCTCGCCGATGTCGAAGGCTTCTCCTACAAGGAGATCGCCGAGATCATGGGGACGCCCATCGGCACGGTCATGTCGCGTCTCCACCGGGGCCGCAAGAGCCTGCGCCGGATGCTGGAGGACTACGCGGTACGCCGCGGTCTGGTTCCGTCCACGTCGAGCGGCCCGGCCGCGGCCGGGCGGGAGGTGTGAGTCAGGTGGACAGCGCGCCCTCTCACCGGACGCCGTGCCGCGACGTGCTCGCGGACGTGTACCTCTACCTTGACCTGGAATGCGGCGACGAGCGGCGGGCGGAGATCCGGCGGCACCTCGACGAGTGCGCGCCGTGTCTGCGCGAGTACGGCATCGAGCGCGAGGTCAAGGAGCTGGTGGGCAGGTGCTGCGGGGACGAGCGCGCGCCCGACGGCCTGCGTGAACGGTTGCGCCGGAGGCTCGCCGAGCTCGTGGCGGAACAGCCCGACCGCCTCCGCGGCGGCTGGCCCGCGCGCTGACGGCACGCGACCGCGGCGATCGCGGGCGTCGGGAAGGCCGCCGTCGGGTGGCCGTCCGGGCCGGCGTCGAAAGACCGGCTCGGGAAAGCCGGTCCAGCCGGAACCGTGAGAGTCTGTGGCCGGCCGGCCGCGCCCGGCCGGAAGCGGAACGGCCGGACGCGCAGGCGCGTGCCGGCCGTCAGGAGGCGTTAGGGCGCTTGCCGTGGTTGGCCGGCTTGCGCTTGCGCGCCTTCTTCTTCCGCGACCGCTTCGCCACCGTGGGCCTCCTCAGTTGGAACGGACGACATCGTATCCGGCGCCCGGCGGGAGCGGACGGCGACCCTCCCCGGCGGGGGTGCACGCCGAGTTCCCCGACCGTGGTTTGATGAACTCACCGCGGACGGATGTGAGGAGCAGCGCGATGGCCGAAGAGATCAGGGCCGAGATGGTGGCGAACGTCTGGAAGGTCGTCGCCTCACCCGGCGACGAGGTCAGCGACGGCGACACGCTGGTCATCCTGGAGTCCATGAAGATGGAGATCCCGGTGGTCGCCGAGACGGGCGGCGTCGTCAAGCAGCTCGCCGTCAAGGAGGGCGACGTGGTGCAGGAGGGCGACCTCATCGCGGTGATCGAGTGAGCTCGATCGCCGTACGGCCGGCCCGGGAGGCCGACTTTCCGGCGGTGGAGCGGCTGACCGTGGCGGCCTACGTCGCCGACGGCCAGCTGACACCCGGCCATCCGTACGAACGGACGCTGCGGGACGTCGCCGCGCGCGCGGCTGCCGGCGACCTGCTCGTCGCCGAGGACCAGAGCACCGGGGCGGTGGTCGGCGCCGTCCTGTTCGTGCTCCCCGGGTCGCGGTACGCGGAGCTGGCGCAGCCCGGCGAGGGGGAGCTGCGGATGCTGGCAGTGGACCCGGCGGCGCAGCGCCGGGGCGTCGGCGAGGCCCTGGTCCGCGCCTGCCTCGACCTGGCCGTCGACCGCGGGTGTCGCAGGGTCGTCATCAGCACCCGGGACGTGGCGCGAGCCGCCCAGCGCCTGTACGCGCGGCTGGGGTTCACCCGCGTTCCGGAGCTGGACTGGTCCCCGGTTCCCGGCGTCAGGCTCCTGGCCATGAGGGTGGATCTGGCCGGCGCGGATCCGGCCGGTGCGGGTCGCCGGACGCCGGCGTGAGCGGCGGCGTCCGGCGACCGTCCAGGTCGGCGGGCGGCCGGAGATCCTGACTCGGCGGGCGGCCCGGAGGTTCTGACCTCGACTCCGTCCGCGAGCCGCTCGTGGGCCGCGGCCGGGGCCCTGGTTCTACGCTCGATGCGTGCCCACCCTCCGCGACCTGGTCGAGGAGTACACCCAGCTCCAGCCGGCCGACATCGACCACCTGCACCTGCTGGCGGCCGACTGGCAGCTGATCTCGGACCTGTCCTTCGCCGACCTCGTGCTGTGGGTGCCGATCGGTGACGGCGGTCCGGCGTTCGTGTGCGTCGCCCAGGTCAGGCCGACCACCGCTCCCACCGCTCACCGGGATGATCTCGTGGGCAGCATCATCTCCGGTCCGGAGGCCTCGCACCTGCGGGCCGCCCTGGAGCAGGGGCGGATCTGGCGGGAGGGGGACCCGGCCTGGTACGGGGACATCCCTGCACGTCACGAGGCGATTCCCGTGCGCCGCCGCCTCGCCGACGGCCGGCCGGGTGAGGTGATCGCCGTGGTGAGCCGGGACACCAACCTCACCTCCACGCGTACCCCCAGCCAGCTGGAGCTCAACTACCTGAACACCGCGGACGACCTGGCGCAGATGGTCGCCGACGGCACGTTCCCGCCCGGCCGTCACCCGGGTGAGACGATGACCGGCGCACCACGGGTGGGCGACGGCCTGATCAGGTTGGACGCCTCCGGCAGGGTGACCTACGCGAGCCCGAACGCGCAGTCGGCGTTCCGGCGGCTGGGACTGACCGGCAACCTCGTGGGCGAGGACCTGGCGGGACTGATCCGACGGCTCGCCGAGGATCCGCTGGAAGGCTCCGAGGCGGCCGCGCGGGTGGCCGCCGCGCTGCGCGGCGACTCGCCCCCGCGGCAGGAGATCGGGGTGCACGGCGCGATCGTGCTGACCCGGGCGCTGCCGCTGATGCCGGCCGGCGTGCCCGTGGGTGCGATGGTGCTGGTCAGGGACGTGACCGAGGTGCGCCGCCGGGACCAGGCCCTCATGACCAAGGACGCCACCATCCGCGAGACCCACCACCGGGTGAAGAACAACCTGCAGACGGTCGCGGCGTTGCTGCGGCTGCAGGCCCGTCGGGTGGACTCGCCGGAGGCGCGCAGCGCACTGGAGGAGTCGGTACGGCGGGTCTCCTCGATCGCGATCGTGCACGAGACCCTCGCCATGTCCGGCGAGGAGGTCGTGGAGTTCGACGAGATCGTGGACCGGGTGGCCGCCGCCGCGGCGGAGGTGGCGGTGGCCGACGCCAAGGTGGCGATGCGGCGCGAGGGCACGTTCGGCAGGCTCCCGGCCGAGGTGGCCACGCCACTGGCGATGGTGCTCAACGAGCTGCTGCTCAACGCGGTGGAGCACGGCTTCCCGCCCGGCGAGGCCGGGGAGGTGGTGATCTGGGCGCGTCGCCGGCCCCGCGAGCTGCTGCTGTCGGTGGCCGACACGGGGCGCGGGCTCCCGCCCGACTCCGCCGGCCGGACCGACGGTCTGGGCCTGCAGATCGTCCGCGCGCTGGTGACCGGGGAGCTGCGGGGCCGCATCGACCTGCGCGCGCGTGACGGCGGGGGTACCGAGGCGGTGTTGGCCATTCCGCTGGGCCGGCACCGCGTGCAGCCGGCCTGACCCGGGCCGGCGGGGCGTGACCCCACCCTGGCGCGACCACGGTGAGGGCCCCGGAGTCTCCGGGGCCCTCACCGTGGTCGCGGTCGTCGGGTTGTGGCCTCAGAAGTCGGCGCGGAAGTCGGCGCGGACGCGGATGACACCCCGACGCTTGAGAGCGCGCCGCTCCTCTTCGCTGTACCCACCCCACACACCGGCGTCCTGCCCGGTCTCGAGCGCCCACTGCAGGCACTCTTCGCTCACGGGACAGCGCCGACAGACCGCCTTGGCCTGCTCGATCTGCAGCAGAGCCGGGCCGGACGTCCCGATCGGGAAGAACAACTCCGGATCTTCGTCGCGGCAGGCAGCACGATGGCGCCAGTCCATGGCGGCTACGCTCCTTGTTCCGTGTTCTGTGCGGTGTTACGTCTCCGTCTTGCTGTGTGAGGTCGCCGGTCGCCCCCGCCCGGCGGCGGGCAACATCCCCGCTCTCGACACGCTTGTGAATGCTTTCACGATCTGTCGCAATGTCAAGGCCCGGCTCGGAAAAACTCCGGACGGGTGAGTAAGGTCACGCCCGTTTTGTGAAGTTTAACGCCTGAACGCTCCCCTGGGACTCGCGTGGGAGGTGTTCCCCACCGCCGGGTACGGGTCGACGGGGTGCCCGGGCGGCCGCCCGTGCGCCGGGTCGGAGCGGGCCCGGCGGGCCGTACCGGAGCACGGGAGCGGTTCGCGCACCCGCTGCGGGACCGGGCCGCGGCGACCCCTACGCCGGTCGGAGCGCACCGGCGGCGCCGCCACGGCATCGCGGGGCGGGTCGCAGCGCCGCCGGACCGGACCAGGCGTCCCGGCAGGGACGCACCGCCGGCACCGGACCGGGGACCGGCCGGTCCCGATCAGCAGAGCACCCGGTCCCGATCAGCAGAGCACCCGCAGCGCGGCCGGGCTCGCCGACAGGCGTACCTCCTGCCGCTCGCCCAGGTACTCACCGTCGACCTGGAACGGCGTCGGCACGCTCGACCGGACGGTGAGCTGGTCAAGGTCCCGCCAGCACCGCAGCTGCCGACTACGGGGGACCGGCCGGCCGGCCACCATCCGGGCCAGCAAGCGCGCCACCGCCGGGGTGCGGGCCCGGCGGAGCGCCACCACGTCCAGGCCGCGGTCGAAGGAGGCGTCCGGGCTGAGCTGGACGGGACGGCCCCACAGATAGGTCCACGGCGCGGTGTTCTGGACGATGACCGTCGCGAACGTCTCGTCCTTCGCGTCCGGCGCGTCCACGGTGAGGGCGCTGTGGTTGGCACCCACGAGGAACTGGCCCGCGGTGGCCCGCACGTACAGAACCGGGCTGGAGGTCCGCCCACGGGACCGGGCCCGCTCCACCCGCCGTACCACGGCCGCGTCGATACCCAGGCCCGCGCAGAAGGTGAAGTACCGCCCGTCGGCGCACCCCAGCCCCACGGTCCGGCCCCGCGAGTCGCGCAGCGCCTCCAGGATCACGCCCACCGCCTCACCCCAGTCGGCCGGCAGCCCGAGGGCGCGAGCAAAGACGTTGGTGGACCCGCCCGGCACCACCGCCAGCGCCGGCCGCTCGGCGGCCGCGGCGGTCATCAGGCCGTTGACGACCTCGTTCACGGTTCCGTCGCCGCCATGGGCGACGACCAGCCCGAAGCCCGCCGCCGCCGCGTCCCGTGCCAGCGCGGTGGCGTGGCCGCGCTCGCGGGTGTAGGCGACGTCGAGCGTCACCTCGCTGCGCAGGGCGCGGACGAGCACGGACCGGCTGCGTTCGCTGGTGGTGGTGGCGTTCGGGTTGACCACGAGCAGTGCCCGCATGGGCGGAGCCTACCGGCCGGTCGGGGGAGGCACAGGCGGTCGCCGACCGGATCGCCGGTGCGGGGTCGACACCGGGCGCGCGGTAAGGTGGCCGCGTGAACGCCACCGCTGAGGTGCCCGCGCCCCTGAAGTGGGCGGCGCGGCTGCTCGTCGCCGAAGCCGTCGCGGTGGTGGTGACCGTGGCGGGGCTCGCGTTCCAGTGGTTGCGTGAGGCGCCGGCCGACCCGCTCGGCACCGTCGGGGTGATCCTGTACGCGGCGATCATGGCGGCCGCGCTCGCCGGCGTGGGACTGGCCCTGCTCCGCCGCAAGCCGCGTGCCCGGGCCCCGGCGGTCGTGCTCCAGCTTGTCGGCGTGGTGGTCGCCTACTACCTCGTCATGGAGGGCCTGCTGGTCCTGAGTCTGGCCGTGGCCGCCCTCGCCCTGCTCGTGATCACCCTGCTGATGCTGCCCTCCACGACGGAGGCGCTGACGTCCTAGCGCCGGTCGCCCCCGGTGTCGGCGGCAGCGGGGCCGGGCCTGACGTCAGACCCGGGTCGGACCCGACGTCAGGCCTGGCCGCAGGTGGTCAACGTGCGCCCGCCCGGCCGCGACCGGCTAGCGGACTCGCGCCGGGCGGTGAGGGTGATCAGGGCGGTCTGGCCGTCGAAGTCCGCGCTGACCCCGTCGGCGAGCGAGGCCAGCACCTGCCACGCGAACGTCGACGTGTCCGGGGCGCCCGCCGCGGCGGTCACCGCCACCTCGACGTCCAGCCGTTCCCCGTCGAGCGAGAACCGGCACCGGAGCTCCTCGGACGGGGCCGTCAGCCGGATGAGCATGGCGCAGGCCTCGTCCACGGCGATGCGCAGGTCCTCGATCTCGTCCAGCGTGAACTGCAGTCGGGCGGCGAGACCCGCCGCGGCGGTGCGCAACACGCCCAGGTACGCGCCATCGGCCGGGACGGTCAGGGTGACCGTGTGATCCCGGCTCACCCCTGTTTGGTCTCCCAGAAGATCTTGGCGATCTCGTCGATCTTCGCCAGCAGCTTCTCAGCCACGGCCGGGTCGGTCGACGACTTGGCCCCACCGGGGCCGCCGCCGGCGAGCTTGGTCGCCTCGTTGAACAGCTGGTGCAGCTGCGGGTACTTCTCGAAGTGGGGAGGCTTGAAGTAGTCCGTCCACAGCACCCACAGGTGGTGCTTGACCAGCTCGGCGCGCTGCTCCTTGATGATCAGGGCGCGGGTGCGGAACTCCGGATCGTCACTGGCCTGGTACTTCTCGCAGATCGCCTTGATCGACTCGGCTTCGATGCGCGCCTGTGCCGGATCGTAGACGCCACAGGGCAGGTCGCAGTGAGCGTGGACAATGGTGCGCGGCGTGAGTACGCGTCGCATCGGATCCTCCGTTGAGTTTGTGATCCTCCCACCCGTTGACCCTACTCCCCGCTCAACGCGAGTGTGGCAGGGTTGACGGGTGTTCGCGGCACTGGTCCGGGGGCCGTCGATGGCACCGACGCTACGCGACGGCGACGCTGTCCTCGTACGCAGGGGCGGGCGCGGGGTACGGGTCGGTGACGTGGTGGTGGCGCGCTTCCGGTCGCGTCCGGACCTGCTGGTCGTCAAGCGCGCCGTCCGTCCGGAAGCGGGCGGATGGTGGGTACTGTCCGACAACGAGTTCGTCACCGACGACTCGCGGGCGTACGGCGTGGCCGACGTGGTCGGCCGGGTGGTGTTCCGCTACTGGCCACGCCCGGGCTTCATCCGGCGGCGGTACCTGCTCGCCGACGAGTGACCCGAGCGGCCACCGCCGCTCACCTCCGCGGTTCGTCCGCTGTGTCCAGGTCCGACTGCGAGCCGTCTGGTCCGTTCTGGTTCGCCCTGCTCCCCGTCCCCTTCGCCACCCCGCCGTCTTCTCCGGTACGCTGTGGGCGGCGCGGGTGATCCCCGCGGTCCTCCTTCTCACCGGGGCGACCACCGTCGGCCACCGTGTCTGTGGTGTCCAGGCCGACGAGGAGGCACCGAATGATCTCACCGAGCTCCGGCACGAGGATCTTCGACCGACACCACGGCGGCAAGCTCGCCGTGACGGCGACGGTCCCGCTGGACGACACCGACGACCTGTCGCTGGCCTACACGCCCGGCGTTGCACGGGTGTGCGAGGCGATCGCGGCCGACGAGGATCTCGTCCGCACGTACACCTGGGTGTCCCACGTGGTCGCCGTCGTCACGGACGGGTCGGCGGTCCTCGGCCTGGGCAACATCGGCCCGCGTGCGGCAATGCCGGTCATGGAGGGGAAGGCGGCGCTGTTCAAACGGTTCGCCGGCGTGGACGCGGTCCCCATCTGCCTGGACACGCAGGACCCCGACCAGATCGTCGCGGCCGTCACGGCGATCGCGCCGTCGTTCGGCGGGATCAACCTGGAGGACATCGCGGCGCCGAGGTGCTTCGAGATCGAGCGGCGCCTGCAGGCCGCCCTCGACATCCCGGTCTTCCACGACGACCAGCACGGTACGGCGGTGGTCGTGCTCGCCGCTCTGCGCAACGCCGCCGCGCTGCTGGGCCGAAAGCTCGAGGACCTGCGGGTGGTGGTGTGCGGCGCCGGTGCAGCGGGGGTGGCCGTCACCTTGATGCTGCTGTCGGCGGGCGTGGTCGGCGCGAACGTGCTCGTCTGCGACTCGCGCGGCATCATCCACAATGGTCGTGAGGGCCTCACGGAGGAGAAGGCGCAACTGGCGGCCCTCACGAACCCGGAGGGCCTCGCCGGCGACCTCCCCGCGGCGCTGCGGGACGCCGACGTGCTCATCGGTGTCTCCGGCGGCCAGATCAGCGAGGAGGCCGTCGCCGCGATGGCACCCGACGCGATCGTGTTCGCGCTGGCCAACCCGACGCCGGAGGTGCCGGTGGAGGTGGCGCGGCGCCACGCGGCGGTCGTCGCGACGGGGCGTTCCGACTACCCCAACCAGATCAACAACGTGCTCGCGTTCCCGGGGATCTTCCGGGGCGCACTCGCCGCCGGGGCGACCCGCATCAGCGAAGGGATGAAGTTGGCAGCGGCCGACGCGATCGCCCGCATCGCCGCCGACGATCTCCGCCCGGACGCCATCGTCCCGAGTCCCTTCGACCCCCGGGTGGCCCCGGCCGTGGCGGAGGCGGTGGCGGAGGCGGCGCGCCGCGACGGCGTGTGCCGGGCCGGCTAGCGGCTGGCGCCGGTCAGCGCGGGGCGGCGACCGGCGCCGGGTGTGGTGCGCCGGGTGCCCGCCGGGTGCCCCCTCGGGACGCGGTGCCTCAGAGACGGGCGCTCCGCGGACCGGCGCGTCGGTGGCCCGTCGTCCGCCACCCGACGTCCCGCCGGTGCCCGCTCCGCCCCGGCACCCGTCCCGCACCCGCCATCGCCTGGGGCGGTGGGGCTCGGCCGGGCGTTGCCACGGCATGCTCGGCGGGATAAGGTGGTGTGTGGGACGGATCAGGAAGCCAGCCTCGGGTGGCGGAAAGGACCGGACACCCGAGGTTGACAGGTGCCTGTCCGCCCGGTAAGGTAACTGGAGTCCCCAATGATCGAGCCCGTACGGGCCGGTCTTTGGTGCGCGTCTGTTCCTTGATATCTCGACAGGGTGTTTGGTTGGTGCCGTTTGGTGCCTGTCTGCTCGTGTTTGCGGGTGGATGGGTGTTTTGCCAGGGTTGATGTTTTTGTTGGAGAGTTTGATCCTGGCTCAGGACGAACGCTGGCGGCGTGCTTAACACATGCAAGTCGTGCGGAAAGGCCCCTTTTTTGGGGTACTCGAGCGGCGAACGGGTGAGTAACACGTGAGTAACCTGCCCTCAGCTCTGGGATAACCCTCGGAAACGGGGGCTAATACCGGATATGACTTCCTGGTGCATGCCGGGGGGTGGAAAGCCTTTTGTGGGCGGCTGGGGATGGGCTCGCGGCCTATCAGCTTGTTGGTGGGGTAATGGCCTACCAAGGCGTTGACGGGTAGCCGGCCTGAGAGGGTGTCCGGCCACACTGGGACTGAGACACGGCCCAGACTCCTACGGGAGGCAGCAGTGGGGAATCTTGCGCAATGGGCGAAAGCCTGACGCAGCGACGCCGCGTGAGGGATGAAGGCCTTCGGGTTGTAAACCTCTTTCAGCCTTGACGAAGCTGCTCGGTTTTCCGGGTGGTGACGGTAGGGGCTGAAGAAGCGCCGGCTAACTACGTGCCAGCAGCCGCGGTAAGACGTAGGGCGCGAGCGTTGTCCGGATTTATTGGGCGTAAAGAGCTCGTAGGCGGCCTGTCACGTCAATCGTGAAATTCTGCGGCTTAACCGTGGGAGTGCGGTTGATACGGGCAGGCTAGAGTGCGGTAGGGGAGACTGGAATTCCTGGTGTAGCGGTGAAATGCGCAGATATCAGGAGGAACACCGGTGGCGAAGGCGGGTCTCTGGGCCGTCACTGACGCTGAGGAGCGAAAGCGTGGGGAGCGAACAGGATTAGATACCCTGGTAGTCCACGCTGTAAACGTTGGGCGCTAGGTGTGGGGATCCTTCCCGGGTCTCCGTGCCGTAGCTAACGCATTAAGCGCCCCGCCTGGGGAGTACGGCCGCAAGGCTAAAACTCAAAGGAATTGACGGGGGCCCGCACAAGCGGCGGAGCATGCGGATTAATTCGATGCAACGCGAAGAAC
>VSBZ01000051.1:0-23575 GCA_047459215.1 Micromonosporaceae bacterium | reverse complement strand
GTCCGGTGGCAGGCGTCCTCCAGGGCCATGGCGAGTGCCGCGTACGCCGCGAGCGCCGCCAGTGCCAGTCCCACGATCCCGGCGGTGATGCGCCAGCCGTCCGAGGCGGTCCACTCGTACGCGCCGGTGACCGCGAACCGCAGCGCGGTCGTGGCCAGCACCGCCGTAGGGACGATCTTGCCGGTCGCCTCGGCGGCCGCTGGCACGAGCATCGCGGCCCCCGCCGCCCACAGCAGGAGGGCCAGCACGCGGCTGGTGAGGCCGAACGGGGCCGACAGGGTCACCAGTGCCACCGACAGCCAGGTGCCGGCCAGCAGCCCCATGCCGGTGCCGGCGGCGACGTCCCGGGTGAGGAACCCGAGGATGCTGGCGAGCAGCTGGGTCGGGAAGACGAAGGCCAGCAGGACCAGCCCCACGACCGGCCCCTCCTCCAGCGGCACCCACCGCAGCTCCTTGGCGGCCAGCAGGATGGTGGCCGTGGCCAGCGCGAGGAAACCCAGCGGCAGCGGGTTCGCCAGCGGCCGGAGCATCACGCGCGCGGCCACGTCCGCGGGAGGCGCCCCGTGGTGGCCGTACCCGTCGGGATCCGGCCGGTCGCCGGTCTGGGAGATCCGGTCCGTCATGGGCTAGCTGTACCCGGCCGTCCGGGTCGCAAACGTCCCGCCGGACCGCACGGGTCACGGTCGTACGGCGCCGGTGCGGTTTCCCGCCCGCACCACCGGGTACGGCGGACACGTGGACCCGGGACCCGTGCCCCCGACCGGGCTCCGGACGGTCAGCGCCGGGCCCCGGACCTTCCTCGCCACCGGCCGCCGGGCGGGTGCGGCACCCTCACCGGTCTCGGTGGTGCTCATGACCCACAACCGGCGGGAGAGCCTGCGGCGGGTGCTGGAGCGCATGGTGGCGCTGCCCGAGCAGCCTCCCGTCATCGTGGTGGACAACGCCTCCAGCGACGGCACCCGCGAGGCCGTGCTGCGCGACTTCCCCCAGGTCACGCTCGTCGCGTGTGAGGCCAACCTGGGCGCGGTGGCGCGCAACCTCGGCGTCGAGCGGGTCCGCACCCCGTACGTGGCCTTCTGCGACGACGACACCTGGTGGGAGCCCGGCTCGCTCGCCGCGGCGGCGCGGCTGCTCGACGCCCACGCGGCGGTGGCCTCGATCACCGCGCGGATCCTGGTGGAGCCGGGCGGCCGGGAGGACCCGATCACCCCGGAGCTGCGCGGCTCGCCGGTGCCGGCTCCGCCCGGACTGCCCGGCCCGGCGTTGATGAGCCTGCTGGCCGGCGCGTCAGTCCTGCGGGTGGACGCGTTCCGGCAGGTCGGCGGCTTCTCGCCCCGGCTGTGGCTGGGTGGCGAGGAGGAGCTCATGGCCCTGGACCTGGCCGCGAGCGGGTGGTGGATGTGCTGGGTCGAGGATCTGGTGGTCCACCACCACCCGTCCACGCTGCGGGACCCCCGTCGGCGACGGCAGCTCGGGATCCGCAACACGTTGTGGACGACCTGGTTGCGGCGTCCGGCTCCGGCCGCGCTCCGGCGCACCGCC
This sequence comes from Micromonosporaceae bacterium, assembly GCA_047459215.1. Taxonomy (GTDB): domain Bacteria; phylum Actinomycetota; class Actinomycetes; order Mycobacteriales; family Micromonosporaceae; genus Natronosporangium. Next base: position 22,033 of record VSBZ01000051.1, on the reverse strand, counting down.
GCACTCCTGCGCCGCTTCCCACCCGACCGGGCCACCGCCGTCGCGCTGCTGGAGGCGGTCCGGGGACTCCCGTGGGTGCTGCGGGAGCGGCGGGTCGTGCCGCCGCACGTGGAGGCGGCGCTGCGGATCCTCGAGCCGGTCCAGCTGCGGTCCCCGGCACGCCGGTACCTGGGCTGACGCGGGCCGGTTCCGCCCGGACGGGTCCTACCGACCGGTCCGGCCGTTCCGCCGGCCGCCAGCTCTTGAGCATGTAGTAGTGATCTGACTACGATACGTAGTCACAAGGCGGGCTGAGCCGCGTGCGGCACGGGGGACGGCCCGCCGGACTCATGCCGCGTGTCCGCCGGTCACGGGGAGGAGCCGATGGCGGACGACATCGTCAGGTGCCACACGTGCGGACGCGGGCAGCAGGTATCCGCGACGGCGTGGGAGCCGCCGAGGTGTGACGCGTGCGGCCACCTGCTCGCCTGGGTGACGCGAGTGGGTGAGGACACGTTCGCCGAGGCGGTGACGTCGACCCGCGCGCCGGTCCTGGTCGACCTGACGGCGAGCTGGTCTCCGCGCTGCCGACTGGTCAGCCCGACCCTGAACCGGATCGCGCGGGAGCGCCCGGGGGCGGTCAAGCTGGTCCGCGTCGACGTGGAGGCCGCCCCGGGGCTGGCGAGGCGGCTGGCGGTGGAGGTCGTGCCGACCCTGCTCGTCCTGCGCGACGGCGAGGAGGTCGCCCGGCGGGCGGGCGCGGCCTCCGCGGCCCACCTGCGCAGGTGGATCGGGCAGACGCTGGCGGCCCTGGAGCAGGTGGAGGCGCGCGGACCCGCAGCCAAGCCGGTGCCGGTGTAGGCAGGCCGCGGCGCGACCGGAGCGACCGGGGTTCGGTGGTAGGCGGCGAGCGCCCCTCTGGTACTCTCATCGCCGGCTCGGCCGACGGGCCAGCGGCGGTGGGGCCCGCCGCCCGCTTGCGCGGAGCACGCGGTTATTCCGCCAACGGTCCCTACCTGGTCAGCGACACACGTCCAGGTGGGGAGGAGCAGGTGCCCGAAACTCCTCGCACGAGGCCAGGCATCGGCCCCGGCAGCCAGACCACCGCCCCCGACGTCAACCCGCGCGACCCGCACCCCCGCCCGGAACTGAGCCACCACCCGTGGCCGGTGCTGTCGGCGATCGCCGCGGGCGGTGCGGTGGGCGGCCTGGCCCGCTTCGGACTGGAGCAGGCGCTGCCGACCGGACCCGGCGGTTTTCCCTGGACCACGTTCGGTGTCAACGTCTCCGGCTGTCTGCTGGTCGGCTGCCTGATGGTGCTAGCGGCCGACGTGTGGCGCCACCGGCGGCTGGTGCGACCGTTCCTCGGCGTGGGCGTGCTCGGCGGGTTCACCACCTTCTCCGTCCACGTCCTGGACGTCTACCGGCTGGTGGCCGGGGGCTCGCCCGGCACCGCGGTCGGGTACCTGGTCGCCACGGTGCTCGCCGCCCTGGCCGCCGTCGCCGTCGGGGCGGCCACGACCAGGTGGGTCGTCTCCCGGGCGCGGGAACGCGGGAGCGGGCGGTGACGGCGTTGCTGGCGGCCCTCGGCGCGCCCACGCGGTACCTGGTGGACCTCTGGATCCAGGCCCGCCACGGCTCGCCGTTCCCCTGGGGCACCTGGACCGTCAACGTCACCGGCTCGCTCCTGCTCGGTGTGCTCGCCGTCGGGGCGAGCACCGGTGACCTGGGTGCCACCACGATGGCTGGCCTGGGCACCGGGTTCTGCGGTGCGCTGACGACCTACTCCACGTTCGGGTACGAGACGTTGCGCCTGCTGGAGAACGGCGCGTGGCGGCACGCCACGGCGAACGTGGTGCTGAGTCTGGCGGCCGGTCTGGCCGCGGCGGCCGCCGGTGTGGCACTGGGGTCACTGCTGTGGACCTGACCGGTCCCCGGGGCAACCTGCCCGGGCAGCTCGTCACGGCACAACCGCTGCGGCAGCAGCCGGCGATCCTCGTCGGCGGTGCCGCGGCCACCGTCACCGGTCCGAAGTGGCCTGTGCGCTGGAGCTCCGCCGACCATGACTCCACCCGCAGCGGCCCGGGCACGTGGCCCGGTCCCGGGGCTCATGCGGCAGCCAGCGGGCGCACAGGGCGGTCCAGGGCGGACCGGAACGGGGTCGGCCGCTGCGGGTCACCGAACACGGTCCACCACACCACCAGGCCCCCGCGTCCGTCGAGCACTCCGGCGATCTTCGGGAGGGCGGCGGCCGGGTCGAGCCAGTGGAACGCGGTCGCGCTGACCACCGGGTCGTACGGACCTGGCGGCAGCGGGGTGGTCTCGAAGTCCGCCTGTACCACCCGCAGCCGGCGGCCCCGGACCGGTCGGCGAGGACGCGGGCCAGACCCGGGCCCGGCTCCACCGCCACCACGTCGGCACCGTGGGCGAGCAGCTCGCCGGTGGCCTGGCCGGTGCCCGCGCCGATCTCCAGCACCCGGCAGCCGGGGCCGAGACCGAACTCGCGGACCAGGATCCCGTACACCTCTGCCGGGTACGGTGGCCGGGCGTGCTGGTACGCCAGCGGGTCCCGGTCGAACCGGAGGCGGCGGGCCGACCGCCGGGCCGCGTCCGTGGCCCCGGCGTGCCGAACGTCGGACGCCTCCGGAATCTCCGGTGCGCCGGCGGTCCCGCGCCCGCTCACTCGCTCGGGATGAGGATCCACAGTATCAAGTAGACCAATACCTGCGAGCCGGGCAGAACAATCGACAGGACGAACAGCAACCGGACGAGACCGGGCGACAGGCCGAAGCGGCGAGCCAGGCCCGAGCACACCCCGGCGATCCAGCGGTCGTCCCGCGGCCGTACCAACCGTCGCTCTGACATCCTGATCCCCCTTTCGGTGGCGGCACGTCGGCCGACCGTGTCCACCGGCAACTGTACGGGCCCGGCGCCCCCGCACCGTCCGACCGCGGCAGGAGCCGCACCTGAGCCTTCCCGTAGCGCCGGCCGCGCAGGTCCCGTACGGGAGTCCCCCATACGGGCGGGACCTGGCCACCCGGTGGGATCGGCCCGGTACCCGCCCGGGCGGGCCGCACCGTACCATCCGGCGGGTGGACCACGCGGTGATGCTGCCGGCCGGAGCCACGCCGGCCTGGCTCGGCGTGGCCGCCGCGGTCGGCGTCGCCGCCGGTCCCGTGCTGCGGGCGAGGATCTTCCGTCACACGGTCCCGTACGACGAGCGCGTGCGCGACGCCTGCCCGCACTGTCGGCGCCGCCTGCTGCCGCAGGGCTGGCGGGGGCTGCTGGCGGTGCTGCCGCCCAGCGGCCGGTGTCCCGCCTGCCGGCGCCGGGTAGGGCCGCCGCCGGGCACGGTCGAGGCGGTCGCGGGGGTCGCGTTCGCGGCGCTGGCGGCGGTCGGCGGCACCGTCCTGGAGACCGCCGCGCTGTGGTGGGTGGCCGCCGCCGGCGTGGCGCTGGCGTTCATCGACCTGGCCGTGCACCGCCTGCCGGACCGCCTCACGCTGACCGCGTACGCCGGCGCGCTGGTGCTGTTCGCCGGGGCCGCGGTGACCGCAGACCGGCTCGGCACCTTCGGCCTGGCGGTGCTGTACGGGCTGGGGATGGCGCTGGTCTACCTCCTCCTCGTCGTCGTGCACCCCGCCGGCATGGGCCTGGGCGACGCGAAGTTCGCCCTGGCACTCGGGTTGACGTTGGGCTGGTTCGGCGGCGGGGCGACCGTGCTGGGCACCGCGGCCGGGTTCCTGCTCGCCGGCGGCTACGCCGCGGTGCTGCTGGCGCTGCGTCGCGCCGGTCGCAAGGACACCATCCCGCACGGGCCGTTCATGCTCGCCGGAGCGCTGCTGGCCATCGTGGTTGTCGGCTAGTCGACGGTTGACCGGACGCCCACGGCGCCCGAGCGGAGCGGCGATCCCGTGGCCGAATGGTACCGGTTCGGCGATCATGGTCCGTTCCGGCCTCGGCCGGGAAGGTGATCAGGGCTGTCCGATGGTGCGCGACGGTGCCTCCTGACGGAGCATTCGCCCGCGTCCACCGGGAACGTAACTGTGCCGGGTCGTCCGACTACTGTGCAGCGGCGCCATGGGTACGCTCCCGCTGGCGGCTACGGGGGGCCGCGTCCGAGGTCCCGCCGACCGGGATGTCGGCCGCCTATCTGGGAGTTGCCTGATGACCAGACTCGTCGCCATGTGGAAGGCCCGCCTCGCCGGCCGCGACCGGGGTGCGACCGCCGTCGAGTACGGCCTCATCGTCGCCCTCATCGCCGCGGTCATCGTGACCGTCGTGTGGCTGCTCGGTGGGAACATCCAGCAGGCGTTCCAGACCGTGAACAACTGCGTGCAGGTTCCCTCCGGTTGCGGAGGCAGCGGTGGAGGGGGAGGGAGCTGACGCCACCGCGGCCTGAGGAACGGCCGGTGACGCGCCACCGAGGGGATCGTGGCGCCGCCGCGGTGGAGGCGGCGCTGGTCATCCCGCTGCTGCTCCTCATCGTCTTCGGCATCATCGACTTCGGGCGCATGCTCCACGCACAGATCACGCTGACCGAGGCGGCCCGGGAGGGGGCCCGGGCCGTCTCGCTCGGCCTTCCGCCCGGACCGCGGGTCGCCACCGTCACCTCCGGAATCGGAGGCGGCGCCGTCACGGTCGAGGCGGACTGTGCCACGGCCGGTGCCACGGATGCTGTGGTCACAGTGGACTACAGCTTCAGCTTCGTCACCCCGGTCGGAGCGCTCGCCGGGATCTTCGCCGGCGGTGGTTTCGGCGACGACGTGGACATGCGGGGCCGGGGGGTGATGCCGTGCCGCGCCTGACCGTACGGCCGGCACGCGGCTTCCCGCGTCGCTGGGACCGCGACCGCGGCGCGTCGGCCACCCTGGTCGCGGTGCTGCTCGCCGGTGGGGTGCTGCTCGGCATGACCGCGCTCGTGGTCGACGTCGGCAAGATCTACGCCGAGCGGGAGGAGCTCATGAGCGGCGCCGACGCGGCGGCGATGGCGGTCGCCAGGGACTGCGCGCTCAACCGCCCGGCGTGCGAGCCGACCACGGTCGTCGCCACCGCCGGCGGCTACGCGAACCAGAACGCCCGGGACGGCACCTCGGCGGTCGCGTACGTGTGCGGCCACGACCCCGAGGGTCGGCTGCGCCCGTGCGACACCGGGCCGGTCGGCAACCTGACCGACTGCCTGGGTGAGCGCCCCACCGACGGCACCGCGTACGTCGAGGTACGGACGACCACCCGGCTGCCGGACGGGTCCACCCTGCTGCCGCCGAGCTTCGCCCAGGCGCTGGTGTCCGGCTACGACGGCACCACGGTGGGCGCCTGTTCCCGGGTCGCCTGGGGATCGCCCAGCTCGGGCCTGGCCTACACGATCTCCACGTGCGAGTGGGATGAGGCCACCAACGGCGGGACGGACTTCGCACCGCCGCCACCGGCCGTCCCGGACGTGAGGTACGAGCGGGTCATCTACACGCACCAATCGCAGAAGGCGTTGACCTGCCCCGCCGGGCCGGCCGGGTGGGACGCCCCCGGTGGCTTCGGGCGGCTGGACGACGGGGTCCCCGAAGACTGCCAGAGCCCGATCGCCGGCGACGAGTACCTCGGCAGCGACGGCAACAACTTCCCGGCCGCGTGCGCGAACGCCCTGTGGAGCGCCCGGGCCAACCGAACGGTCCTGCTCGTCCCGGTCTTCGACGGCTCCATGCGCGTTGGGGGCGAGATCAGGTACCACCTGGCCGGCTTCGCCGCGTTCGTGCTGACCGGCTACTTCATGTCGCCCGGTGGGAATCCCAACGCACCCGGCAACGCTGTGTCCACATTGACCGGCCAGCACTACTGCAGCGGGCAGGAGAGGTGCCTGTACGGCTACTTCACCGCGGCGCTGGTGCCCGGTGAGGGCGAGATCGGCCCGCTGCCCAGCCTCGGCGCCGTGGTGGTGAGGACGATCGGATGACCACCGTGCCCATGCGCCCGTTCCCGACCCCGACACGGACACCGACCCAGACGACCACACCGACCACGACCCCGACCCACCCGAACGGACACCGCTCATGACCCGCAGGATTCTCGGCGTATTCCTGGCCGTCGTGCTGGCCGCGGCCGGCACCGCCGCCGTCCTCGCCTACGTCAACGCCGCCCGCAACCAGGTGGCCGAGGGGCAGAAGGCCGTCAAGGTGCTCATCGCCGCCGAGCGCATCCCCGCCGGCACCTCCGGAGCCAGCCTGCAGGAGCGGGGGCTGGTGGAGGAGGTGGTGATGCCCGCGCTGTCCGTGCCGGACGGCGCGCTCAGCGAGGTGCCGCCGGAGCTACAGGACCTCGTCGTCACCTCCGACCTGCAGCCCAGCCAGCTGCTCCTGCGGGGCATGTTCGGACCGCCGACCCGGCTGTCCGGGGGACTGCAGGTGCCGGAGGGGATGCTGGCGGTCAGCGTCGCGATCGACGTGGACAAGCAGGTCGCCGGCTTCGTCCGGCCGGGTTCGCAGGTGGCCATCTTCAACACCTACGAGTCCGCGGGGGACGACGAGGAGGAGCAGCCCGGCCAGGGCCCGCGGACCCGTACCCGCCTGCTGCTGCCGCGGGTGGAGGTGCTCGCGGTCGGCGTGTACAACTCGGGCGCGGTCACCACCGCCACCGGCGATGGCGACGGCGACGGCGGGGGCCAGGCGGCGACCGCCGGTGGGTCGAGCGGTTCCGGGCTGATCCTCACCGTCTCGGTCGACCAGCGCGACGCGGAACGGCTCATCCACGCCACCCGTACCGGGCAGCTCTACCTCGCGCTGCTGACCGACAGCTCGGAGGTGAAACCGGGTCCGGGTGTGGACATCCGCAACCTCTTTCCCTGACCGGGACGGCCGAGCTGAGGGGGCATCGTGACGATCGCGGGGCGCCGGCCATGACCATCCTCTACGAGCAGTGGGAACACCAGGCACAGCTGCTCGCGCCGATGCTCGGCACCGACGTCACGGTGGTCCGGAGCGGCCAGGAGCTGGCCGAGGCCGTGGCCGCGTACCCGGACGAGCTGCTGGTCGTGTTCGGGCCGAGCACGGCGCTGAGCGAGGTGGTCGCGTTCGCCGAGCGGGCACGCACGCACCGGCCGGCCCTGAAGGTGGTCCTGCTACGCCAGCACCTCGACGTCAGCGTCATGACCGAGGCGCTGCGCGCGGGCGTGTACGAGGTGGTGGCGACGCGTGACCCCGACGCGATGGCGCAGGCGTGCGCCCGGGCGCTGGCGGCGGCGCGGGAGGTCGCCGGGGTCAACGGCGTCCCCGTGGGACAGACCGCCCCCGGCGGACGGGTCGTCGCGGTCTTCTCCGGCAAGGGCGGCACCGGCGCGAGCATGATCGCCACCAACCTCGCGGTGGCGTTCGCCGCGGACGCCAAGCTGCGGGTCTGCCTGGTCGACCTCGACCTGGCCTTCGGCGACGTCGCGATCATGCTCGGGCTGACGCCGGAACGGACCATCGCCGCGGCCGTGCCGGTCGCGGACCGGCTCGACGAGACCGGCCTACGGATGCTGCTCACCCGGCATTCCTCTGGTGTGGACACCCTGCTGGCACCCGTGCAGCCGGCCGACGGTGAGCAGGTCAGCCGCGACCTGGTGGCGGAGATCCTCGCCCTGGCCCGCGGGATGTTCGACGTCATCGTGGTGGACTGCGCCAGCGTCCTGTCCGACCAGACCCTGGCGGCGCTCGACGCCGCCCACCACTACCTACTGGTGACCACGCCCGAGCTGCCCGCCATCAAGAGCCTGAGGGTCACATTGGACACGTTCACGCTGCTGGACTACCAGGCGGACCGGAGGGTCGTGGTGCTCAACCAGGCGGACGCGAAGGTGGGCCTGTCGATGGCCGACGTGGAGCGCGCGATCAAGGTACCCGTCGCCGCCTACATCCCGACCAGTCGGGACGTGCCGGTGTCGATCAACAACGGTGTGCCGATCGTGTCCAGCCAGCCCAACCATCCCGTCAGCGTCGCCATCAGGGACCTCGCCGCCAAGCGGTTCACCAACCGCGCCACCCGCCCGCAGCCGCGCCGCCTGCGGGCGCTCGTGGGCCGCCGTACCGACGCCCGAAAGGGGTGAGTGGGATGGGACTGTCCGACCGGCTCGGCAGCCGCGCCACCGCGAGCACGCTGCGCGAGCGGTTCGTCGCGCGCAAGAACGACCGGAAGGACCGGGCGAACGCGCCGACGTCGCCGGCTCCGGTGCCGTCCGCGCCACCGGCCGTGTCCGCGCCGCCGGTCGCGCACACCCGGGCCCGGCGTACCCACCGGCGGGCGTACGACCCGCTGGCGGACGTACGCCGCCGCGCCCACGAGGCGCTGCTGGAGATGCTGGGGCCGCGGCTGTACGAGACCGTGGGGGACGACGAGGACCTGGAGCGCCGGGTGCGGGAGGCGTTGCCGGAGGTGCTCGCCCGGGACGAGGCCAACCTGTCCGCCGCCGACCGGGCCGAGGCGTACCGGCAGATCCTCGACGAGATCCTCGGGCACGGGCCGATCGAGCCCCTGCTGCGCGACCCGGAGGTCACCGAGATCATGGTGAACTCCTGGGACCGGATCTACGTCGAGCGGTACGGCCGCATCTACCCGGTCGACGCCGCCTTCATGGACGAGGCCCACCTGCGGCGGGTGATCGACAAGATCGTGTCCCGGGTGGGGCGCAGGGTGGACGAGGCGAGCCCGATGGTCGACGCCCGCCTGCCCGACGGCAGCCGGGTCAACGCGGTGGTGCCGCCCGTGGCGCTGGACGGGGCGGCGCTGACCATCCGCAAGTTCGCCGCCGAGGCGTACACGGTGGAGGACCTGATCCGGTTCGGCACCCTCACCGAGCCGGTGGCCGAGCTGCTGCGCGCGTGCGTGCTGGGACGGCTGGACATCGTCATCAGCGGTGGTACGGGCACCGGCAAGACCACCCTGCTGAACGTGCTGTCGCAGTACCTGCCGGCGGACGAGCGCATCATCACCATCGAGGACGCTGCCGAGCTGCGGCTGGCCCAGGAGCACGTGCTGCGGCTGGAGTACCGCCCGCCCAACCTGGAGGGCAAGGGCGAGGTGACCATCCGCGACCTGGTCCGTAACGCCCTCCGGATGCGCCCGGACCGGATCGTGGTCGGCGAGGTCCGCGACGGCGCGGCACTGGACATGCTCCAGGCGATGAACACCGGCCACGACGGCTCGCTCACCACCGTGCACGCCAACTCCCCGCGGGACTCGGTCTCCCGCCTGGAGACCATGGTCCTGATGGCGGGGATGGAGCTGCCCGTGCGCGCGATCCGGGAGCAGATCGCCTCGGCCGTCGACGTGATCGTCCACCTCACCCGGATGCGGGACGGCAGCCGCCGGATCACCCACATCACCGAGGTCACGGGCATGGAGGGGGACGTGGTCACCCTCCAGGACCTGTTCCGGTACGAGTACCGGGCCGGGACGGACGAGTTCGGCCGCCCGGTCGGTGAGCTGCGCCCCACCGGCCTGCGGCCCCGTTTCCTCGACCGGCTCGCCGACCACGGCGTCAGCGTCCCGACCTCGGTCTTCGCACGGCACGGGAGCGACACGTGACCGGGCTCCGCCGCCCGGCGGCGTTGGCCGGGCTGCTGGCCACACCGCTGCTGGCCGCAGCGGTGCTGGCCCCGGCGCCGGCCCTCGCCCAGCCCGAGGCCTCCGTGACCGTCCTGTCCGAGGAGCCGGGGCTGCTGCGGCTGGAACTCGTGGTCGGCGCCCTGCCGGACGGAAACGAGCTGGACCTGTCGAGCGTGTCGGTCCGCGCCGGCGACACCCCGCTGGAGGTCCGGGAGGTGGCCGAGGCGGAGACCCGGGCCACCGAGACGGCCCCGGCCCAGCGGCGGCTCGGAGTCCTGGTGATCGACGTCAGCGACTCGATGGCCGGCCAGCCGCTGGCCGACGCGGTCGCCGCCGCGCGGCGGTACGTCGACGAGCTGCCGGAGGACGTCGACCTGGCGGTGGTGACCGCCGGCGCCGTGGCCCGTACCGTGCTGGAGCCGACCGGCGACCGGGCTGAGGCGCGGCGGGTCCTGGGCGAGCTGGTCACGGAGGGCAGTACCGCCCTGTACGACGGGCTGATGGCCGCCGCCGACCTGGCCGCCGACGCGCGGCGGTACGCCGAACGACGGGTGCTGGTGCTCTCCGACGGCGCCGACAGCAGCTCCGCCACCGGCCTGCCGGACCTCGAACGCCGGCTGGCCGAGGTCGACGTGCCGGTCGACACGGTCGCCTTCCGGACCGAGGTGGCCGTCACCGACCTGCTGGCCGCCCTGTCCAGGGACACCGGCGGCCACGCGTACGAGGCGGCCGACGCCGAGGACCTGGCGGGCGCGTTCACGCGCGCGGCCCGGATGTTCACGGTACGGGTCGTGGTCGTGGTCGCGGTGCCGGCGGAGCTGTCCGGCGCCGCGGCCGACCTGGAGGTGAGCGTCCACACCGGACGGCAGACCGTGTCGGCGACCGTGCCGGTGACCTTCCCTCGGGTGGTGACCGGAGAACCGGTCCCGGTCGCGGCCGGCGGCCCTCCGGTGTGGGCGGAGATCGGCCTGGCGGCACTGGTGTTCCTGGGGCTGCTCGCGGTCGGGCTGGTCGCCGTCTCCCCACTGCTGGAGCGCGACCAGCGGCGGCGCCGGCTCGCCCAGCTCGAGGCCTTCACCGTCGCCCCGCCCGCGCCACCGCCCTCACCCTCCGACAGCGACCCGACCAGCCAGGTGGCCCGCGCCGCGCTGGCCCTGTCCGAGCGGGTGGTCCGCGCCCGGGGCCTGGAGGCGCGGATCGCCCTGGAGCTCGACCGGGCCGGCATGCGGCTGCGCCCACACGAGTGGCTGCTGCTGCGGGCGCTGATCTGCCTGATCGCGGTGCTGCTGCTGACCCTGTTCGTGGGCCCGCTGGCGGCCGTGCCGCTGGGAGTGGTCCTCGGCTGGGCGGGCACCTGGCTGTACCAGCGGTGGCGGGCCGACCGCCGCGCGGAGGCGTTCGCCGCCCTGCTGCCGGACGCGCTGCAACTGGTCATCGGCTCGCTGAGGTCCGGCTTCTCGCTGTCGCAGGCGGTCGACGCGATGGCCCGGGAGCTGCCGGACCCCGTCTCCACCGAGTTCGGGCGGGCGCTGGGTGAGACGAGGCTGGGCGCCAGCCTGGACGACGCGCTGGAGCGGGTGGCGGTCCGCATGCGCAGCACCGACCTCGCGTGGGCGGTCGTGGCGGTGCGGGTCCAGCAGGAGGTCGGCGGCAACCTCGCGGAGGTGCTCACCACCACCGTGAACACGCTGCGCGAGCGCAACTCGCTGCGCCGCCACGTGCGCGCGCTGTCGGCCGAGGGGCGGATCTCGGCGTGGATCCTGGTGGCGCTGCCGGTCGTGGCGGGCGCGTTCATGCTGCTGTTCCGCCGCGAGTACATGCGGCCCCTCGTCACCGAGCCGGTCGGCATCGCCATGCTGGCGGCCGGGATCGTGCTGGTGGTGGTGGGCACGGTGTGGATGTCCCGGATGGTCAGGGTCGAGGTCTGAGAGGGCGTCGTGGACAGCCAGGTGCTGCTGGTGGTGGGACTCGGTGCGATCGGAGGCGCGATCGCGCTGGCCGTGCTCATCCTCGTCTCGGCGAGCGTGGGCCGGACCGGGGTGGCGCGTGCCCTGGAGACGATCGACCGGGTGTATGCGCCGGGCAGCGCCGCCGCCGCCGAGGAGGACCTGCGGACCCGCGCCCTGGCGCCGGCCGCCCGGCGGTTGGGGGGCGTGGCGAACGCGCTCACGCCCCGCGGCCTGCGGGCCTGGCTGCAGCGGTGGCTCGACTACGCCGGCAACCCACCGGCCTGGCCGCCGGAGCGGATCGTGGAGATGCAGGGCGTCGGCCTGCTGGCGGGTGGCGCGCTGGCCGCGCTGCTGGGCGCGGCCGCCGGCGCGGCGCCCACCGCGGTCCTGGGCCTGCTCATCGTCGGCGCCGCCGTCGGCTTCGCGGCCCCGCTGGTGGTGGTCTACGACGTCGGGCTGCGCCGCCAGGAGCAGATCCGGCGCACCCTCCCCGACGCGATGGACCTGCTGACCGTGTCGGTCGAGGCGGGGCTCGGCCTGGACGCGGCCATGGCGCAGGTCGCCCGGACGATGCCGGGACCGCTGTCGCGGGAGTTCGCCCGGATGCTGCAGGAGATGCAGATGGGCCAGCGCCGCAGCGACGCGCTGCGGGCGATGGCCGCGCGCAGCCGGGTGGCCGAGCTGCGCACCATGGTGAGCTCGGTCGTGCAGGCCACGGAGCTCGGCATCCCGATCGGGCACGTGCTGCGCGAGCAGGCCGCCGAGATCCGGCTGCGCCGACGCCAACGGGCCGAGGAACAGGCCCGGAAGGTGCCGGTGAAGATCGTTTTCCCGCTGGTGCTGTGCCTGTTCCCGGCGTTGTTCATCGTCGTGATCGGACCCGGCGTCCTCAACATCATGGAGGCGCTGTTCAACCGGTGAGCCCGCCGTCGTCGGCGGGGCGGTCGGACGCACCGTCGGGCGGCCGGCGGTCACAGTGGCCACATTCCGGCACGGCGCCCGCGGACCTGGCGTTCTCAGCCGCCGGAGGCGGCCTCGCGGAAGACGAACGCGAGGTACCACAGCGCCGCGAGGATCCAGAAGCTTGCCCGCAGCCAGGCGCGGTTCCGGACCTTCTTCAACTCCGGTAGCTGGGCACGGGTGTTGCGGTACTTCTCCGCCGCCTGCCTCGCCGTCCGGTACAACGTCGTCGCCAGGACCGCGAGGGCCATGCCGCCACTCAGCACGATGAACGTCAACATATCGATCATGTGAACCATATTCACATGATCGTGAGCGGGTGCCAATGGTCTCCGCTACGTCGGTGCGGTCACGCCGGACGGGTGGCGACCAGCAGGTCCCGGCCGGCGGAGAAGCCGTCGTGCCAGCCGGCCACGGCCAGCCCGGCGGCGGCCACCGCCTGCTCGTACTCCCCGGTGGTGAACAGCGTCATCACGTGGGTGTCCCGGAAGTGGCGAACCCCGCCACTCGGCTCGCCGACCAGATAGTGGACCTCCATGCGGGACGTGCGACCGCTCCGGCTGGAGTAGGACATCGACACGACGGTGCGCCCGTCGCGGCAGGCGACGGTGTGGCCGAGATGGCCGTCGCGCCACGCGTCCGGGGTGAACCACGGCTCGATCACCAGCACCCCACCCGGCCGGAGGTGGGCCGCCATCCGGGCCACCGCCGCGTGCAGCTGCGCGAGGTCGGCCACGTACCCGATCGACGAGAACAGGCACGTCACCGCGTCGAACGACTCGCCCAGGTCGAAGTCGCGCATGTCCCCGGCGTACACCGGGACGTCCGGCAGCCGCCGGAGCGCCACCTGGCGCATGGGTTCGGACAGCTCCACCCCGGCGACCCGGGAGAAGGTGTGCCGCAGGTGTGCCAGGTGCGCGCCCGTGCCGCAGGCCACGTCGAGCAGGCTGTCCGCCGCCGGACGGTGGCGGCGCACCAGCTCGGTGACGCGGCCTGCCTCGGCGGCGTAGTCCTTGCCCTGGCCGGCGACGTAGAGGTCCTCGTAGACCTCGGCGACGTCGGCGCCATACACCGGACCACCTACTCCGAGGAGGAGCGGGGCGTCACGAGCGCCCGGTCCTGCCCGGCTTCGCGGGCCTTGGCCAGGGCGGTGAGCTTGCGCACCGCGAGCTCGGCCAGCAGCGCCGCGCCGTCGGGCAGCACGCTGTCGTCGAAGCGGGCCAGCGGCGAGTGGTTGGTCGGGGCGTTCTCCGGGTCGTCGCCGACGGTGGCGCCCAGGAACACGTACGCGCCCGGCACCCGCTCCAGCACCCGGGAGAAGTCCTCCGAGCCGGTCATCGGGTGCTCCATGAGCTCGAATCGGTCCTCGCCGAAGACCTCCCGTACGGTGGCGGCGACGAACTCGTGCTCGTCGGGATCGTTCACGGTCACCGGGTACTCGCCGGCGAACACCACGTCGGCGCGCAGGCCGTGAGCGGTGGCGATGTCCTGGCACAGGCGGACGGTGTACTCGCTGAGCCGTTCCATGGTCTCGGTGGAGAACGCCCGCACCGTGGCCTCGAACACCGCGTCCTCGGGGATGATGTTGCGCCGGGTGCCGGCGTGGAACCGGCCCACCGTGACCACCACGGGGTCGAACACGTTGAAGCGCCGGGTCACCATCGCCTGCAGCGCGGTCACCATCTCGCACGCCACCGGCACCGGGTCGAGCGCCCGGTACGGGGTGGAGCCGTGCCCGCCCGCGCCGACCACCCGCACCGTCAGCCCGGCCGAGGCGGCCATGAGCGGGCCCGGCCGACCGGTGAAGACCCCGGCGCGGGTCTTCGACGAGGTGACGTGGATGCCGTACGCCGCGTCGACCGGCCGTCCGGCCGCCTCCAGCACCCCCTCGTCGATCATGTGGCGGGCGCCGTCGTACCCCTCCTCACCCGGCTGGAACATGAACACCACGTCGCCGGGCAGCTCGGCGGCCCGGGCCGACAGCAGCCGGGCAGCGCCCACCAGCCCGGCGGTGTGCAGGTCGTGACCGCAGGCGTGCATCGCTCCCTCGTGGCGGGAGGCGAACTCCTCCCCGGTCCGCTCGGTCACGGGCAGGGCATCCATGTCGCCGCGCAGCAGTACCACCGGCCCGCCCGGCCGGCCGCCGCGCAGCACCGCCGTGACCGATGACAGCTTGTCGCCGACGCTGATCTCCAGCGGCAGGCCGTCCAGCGCCTCCAGCACCGCCTGCTGGGTCTTCGGCAGGTGCAGTCCGATCTCGGGGATCTGGTGCAGCCGCCGGCGAAGGGCCACCAGGTCGGGTGCCAGCGCCGCGGCGTCCTCGCGCAGGGTCATCTGAGCCTCCTCCGGTCGGGGGGTCACGCCGGTGCCCCGAGCCTAGACCGTCGCGGGGCCCCGGCGCGTGCCTGTGGACACCGGCGCCCGCCCTGGAGGTCCGGCGCCGCCCGTGAGGGCCGGCATCGGCGCCTCCGGCGGGCGTGGACCGTGCCGGCCGCGTCGGGGTAGGGTCCGGCCGTGGACACCTACCTCGGCTCGTACGCGACCCTCGGGCTGCTGCTGGCCGCGGGTGTGCTGTTCCTGGCGGCGGCGTACGGCGCCAACCGGTTGCTGCGGCCCGCCCGGCCGGGCAGGCGGGCGGAACGGACCGTCCCGTACGAGTGCGGCCTCGACCCGGTCGGCATCTACTGGGCCCAGGTGCAGATCCGGTACTACGTCTACGCGTACCTGTTCGTGATCTTCGCCGTCGAGGCGGTGTTCCTGTTTCCGTGGGCGGTGGTGTACGCCGAGCCCGGCTTCGGTGTGGTCACCGCCGTCGAGATGGGCGTCTTCCTCGCCGTGCTGGCACTGGGCATCCTGTACGCCTGGCGGCGGGGCGTGCTGCGCTGGACCTGACCGCGGCCGGCTCCGCGGCCGGTGACCGCTCAGGCGAGGCCGCGGCGGGAGACGGCCGGCGGCCGGTCGCCCCGGATGGACGCCACCATGTCGAGCACCCGGCGGGTGGCGGCCACGTCGTGGGTCCGGAACACCCGCGCGCCCAGCCACGCCGACACCGCGGTCGCGGCGAGCGTGCCCTCCAACCGCTGCGGCGGCGGCAGGTCGAGGGTCTCGCCGACGAAGTCCTTGCGGGACAGCGCGACCAGCACCGGCCAGCCAGTCGCCACCAGCTCGCCGAGCCGCCGGGTGATCTCCAGCGAGTGGTAGGTGTTCTTGCCGAAGTCGTGGGCCGGGTCGATGAGGATGCCGTCGGGGCGGACCCCCAGGTCCACCGCCCGCTCCGCCAGCCGGGTCACGGTCTGGACGACGTCGGCGACCACGTCGGCGAAGGCCGCCCGGTGCGGCCGGGTGCGGGGCCGCAGGCCGCCGGCGTGGGAGCACACCAGCCCCACCCCCGTCTCGGCCGCCACCCGGGCCAGGCCGGGGTCGGCGCCGCTCCAGGTGTCGTTGATGAGGTCGGCGCCGGCGGCGACCGCCTCCCGCGCCACCTCCGCGCGCCACGTGTCGATGGAGATGACCACGTCCGGGAACCGCTCGCGGACCGCCGCGATCGTGTCCACGGTGCGGCGGATCTCCTCCGCCGGGGTCACCTCGTCGCCCGGACCGGCCTTCACGCCGCCGATGTCGATGATGTCCGCGCCGTCGGCGACCGCCCTGGCGGCCGCGGCCAGGGCGGCCTCGGGCGCGAACGTGGCGCCGCGGTCGTAGAACGAGTCGGGCGTACGGTTGATGATCGCCATCACCAGCAGCTCGCGCGGGGCGAACGTGCGTCCGCCCAGCCGTAGCGGTCCGGACACGTCGGCTCCCCTCGTCGGTCCCGTCCGCGATCATCCCACCGCGCCGCGGGATGCGGCGGGGGCGGGTTCGCTCCGGCGTCCGCCGGGTCTCTCCCGGCGTCCCGTCGCGTCCTCCGCGTCCCGCGCCGGGTTCTCCCGCGTCCCGGACCCCGGCGGCGGCTCCCGCGGCCGGGTGCGGCGCGCCGGCCGGCCGTCCGGTGCACCCCTCGCACCGCCGGAGCGGTTCTGTCACGATCGAACGCGTGGGCGTGGTGCTGTTCCTCATCGCGGCGGCTCTGACCATCGGCGGGGTCATCTACGGGGCGAAGGTGCTCGTCGAGGGGCGGGACCCGGGACTGCGCGACGTCGAGCCCGACGGGCGCGCGGTGCCGCTGCCGGCCGACCGGCCGCTGACCGAGTCCGACCTGGAGCGGGTGCGGTTCGACACCGCGCTGCGCGGCTACCGCATGGACCAGGTCGACGCCGCGCTGGCCCGCACCGCCTACGACCTCGGCTACAAGGAGGAGCTGATCGGGATCCTGCAGGCGGAGGTCGAGGCGCTGTGGGCCGGCCGGGTCGCGGAGGCCGAGGCGCTGCGGCAGGCACGCACGGCCGCGCAGGTGCCCGGCAGCGAGGCGGACCACGCCGGCGAGGTCGGCGCCGACATGGACGGCCGCGGGACCGGACCGGCCACCCTACCCGGGTCGGCCGCCGAGCCCGGACCGGCCGCCGCGGCCACGCCCGGTGACGGCGGCGCGTCGGTGCGGCGGTGAGCGCGGCGGGCGCGTCCGGCGGCACGGGCCCGGGCGACTCCCGGCCCGCGCTCGAGGTGGCGGCCAGTGTCGTGGTGGCGGCCGATGTGGACCGGGTCTTCGCCGGCCTGACCGCCTTCGACCGGCAGGGTGAGTGGATTCCCTTCACCACCGTGCGGGTGCTCGCCGGCGACGGCCGGGAGGGCAGCCGGATCGAGGCCGTGACGTCGGTGGGACCCCTGGTGATCCGGGACCTCATGCGGGTGACCAGGTTCGACCCGCCGTACGAGGTCGGCGTCGTCCACGAGGGGCGGCTGCTGCGCGGCCCGGGCGCGTTCCGGTGCGCGCCGGTGGGGAGGGACCGGACCCACGTGGTGTGGCACGAGTGGTTCCACCTGCCCGGCGGCCCCCTCGGCCGGGCCGTGGCACCGGTGCTGTGGCCGGGTTCCCGCGCCGGCCTGACCTACGCGCTGCGCCGCTTCGCGCGGCTGGTCGAGCAGGGGCGGCTGCCGTAGGCGGTGCGTGCTCGCGCCCCCGGCGGGTCGACCGCCGTGGGTAGGGGTGGTCGCGCCGTCGCCGGGGGTGGCCGCCGCGGGCACCGCGCGGTCGTCGGTGGGGGCGGATACCGTGCGGGCGAGGTCGCCGCGCGGGAGCGGCTCGCGGTGAGGGGACGGTGGTTGCGGTGAGCGACGTGGTCGTGGGGCCGGACGGGCTGGCCCGCTGCCCGTGGGCGGTGAGCGCGGCCGACTACCTCGACTACCACGACCGGGAGTGGGGCCGGCCGGTCCGCGACGACGACGGCCTGTTCGAGCGCCTCAGCCTGGAGGCGTTCCAGTCCGGCCTGTCGTGGCTGACCATCCTGCGCAAGCGGCCGGCGTTCCGGGCCGCGTTCAGCGACTTCTCGATCGAGGCCGTGGCCCGGTACGGTCCGAACGACGTCGAGCGGCTGCTGTCCGACCCGGGGATCGTCCGCAACCGGCTGAAGATCGAGGCGACCATCGCCAACGCCCGGGCCGCCCTGGAGCTGCCAGACGGGCTGGCCCGGCTGCTGTGGTCGTACGCGCCGCCGCCGCGCCCGCGCCCGGCGGCGTCCGCCGAGATCCCCGCCTCGACGCCGGAGTCCGTGGCGCTCGCACGGGAGCTGCGGCGACGGGGCTTCCGCTTCGTCGGGCCCACGACCGTGTACGCGCTCATGCAGGCCACCGGGATGGTCGACGACCACCTCGCCGACTGCCACGTGCCGCCGCGGCGGTGAGGCCGCGGGCCCTGCGCGGCGGTGAGGCCGCGGGGGCCCCTGCGACCGGCGCGGCCGTGCATGGTGGGATAGCCCCGTGGCGGCGCGACGGACCTGGCTGGTGAGCGTGGACCTGCCGATCGAAGCGGCGACACCGGCCGACGCGGTACGGGAGTTCTGGGCGTACGTGCGCGAGCTCGGCCCTGAGCAGCTGCCCGCCTTCGTCGCCCCCACCGACGACGAGCTGCAGCTGCAGGCGTACCTGGGTGGCGAGCCGCACGACCTCGACCCCGAGGACGACTGACGGCCCGGGCGGCCGAGGGCTGGACGGCGGACCGCCCGGACCGGTGCAGGGTTCCGGGCGGCGGCCGCCGGCGCGACGCCTCACCGGCCGGAGAACGTGGGCTTCTGCTTCGCGACGAACGCGGCCGTGGCGGCTCGGTGGTCGGCGGTGGCGCCGCACACCTTCTGCGCGTCCGCCTCCACCTCCAGCGCCTGCGCGAGCCCGCCGGCGTGTGCCAGCTCCCGCTTGATCTGCGCGTACGCCACGGTCGGACCGGCGGCCAGGCGCGCGGCCAGCTCCTGGGCGGCCGGCAGCACCTCGTCGTCGGAGTCGACCAGGGTGGTGAGCAGGCCGAGCCGGTGCGCCTCCTCCGCCCGGACGGTGCCGCCCAGCATGAGCAGCTCGGCGGCCTTGGCGTGCCCGACCAGGCGGGGTAGCGACCAGGAGATCCCGGTGTCGGCCGCCAGCCCGACGTTCGCGAACGCCATGGTGAACCCGGTCGACGGTCCGCCCACCCGGAAGTCGGCGAGGAACGCCAGGCCGGCGCCGGCTCCGGCGGCCATGCCGCGGACCGCCGCGACGACCGGCTTGGGCATGCCGGCCAGCGCCAGCGCGACCGGGTTGTAGTGCTCGACTACCGTCGACAGTGGATTGTCTGAGCCGCTCTCCAGCGTGGCGACGTGCTCCTTGAGGTCCTGGCCGGCGCAGAAGGCGCGTCCGGCGCCGGTGAGCACGACGGCGCGCACCGAGGTGTCCGCGGCGAGCGTCGCCAGCTGGTCACGCAGCGCCTCCTTGAGGGCCACGTCCAGGGAGTTCAGCGAGTCGGGCCGGTTGAGCGTGAGGGTGACGACGGCGTCGTCCCGGGACACCAGCAGGGATTCGGTCACGGAGGGCTCCTTCGGTGGTGAGGCAGCGGTCGACGAACCGGTCCGCGGCCGGTCGTAGCCGGCTCGCGTGCCGGTCGAAGAAGTCGGCGGCCGTGGTCCCCGGCCACGACGGCGGCAGCAGCGCCGGCGGCAGCAGCGGGTCGCGGAACAGGAACGTCCGCCAGGCGTGGACGAGCTGGAACCGGGCCCGGTAGGCCGCCTCGTCGTCACCCCGCGTCGGCGCCGCTTCCACCAGCGGGGTCATGTCGGCGACGAACTGCCGGTACGCGTCGGCGAGCGCGCGCAGGTCCCACGCGCGTTCCACCAGCGAGGGCATCCCGTTCGCGCCGGCGACGTGGGCGGCGGTGAACCGGTCGAAGCGCACGCCGGCCTCGGCCAGCAGGCCGTCCACTTCCTCGTGCGCGCGCGGCGCCAGCCAGGTCCGCTCGCCGATGCAGCCGTACCCCAGGAAGGCGAGGTTGGCGGCGACCCGGGACCGGATCGAGCGGGGCGGCAGGTTCTCCAGCACGATGAGGTCGAAGCGCCCGTCCCACTGCGGCTTCGTGGTCCGGTAGATCCGGGCGGCGGCCCCGTCCAGCCGCCGGACCGCCTTCGGGGTCAGCCCGTACCCGGGTCCGCTGGGTAGGCGCAACGGCTCCAGCCACCCCTGCCGGACCATGCGGGAGACCGCCGTGCGCACCGCCGGGGCGGCGATCCCCAGCGGCGCCAGCAGCCGCACCAGGGCCGCCACCGGCGCCTGCCCGCCCCGCGCGCGCAGGTAGTCCCCGTAGAGGTCGAACAGGGCGGAGCGGGCCTGCATAGCCCGACATTGTGACACGACGCATGATCAGTGGCCAGGTCGATGTCACACCACCGCCGGCCGGTTTGAGCTTCCCGGTGCTCATCAGGGAAAATCTCAATTCTGTGCTGCGCATTCGCGCGGCGGAGACTGGTTCGCAGGGGCGCGGGGCCATCCGTGCGCCTGGACGACCCTGAGGGGAGATGAGATGGCGGCGATGAAGCCGCGGACGGGTGACGGTCCGCTCGAGGTCACCAAGGAGGGCCGGGGCATCGTCATGCGGGTCCCGCTCGAGGGCGGCGGCCGGCTGGTGGTGGAGATGACACCGGACGAGGCCACGGCGCTCGGTGACGCGCTGAAGGCCGCCGTCAGCTGACGGGTGCTCGCGGTACGCCTGGCGGCCGGGGCCGCCCGGGCCACCGTGCTCGCGTTCCCGGTGGACGCCGAGGCGGTGATGGACACCGTCGCCACCACCGCGCGGCTGGCCGAGGAGTGCGCCGCACTGCGGGAGCAGGCGGCGCACTCCGGCCGCGCGGGCCAGGTGGTGGCGCTGCCCCGGCCGCTCGACCGGCCGCGACTGGTCCTGCTCGTCGGCGTCGGAGACGGCGGGTCGGCCGGGTGGCGGGCGGCCGGCGCCGGGGTGGCCCGGGCCGCCGCCCGGGAGACCTCCCTGACCGTCGCGCTTCCGGCGGAGGTACCGCCGGAAGCGGTCGGCGCGCTGGTCGAAGGTCTGCGGCTCGGCTCGTACCGGTTCCGGCTCGGCGCGGACGACCCTGCCCGGGCGCCCCGGCTGCGGCAGGTGACCGTCGCCGTGGACGACCCGGACCGGTACGCCGCAGCGGTGCGGGTCGCGCAGGTGGTCACCGACTACACCGCCCTGGCCCGTGACCTGACCAACATGCCGTCGGTCCGCAAGACACCAGCCTGGTTCTGCCGGCGGGTCGAGCGGGCGGCGGCCGGGCTAAGCGGTGTCACGCTGCGGGTACGCGACGTCCCGGACCTGCGCCGGGAGGGGTTCGGCGGCATTCTCGCGGTCGGTGGGGGCTCGGCCACCCCGCCCCGCCTGCTCGAGCTGGCCTGGCGGCCACGCGGTGCCCGCACCCACGTGGTGCTGGTGGGCAAGGGCATCACCTTCGACACCGGTGGGGTGTCGATCAAGCCGAACCAGGCCATGACCCTGATGCGCAAGGACATGGCGGGTGCGGCCGCCGTGGTCGCGGCCACGCTGGCGGCCGCCGCGCTGCGCCTGCCGGTACGGGTGACCACGCTGGCGGCGCTGGCCGAGAACATGCCCAGCGGGTCGGCGATGCGCCCCGGCGACGTCGTCACGCACTGGGGCGGACGGACCAGCGAGATCCGCAACACGGACGCCGAGGGGCGGCTCGTGCTCGCCGACGCCCTGGCCTACGCGGCCGGCCGCCTGCGACCCGACTACCTGGTCGACCTGGCGACCCTGACCGGCGCCAACGCGGTCGCCCTCGGCCGGCGTACCGGCGCCCTGTACAGCGACGACTCCGCGCTGGCGGAGGCGCTCACGCGGGCCGCCACCGAGGCCGGTGAGCAGGTCTGGCGGATGCCGCTCCCGGACGACTACCTGGAGTCGCTGCGCGGCGACGTGGGTGACCTGCTCAACTCCGCGGAGGGCGCCGGCTCCGTGCTCGCCGCCCTCTACCTGAGAGAGTTCACCGGCGCGGCCCGCGACAGGTGGGCCCACATCGACATGTCGGCGCCGTCGTGGACCGACCGGGACCACGCGGAGCTCACCCGGGGCGCCACCGGCTGGGGCGTACGCACGCTGGTCCGCTGGCTGCGGTCGGTCGCGGACCCGCAGTGACCGCCGCGGACGGGTGCGGGTCGAGGGACCGGCG
>VSBZ01000050.1:0-23722 GCA_047459215.1 Micromonosporaceae bacterium | reverse complement strand
CTCAGAGGCGCCCCCGCCGGTGAAGACCACCGTGGCCGACGGCTGCGCCCACGCGGTCGACGCCCACAGCACCGGTGCACCGATCATCACCATGGCCGCGACCAACCGCGGACCCCAGGACCGGTTGACAGTCATGTGTCATCCCCCAGGTCGTACGAAGGTTCTTCCGGGGCGCGGGCGGGTGCCTGTCCCACCCTGGGTCAACGAGACACGTACGGGCCAGTGACGGCACACGCCGGCCAGCTCGCCCGCCCGGGTGGTGGCCCGGAGGCCGACATCGGGACGCTCCGTACGGTGACCGTCGCGCACGGCAACCGCCTCCCTCGGCTGGCGCGCCGGGGTATCCTGCGCCTCATGCGCATCGGGGCTCACGTCGACCGCACCGATCCGCTCGAGGCGGCCACCGCGCGCAAGGCAGAGGTGGTCCAGTTCTTCCTCACCGATCCACAAGGCTGGAAGGAGCCCGAGCCGCGGGCGGACGCGGACGCGCTGCGCGCCGCACCGGTCGACGTGTACATCCACGCCCCGTACCGGATCAACGTCGCGACGACGAACAACCGCATCCGCATCCCCAGCCGCAAGCTGCTGCTGGCCCACGCCGTCGCGGCGGCGGAGCTGGGGGCGTCGGGCCTGGTCGTGCACGGTGGCCATGTGGACGCCGGCGCGGACCTCGCGGCCGGCGTGGAGAACTGGCGCAAGACCTTCGCGTACGCGGCCGAGCAGGGCGGGTTTCCGTTGCCGATCCTGATCGAGAACACGGCCGGGGGCGACAACGCGTGCGCCCGCCGGTTCGAGGCACTGGCCCGGCTGTGGGACGCGGTGGGCGAGTTCGGCGCCGGTTTCTGCCTGGACACCTGCCACGCGTTCACGGGAGGGGAGGACCTGGTCGGGATCGTCGACCGGGTCCGGGCGATCACGGGTCGCATCGACCTCGTGCACGCCAACGACTCCCGCGACCCGTTCGGGTCCGGGCGGGACCGGCACGCCAACCTCGGCCAGGGGGAGATCGACCCCGAGCTCATCGCCGAAGTGGTCCGGCAGGCCGGCGCGCCGGTGGTCGTGGAGACGCCCGGCGGGGTCGACGGCCAGGCCGCGGACATCGCCTTCCTGCGGGAGCGGGTCGGTTAGGAGCCAGATGGTCACACGGGGGCGACACAAGGGGGGCCGACGGCATGAGGCCGGGAGCGCGCGTACCGACACGCCGCTGGAGCCGCCCGCGCCCACCGCGGACCCGTCGGAGGCCCCCACCGCGGACCTGTCAGAAGCCCCCACGGCGGATCTCTCGGAGGCACCGACGGCGGACCTGTCGGAGGCCGCCACCGCCGAGCTGGAGCCGGCGGGCGACGCCGCACCGGCGACGACGGGCACGGACGCACCGGCCGGGACACGGGGCACCGCCTCACGGCGACAGGCCGCCGACGACGCCGGCGCTACCGGGAACGCCGCGGCGTCCACCGTGGACGCGGACGGCACCGCGCCGGGACCCGCAGGGACGGCCGGGGACGGCGCCGGTACCCCGGCCGCCCGCACCACCGAGGGGACCCCCGGTACGGTCGACGACACCGCCCGGACAGTCGAGGAGGCCGGTACGGCCGACGGCGACGGCGGCGACGGCACAGCGCACGACGGCGGCGGGGCCGACGGCGCCGCAGGAGACACCGCCGACACCGCCCGCGACGCCGCGGACACGACGACCGACGCCGCGGCCGGCGCGACGGCCACCACCGAGGGCACGGCCGACACCGCCGGGGACGCTCCCGGCACGGCGGACGGGAGCGGCACCGCCACGGTGTCCGAGGACGAGCGGTGGGCGGCGTTCGCTCCGGAGCCGGAACGCGAACCGGGCCGCCTGCGCCGGGCGGCCGCCGCGGTCGGGCGCGTGCTGGTTCACGAGTGGACCGTCGCGGTGGTCGGCGGCCTGCTCCTCGCGGTGGTGATGACCTGGCCGGCGCTGCGGTACCCCCGCTACACCCTGCCCAAGGACCTCGGCGACCCCACGCTGGTGTCCTGGCTGCTCGCCTGGCCGGGCCACATCCTGCTGACCGACCCGGCCTCCCTGTGGCACACCAACGCCTTCTATCCGGAGCGGTGGACGTACGCGTTCTCCGACACGCTGCTCGGGTACGCGCCGGCCGGGCTGCTCGGCAGTGGACCGGCCGACGCGCTGCTGCGCTACAACATCATCTTCGTTCTCGTCCACGCGCTGGCGTTCATCGGCGCGTACGCGCTGGCACGCCAGCTCGGGTCCGGTCGCACCGGGGCCATCGTGGCCGGCCTGGCGTTCGCGTACGCCCCGTGGCGCCTGGCCCAGGCCGAGCACCTGCACGTCATCTCCACCGGTGGGATCGCGCTGTCGCTGGCGATGCTCGCCCGCGGCCACGGGTGGTCGCTGCGGCGCGGGTTCCGGCCGGGTCGCGTCCGCGCCGGCTGGATCGTGGCCGGCTGGCTGGTCGCGGCGTGGCAGGTCACCCTCGGGTTCGCGATCGGCCTGCCGTTCGTCTACGTCATGGCGCTCATCGCGGTGGTGGTCGGTCTCGGGTGGCTGGTCCGCCGGATCCTCCGACGACCGCGCCACCGGACCGGTGCGCTGCTCGCCGCGAACCTCGTGGGCGGCACGATCTTCGCCTCCGTCACGGTGCTCATGGCCCTGCCGTACCTGATCGTGCTGGACCAGCACCCGGACGCGCGGCGGTCGTTCGCCGAGGTGGAGGCGTTCTCGCCGCCACCGCAGGGGTTCTTCATCGCCTCCCCCGACAGCTGGCTGTGGGGTGACCGGCACGCCGGCGCCCGGGAGGCGCTGAGCGCCCCGTCGGAGATGGCGCTGCTGCCGGGGTACGCGCTGATCGCCGTGGCCGTGGCGGGCCTGGTGGTCTCGGTGTGGTCCTGGCGGGCGCGCCTGGTCCTGGCGCTGGGGGTGGCGGCCAGCGCGGTGCTGGCGCTGGGGACCAGCTTCTTCGACGGCGTGCTGTACCGGCCGCTGTACGAGTGGCTACCGGGGTGGGACGCCCTGCGTACCCCGGGCCGCCTGGTCGTCTGGACCACCCTGCTGCTGGCGGTGCTCGCGGCGGGGGCGCTGACCGCGCTGGCGGTACGGGCGCGCGAGTTCGCGGTCGAGCGCGGCTACCCGGCACCGGGGCTGTGGCCGCGGATCGCGCTGGTGGTGCCGCTGCTGGTCGTGTTCGCCGAGGGCATCGGCCCGCTGGAGCACCCGGTGGCGCCGCCGCAGCCGGAGGCACTGGCCACCGTCGAAGGGCCGGTCCTCGTCCTGCCGAGCGACCCCCTCACCGACATGCACGTCATGCGATGGACCACGGACCGGTTCGTCCCGATCGTCAACGGCGCCTCCGGCTACACGCCGCAGACGTTGCGGGAGGTGCGCGAGGTGACCACCACCTTCCCCGACTCCGGCAGCGTGTCGTACCTGCGGGCGCTCGGGGTCGAGACGGTGGTCGTGCTCGCCGACCGGGTCCAGGGCACCGACTGGGAGACCGCCCTGTTCGCCACCGGGGAGGGCCTGGGCATCACGCGGGAGGAGATCGGCCGCGCGGTCGTGTTCGACCTCAATCCGTAGGCGGGGGCCCGCAGGCGGGGTACGGGCTCGCGGACGACGGCCCCTCACCGGCTCGCTCGTGCAGCCGGGTTCCCGGGCCGCGGGCGTCCCGCGCCGGGGCGCCGGCTAGCCGTCGGCCCGCACGCGTGCCGCGGGCCGGGCGGACGGCGCGGCGGGTGGCGCCGTCGCGCGGTCACGGGCGTCGCCGAAGACGCCCCCGTCGGGGTCGTCCGGGTACTCCGCGCGGACCGGGTCCAGGTGCGGGTACCGGATGTCGCGGACGACGAGCAGGCACAGCACCGCCACCGCGGCCCACCGGCAGCCGGCGGCGAGGACGAACACGCCCTCCGGCATGACGTCCCGTCCGGACTCGATGAGCATCTTGCCGTAGAAGGCGAGGAAGTAGCCGATCTCCGCGGCCTGCCACGCCAGGAACGCCCCCCACCGCGGCCGGGCCAGCACGAGCAGCGGGAGCAGCCACAGCGTGAACTGCTGCGACCACACCTTGCTGGTCAGCAGGAACGCGGCGACCACGAGGAAGCCGAGCTGGGCCACCCGGGGACGCTGCGGGGCGCGCAGGGTCAGCCATGCGACGCCGGCGCAGGCGGCCAGGAACAGCGCGTACGAGGTCCAGTTGAGGTACGGGTCGACGTGCGCGGCCAGCCACTGGAACGGCCCGCGGTCCCCGGGCGCGCCGGACCGCCACGCGCCGTCGAGGAAGCGGCCGACGTACCACACCGTGCCCCAGTCGACCGGGCGCTGGGTGTTGAGCTCCAGGAACCGCTTCCAGTTGTCGAAGTTGGCCAGCATGACCGGCACGTTGACCGCCAGCCACGTGCCCACGCCCGCCGCCACCGAGGTCCACACCGGACGGTAGCGGCCGGTGCGCAGGGCCAGCATGACCAACGGCAGGAACAGCAGCCCGGGCCACAGCTTCGCGGCCGTGCCCAGGCCGAGCAGCACCCCGGCGTGGACCGGCCAGCGGCGTGCCCAGGCGAGCAGCCCGGCGACGGCGAGCACGATCGCGAGCAGGTCCCAGTTGATGGTGGCGGTGACGAGCAGGGCGGGGGAGACCGCGAACATCGCGACGTCCCAGGGACGGCGGCGACGCAGCGCCAGCAGCATCGCCACCGTCGCGATCGCGCAGGCGAACAGGCCGAGCGCGGTCAGGTGGTAGAACCACTGGTACTCGTTGATGCCCGCCGCGGTCCCGAGCGCGTGCACCGGCACCCCGATCAGGGTCATGAAGAACCCGGTGACCACCGGGTACTCGAGCGGGTAGTCGAGGTACGGCACCCCGCCGTGGAGAAGCCCGCCCTTGGCGCCGTAGAGCGGGATCACGTCCGTGTAGCAGAACCGCGTGTACTGCTCCAGGTTGTCCCAGCGGGCGTCCTGGCAGGGGAACTTCTGCAGCCAGTGCAGCACCAGCGTGGCGCAGGTGAGGGCGAGGACGGCCCGGGCGGCGGCCGCGAGCCGGCCGGCGGGGCCACCGGCGGCGTGCCGGCCGAGCGGACCGCCGATCGCCTCCGACAGGCCCCGGACGAACCGGTCGGAGCGGCTGGGCGCGTCGACCCGTCCGGTGCGGGCCGGGTCCGCGGTCACGGCCGGGTCCTCCGGGCCACGGCCAGGACCGACTGACCGAACGGCGGGTGCCCGAGCCGCTCGAGCCAGGCGACCGCGCGGATCACGGTGGCGTCGTAGCAGCGCAGCGCCAGGCCGTCCCGGGGGATCATCCGCGCGCACCGCATGAGCAGGAACCACGAGATGAGGCCGACGGAGTTGACGTAGCCGAGCCGCTCGACCGACAGGTCCGCGGCCGTCAGCGCGGCGCCGAGGCTGCGCCGGGTGTACCGCCGGTGGTGGCCGATCAGGCGGTCGAACCGGCTCATGGCGGCCGGGAAGGCCGGGACGAAGACCACCACCGCACCGCCCGGCCGCACGAGGGCGGCGGCGCTGCGCAGCGCGGCCACGTCGTCCTCGATGTGCTCCAGCACGTTGAGCATGACGGCCGCGCTGTGCTGGCCGGTCTCGCGCGCCGGCAGGCTCAGCGGCCTGACCCGCACCACCGGGTGGCCGGCGAACCGCTCCGCCAGCACCGCCAGCCGCTCCGGGTCAGCTTCGGTCGCGGTGTACCGCTTGCACCCGTCGACCAGCTCGGCGGCGTAGTCGCCGAGCCCGGCACCGATCTCGATGGGGTCGTCACCCAGGTACGGTGCGACCAGGCGGACCAGCCACCGCCGGTAGTGCCGGGCGCCCCGGAGGTCCTCGAGCACCTCCGACTGCAACCGGGTCTCGCGCTCCGCCATCCCCGCGCCCGACGACCGCGGTCACACCACGGTCAACCGACCGGGCACGAAGGTGTCCCGGTCCCGGATGGCCAACGGTTGACCCCCGGGGTCGCCTGTGCCGGCGGTGCCGAGGTCACCGCCGCCCTGACCGCCGGGGTCGCCTCCCGGACCCCCTGGGTCTCCCGGGTTCACGAGGTCGCCCAGGCCGCCACCATCGCCCTGGTCACCGCCGTCGCCGACCTGGCCGTCATCCTGGTCGCCGTTACCGCCGCCGGGCGGGCAGAGGAGGCCCCGGCACCGCCGGTCGTCCCGGTCCCGGTCCCGGCCCCGGTCACGCTCCGGCTTCTCGCCGTTGGCGAGCCAGTGCTGCGGGTCGCCGATGTACGGCGCCTCCGGGAACTGCTCGACCGGGTACTCCTTGGCGGCGTGCGCCTCGTTCATGAACTGCCGGAAGATGAACGCCGGCAGGTCGCTGCTGCCCAGGTCACCGCCCCACTGGTTCTTGATCGGGTCGTTGCCGTCCTTGTTGCCGACCCAGACGGCCGCGGCGAGCTGCGGTGTGTACCCGACCACCCACGCGTCGGAGTTGCCACCCTGGTCGCCGGGTGCTTCCCAGGTGCCGGTCTTGGCGGCGACCGGCCGGTTGTTCTCCAGACCGGCGCACTGCCACATGGCGCAGGGCACGCCGGTGAGGACGTTGGTGATCGCGGCGGCCTGCTGCGGGGTGACGCGTTGCTCCCCGGCGATCTTCTCGCCCGCGACGACCTCCCACTCGCCGGTCTGCTCGTTGCGCTTCTCGACCTTCTCCACGAAGTGCGGCTCGTTGTAGACGCCGCCCGCGGCGATGGTCGCGACGCCGCTGGCGTGCTCCAGCACGCTGATCCCGTACTGGCCGTAGGCGATCGGGTGGAAGAAGTACTCCGAGGCGTGCTCCACCTCGGCCAGGTCGTGGACGACGCCGTCGTCGTCCTTGAGCCGCTTGATGCCGGCGTCGCGGGCGGCCTCCATGATCTTCTGGGGACCCTGGCCGTCCGGCACCCGTTCGGAGAAGTAGGCGAACGGGACGTTGTACGACTGCTGCGTGGCCCACCGCAGCGTGCAGTAGTCCGGTGGCACGCCCTCGCAGTTGGTGGTGGTACGGCCGGCGTTGTGCACCATCTTGCCGTTGGACAGCCAGTCCGGCTGGTACGGCGTGGTCTTCCAGTGGGAGTCGAACGCGATCCCTTCCCGGAGCATCGCGACGAGCGTGTAGATCTTGAACGTGGAGCCGGGCGGCCGGCCGCCGGTCCACCTCTGCTCCTCCTCGTTCCAGTTCCAGTCCGCGGTGTCGAAGCCGACGCCGTCGGTCCCACCGAAGTAGGCGCGCACCGCGCCCGTCTTGGGGTCGATCGCCACCAACGCCGCGGTGATGTCCTCCGGGTACCCCTCCCACAGGTCGGCGTCCTTGTGGTCCCGCCACGCCGCCCGCAGCGCCGCCTTCTGGATCTTGGGGTCGATGGTGGTGGTGATCCGGTAGCCGCCGGTGGAGAGGTCGGTGATGCCCATCTCCTCCAGCTCCTTCTGGACCTGCCGGACGATCGGGCCCTGCGGACCCTCGTGCCAGGACTTGGCGGAGGAGGGTTTGATGACCTCGGGCATCTCGAGCTCGTCGACGTTGACGCCCTGCAGCGAGCTCGCGTTGATCTCCTTCATCTGCTCGAGCACCCACCGCCACCGGGCCTCGGCATCGCCGTCCTGGTTCTCGTTCATCGGGTCGTAATGGGACAGCCCGGACCCGTCGTCGGGGTAGCGGATGATGCCGGCCAGCATCGCCGCCTGCGCCACGTCCAGGTCCTTGGCGCTGACCCCGAAGTACGCCTTCGCCGCCGCCTCGATCCCGTACGCCCCGCGACCGAAGTAGACGGTGTTGAGGTAGAAGTCGAGAATCTCCTCCTTGGAGTACTTCTGGGTCAGCTTGTAGGCCATCGCCGCCTCTCTGAGCTTGCGGGCGTAGGTCTGGCCGTGCAGGTCACCGGCGATGCGGGCGTACTGCTGGGTGATGGTGGACGCACCCTGCGTCTCGCCGCCGGTGAGGTTGTTGAGGAACGCCCGGGCGATGCCGAGGAAGTCGACGCCGCTGTGCTCCCAGAACTTCTTGTCCTCGGTGGCGATGACCGCCTCCTGGACGGCCGTCAGCTCGCGGGTGTCGATGATCTCGCGGTTCTCCTCCTGGAGGACCGCCATCTCCGTGCCGTCGCTGTAGTAGACGCGGCTGGCCTGCTTGAGCTCCAGCTGGTCGGGGGCCTTGACCTCGTCGACGTAGTAGCTCAGCCACACCATGGCGCCGCCGGCCATCATGACGCAGACCGCCAGGATGCTCAGCAGCGTGTTGCGGACCCAGTGCCGCTTCTTCGCCAGCGGGGGACGCCCGTCGCCCGGACCGCCGCGGCCGTTGCGGCCGCCCGGGCCACGGGGCGGCCGGACGCTCGCGCGACCGGTCGCGGTGCCGGTGGGGGAGGGCGAGACCGGTACCGCTGCCCGCCCGGACGAGCGCGACCAGTCGTACCGGTGCCTCGGCGCGGCGTCCGACGGCGGTGGCGACACCGGTGCCACCGCGGCGCGGCCGACGCTCGCCCGACCGACGGAGGCCCGGCCGGACGCGGGACGCCCGGCGGGCGAGGAGGGCGCGGCGTACGGGTCCGGCGGGTACGACTCGGCGCTGTGGCGTCCCGACGCGTAGGTGTCGACGTAGTGCCGGTAGGAGTCGGGTTCGTCGTAGCCGGCGTAGGCGTCGTGACTGCGGCCGTATGACGCAGGTTCGCCGTACGAGCTCATCTCATCCACCAGCCTTCGGACCGGAGCGGTAACCGCCCGGTACGGGACAGGGGGTGACCCGCGCCCCGAGGCGCGCGGACGATCCCGAACGGGCCAAGCCTACGCATTGTTCCACTGCCCGGCACAACGACCGGGCCGCCGGCCACGGCTGCCGGGCGGCCGGTATGCGGGCCGACGTGCGCCGACGTCACGCGGGTGACCTCCGCCCACCCGCTGCCGCACGGGCGGGCGCCGCTCGCCGGTCGGTCATGCCGTTGCCGAGCAGATACTGCTCGATCAGGAAGTTCCAGTCGCAGCCGCGGCAGACCTCGACCACGTAGACCTGGAACTCCGGTACGGTTGCGGCCAGCGCCCGCAACTCCCGCACCGGCCGGGCCTGGCCAGCCGAGGCGCCCAGCGCGTCGCCGTAGATGTAGTGCACGAGCCAGAGGTTCTCCCGGCGGCAGATCGGGCAGCGCACGTCGATCATCTCGCCGTGGTACTTGGCGGCGTTCTTCAGGTACGGCGAGGCGTCGCAGACCTCGAAGAGGGAGACCCTCCCGGCGTACACGTCGCGCAGCAGGGCTCGCCGCTTGAGCGAGTAGTCGACGACCCGACGCTGCGCACGCATGGCATGAAGCGTACGCAGACGCCGCAACTTGCGCCAGGACACCCGCCGGACTAGTCTGCCGATGTATCGGACCGATACATCTGACAGCTACATGACGAGCGGGGGAGGTCAGGCGTGGCGACACTGGAGTTTGCCATCCTCGGCCTCCTGCACGAGGGTCCGATGCACGGTTACGAGCTGCGCAAGCAGCTGACGACCAAGCTCGGCGCGATCCGGGCGGCGATCAGCTACGGCAGCCTCTACCCGACGCTGCGTCGTCTACAGGCAGCGGGCTACATCGCCGAGGCAGGCGAGGCTTCCGCCGACGACGCGTCGGTGCCACCGCTGACGAGCCGGCGGGGCCGGGTCGTTTACAAGATCACCGCGGAGGGCAAGGAACGCTTCGGTGAGCTGCTGGCCGAGGCCGGTCCCGAGACCTGGGAGGACGCCGGCTTCGGGGTGCACTTCGCGTTCTTCGCCCGCACCGACCGGGCGACCCGGTTGCGGATCCTGGAGGGCCGCCGGCGCAAGGTCGAGGAGCGGCGGGAGGGCCTGCGCGACATCCTGGCCCGTGCCGCCGAACGCCTCGACGCCTACACGCTGGAGCTCCAGCGCCACGGGCTGGAGGCCTGCGAGCGCGAGGTCCGGTGGCTGGAGGAGCTGATCGCCAACGAGCGCTCGGGTCGCGCACCCGGCGGGTCACCGGACGACCCGCCGGCCAGCAGTGAGGAAGATGCCACCCCGCCTTCGGAGACGCCGGAGCGGTGAAGATCAGAAAGGGAGGACCCGGGATCATGGGCCCCATTCGCGTCGCCATCGTCGGTGTCGGGAACTGCGCTTCGTCACTGGTTCAGGGCGTGGAGTACTACCGGAACGCCAAGCCCGAGGACCGCGTCCCCGGACTCATGCACGTCAACTTCGGCGACTACCACGTGTCCGACATCGAGTTCGTCGCCGCCTTCGACGTGGACGCCAAGAAGGTGGGGCGGGACCTGGCCGAGGCGATCTCGTCCAGCGAGAACAACACGATCAAGTTCTGTGACGTCCCGCCCACCGGGGTGACGGTCCAGCGCGGACCCACCATGGATGGGCTCGGGCGCTACTACCGCGAGATCATCGACGAGGCCGACGGTCCACCCGTGGACGTCGCGGCCGCCCTACGCGCCGCCCGCACGGACGTGGTGGTCTGCTACCTGCCGGTCGGGTCCGAGGAGGCGGCCAAGTTCTACGCCCAGGCGGCGATCGACGCCGGCTGCGCGTTCGTCAACGCCCTGCCGGTCTTCATCGCCTCCGACCCCGCCTGGGCGGAACGGTTCACCGCCGCCGGGCTGCCGATCATCGGGGACGACATCAAGTCCCAGGTCGGCGCGACCATCGTGCACCGCACGCTCGCCAAGCTGTTCGAGGACCGCGGCGTGGAGCTGCTGCGGACCTACCAGCTCAACTTCGGCGGGAACATGGACTTCATGAACATGCTGGAGCGGGAGCGGCTGGTCTCCAAGAAGATCTCCAAGACCCAGTCGGTCACCTCCCAGATCCCGCATGAGATGGCCCGCAGCGACGTGCACATCGGCCCGTCGGACCACGTGCCGTGGCTGGACGACCGCAAGTGGGCGTACATCCGGCTGGAGGGCCGGGCGTTCGGTGACGTCCCGCTCAACGCCGAGCTCAAGCTCGAGGTGTGGGACTCGCCCAACTCCGCCGGTGTGATCATCGACGCGATCCGCGCAGCCAAGATCGCGAAGGACCGCGGCATGGCCGGTCCGGTGCTGTCGGCGTCCGCGTACTTCATGAAGTCGCCGCCGGTGCAGTACTCGGACGAGGAGGCCCGCCAGGCCGTGGAGGACTTCATCCGCGGAGCGTGAGGCCGCGGGGCGCACCGGCGCGCGGTGCCGCTCCGTGACGCCCGCAGGTGGTGAGTGGTGACCGGGGGGCGCCGGGCAGGTCTGCCCGGCGCCCCCCGGTGACACCCCGGGTGACGTACGACCGGAACCTCGACCGGGTCGACCCGGGTCCGCGTCGACCGCGTGACACTCGTCACACTTCACCCCACGCCCCGGCGGCGCCGTCCCGTCCCGCATCACGGTCCACACGCCCACCCGGCGCGGTCGTTCGCTGCGGGATTGACCGTATTGCCGGGGCGCCATTGTCAGCAGATGCCCGCCGCGCCGGGAATGCCGCGCGGCGGTGCCACCGAGGTGGGGAAGCCGTTCTCGTGACGGAGGCGCAACGAAACGGTGATGGACCTGACGATCCCTCGGTCGGCATAGTGGGGCGCATGGGCAAGGCGGAGGTGCTCAACCGGGTGGCGGCCGACCTCGCCCGCGGCTCCACCCATCGGGCCATCCAGCGGCTCAGCGGCCTCGTGGCCGCGTACCCCACCGACCTGGACCTCCGGCGACGGCTGGCCGCGGCGTACCGCCGGGCCGGCAACCGGATCCAGGCCGGACGCTGGGACTACCTCACCATCGGCGCCGACCGCCGGGACACCGCCGCGTTCGAGCGCGCCTTCCCGTCCGCGGTCGCCCGCCTCCGGGAGCTCCACTGGCCCCACCACCCGGCCAAGGCGGCGACCGCCTACGCGCGCGCACGGCTGGAGAAGCTGGTCGCGGCCGCGGCCGCGGAGCGGTCGGTCGCCCACGCCGCCCGTGCCGCCCGCGCCACCCTCCGGCGCTCCGCGAGTGGTCGGCGCTACCTGTGGGCACGGGCGGGTGCCGCCGTCGCCGCGGTACCCCGCGTCGCGCTCCTGGTGGCGGTCCCGGTCGTCGGGTTCTTCGTCGCGCTCGGCGCTGCGACCGTCGTCACCTGGTTTGTCCGATAAGGACAGTTATAGTTTCGTTATACTTTTCCGCCCGCTGTGGCTGGCGCGCCCGATCGTCCGCGCCAATGATTGCAATGTGGGGAAGGCTGACGTTCTGGCTCGAGTGAAACAGGACCTCGCCGTCGGCCACACCTATCCCGCAACCCAGCGGCTCCGGACCCTGATCGCGATTGATCCCCACGACCTCGAGCTGCGGGAGATGCTGGCGGAGGTGTACCGGCAGACCGGCAACCTGGCCGAGGCGGGCCGCTGGGGATTCCTCACCGACAAGGTCTCGCCCGAGGAGCTGGCCGCCTTCGAGCGGGCCAATCCGGACCCGTGGCTGCGGCTGCGCATGCTGCGGTGGACCGGCGACGAGGCCGACCTGCCGACCGAGGCCGCCCGGGCGCGCCTGCGCGCCCTGGTCGAGGCCGCCGCCCGGTCCGGACCGCCCTCGCTGTACCGCGGACCACTGTCACCCGCGCAGCGCCCGCGCCCGTGGCTGAAGGACGCGGGAGTGCCGTGCCTGTTCGTGGTGGTGGCCCTGACCCTCGCGGCGGTGCTCGCCGGCATCGGCGTCGTCCGCTTCATCGGGTGGCTGGTGGGCGACGTGCCCTGAGGGCCCCGCCACCTCGGCGTACCGCAGCCACATCGCAGCACCCGCACCGCAGCGGCTACACCGCGACGGCCACGTCCGCGCGCCCCGTGGCTCACGCCGGCTGGCTATCCTGCCGGTGTCGGTCGGGTGCGGACGGTGGTGGGACTGTGAGCGCGGCAACCGTGACCTTCCTCGTCATCGGCGGGATCGGCGTCCTGCTGCTGGCCGCCTCGTTGCTGGGCGCCGACGCGTTCGACGTGGACGGTCCGGTGCCGGTGCCGGCGGTCGCCGCCATGCTGGGAGCGTTCGGTTTCGCCGCCGCCATCGCCGACGCCTCGCTGCAGAGCCGCGCGCCGGCACCGCTGCTGGTGGCCGCCGGCGTGGGAGTGGCGGTGGCGGTACCCGCCGGCTGGCTCGCGTTCCGGCTGGTGCGCGCCGCCCACCGCATGCCCACCGACGCCACCCCGCGTCGCGACGACCTCATCGGCCTGCTCGGTGTGGTGATCACCCCGATCCCCGAGGACGGGTACGGCGAGGTGCGGGTGACCCTGGGAGGGCAACCGGTGAAGCTCCACGCCCGGGCCGACGGCCCCGTGCCCCGCGGCGCTCAGGTGTTCGTCATCAGCGCTCCCAGCGACACCAGCGTGGTCGTCGAACAGACGCCCGGCCTGCCCGACCCGTCGGGCGACGCCCCGTGACCCGTACCGGCACCTCGCAACCAGGTCCTAACCCCCGAAGGAAGTCATGGAACCTCTCGTCATCGCAATCGGCGGCGGCGTGCTGCTGTTCTTCCTCCTCATCCTGTTCGTCATCTCCCGCATCAAGGTCGCCGGGCCGAACGAGGCGTTCATCGTCACCGGCCGCAAGGGCCGCGCGACGCGGGGCGCCGACGGCACGACCCAACGCGACCTGTCCGGCCAGAAGGTCGTCATGGGTGCCTCGGTCTTCGTCTGGCCGGTGATCCAGAAGCTGCACACGCTCGACCTGTCCAGCCGCGGCATCCAGGTGGAGATCAGCGGCGCGGTGAGCAAGCAGGGCATCCGCTGCAACCTGCAGGGCGTCGCGATCGTCAAGGTCGGAGGTTCGGAGGCCGCCATCCGGGCCGCGGCCCAACGGTTCCTGCACCAGCAAGCGGAGATCAACACGTTCACGCGGGAAGTGCTCGCCGGCGCGCTGCGGTCCATTGTGGGCCGTCTGACGGTCGAGGAGATCATCCGCGACCGGGCCGCGTTCGCCTCGGCCGTCGCCGAGGAGGCGGAGCTGTCCCTCACCAACCAGGGACTGGTGCTCGACACCTTCCAGCTGCAGGACATCATCACCGAGGGCACCTACCTGCAGGACCTGGGCCGGCCCGAGGCGGCCCGCGTGCTCAAGGACGCGGCCATCGCCGAGGCGCAGGCCCGCCAGGCCGCCGAGCAGGAGCGGCTGCTCGCCGAGGAGAAGATCGCCGAGGCGCAGCGGAACCTGGAGCTGAAGAAGGCCGCGATCCAGGCTGAGATCGACGCCGCCAAGGCGCAGTCCGAAGCGGCCGGCCCGCTCGCCCGAGCCGAGCGGGACCAGGCCATCCTGTCCGAGCAGGAGAAGGTGGCCCAGCGCCAGGCCGAGCTCACCGACCGGCAGCTCGACACCGAGATCCGCAAGCCCGCCGACGCCGCCCGCTACAAGGTGGAGCAGGAGGCGGAGGCGGCGAAGAACGCCGAGATCCTGCGCGCCGAGGCCGCCCGGCAGGCCACGATCGCCGCCGCGCAGGCCGCCGCGGAGCAGGCCCGGCTCACCGGCGAGGGCGAGCGCGCCCGCCGGGCCGCGCTGGCCGAGGCGAAAGCCATCGAGGGCGCCAAGGAGGGAGAGGCGGAGAAGCGCCGCCGGCTGGCGATCGCCGAGGCGATCGAGCGGGAGGGCGCCGCCGAGGCGGAGGCGATCCTGGCCCGCGGACGGGCCGAGGCCGAGGCGATGCGCCTGAAGGCGGAGGCGTTCGCCAAGTACGGCGAGGCGGCCATCCTCGACCTGCTGGTAAAGGTGCTCCCCGAGGTGGTGAAGGCGGCGTCGGCCCCGATGAGCGGGATCGACAAGATGACCGTCATCTCCACCGACGGCGCGTCGGCGCTGACGCGGTCGGTGGCCACCAACGTCGCCCAGGGGCTCCAGCTCGGGAGCGACCTGACCGGCATCGACCTCAAAGCGTTGCTCGGCCGGCTCGCCGCCGTCACGGGCAGCGGCGGAGGCGACGGGGACGGCGTGCCGGACACCGGTCGCCGGGCCGCCGGCCGCGACGCCGCCAGCGCCACCGAGCAGTGACGCGTCGGGGGTCGGCGGCCCGGTGTCCGGGCCGCCGACCCCCGACGTGCACGTGTACGCCGGCTTACTCCGGCGGCAGGACACCCTCCGCCCGGGCCCAGGCGAACAGCTCCGCCTCGGCCTCCTCCCGCGACAGCGGCCCGCGCTCCAGCCGCAGCTCCTTCAAGTGCCGCCAGGCCTTGCCCACGATCGGGCCCGGTGGCACACCGAGCAGCCGCATGATCTCGTGCCCGTTGAGGTCCGGCCGCACCCGGGCCAGGTCCTCCTCCTCCTTCAGCCGCGCGATCCGCGCCTCCAACGCGTCGTAGTCGGCCGCGAGCTGCGCCGCCTTCCGCCGGTTGCGGGTGGTGCAGTCCGACCGCACGAGCTTGTGCAGCCGCGGCAACAGGTCGCCGGCGTCGGTGACGTAGCGGCGCACCGCCGAGTCGGTCCACTCGCCCCGGCCGTACCCGTAGAACCGCAGGTGGAGTGCGACCAGTTTGGACACCGCCGAGATCACGTCCTTCGGGTAGCGCAGCGCCTTCAGCCGCGCCCGGGCCATCCGGGCACCCACCACCTCGTGGTGGTGGAAGCTGACCCGCCCGTCCGGCGCGACCGCCTTGGTCGCCGGCTTCCCGATGTCGTGCAGCAGCGCCGCCATCCGCAGCACGAGGTCCGGCCCCTCGGTCTCGTGCGCCATGACGTTGCGCACCACGGTGAGCGTGTGCTCGTACACGTCCTTGTGCTGCGCATGCTCGTCGATCTCCAGCCGCAGGCCGGGCAGCTCCGGCAGGAACTGGTCGGCCAGGCCGGTGTCCACCAGCAGCCGCAGCCCCGTGACCGGATCCCTGCCGCACAGCAGCTTGGTGAACTCGTCGCGGATCCGCTCCGCGCTGATGCGGGCCAGATCGGGCGCCATGCGCCTCATGGCGGCCACCACGGCCGGATCGACGGTGAACTCCAGCTGGGAGGCGAACCGGGCCGCGCGCAGCATCCGCAGGGGGTCGTCGCCGAACGACTCCTCCGG
This sequence comes from Micromonosporaceae bacterium, assembly GCA_047459215.1. Taxonomy (GTDB): domain Bacteria; phylum Actinomycetota; class Actinomycetes; order Mycobacteriales; family Micromonosporaceae; genus Natronosporangium. Next base: position 7,782 of record VSBZ01000050.1, on the reverse strand, counting down.
CGTGCCCGGGGTACGGATGACCCGGCGGGCCAGGTCCTCCAGCCCGCCGTACGGGTCGGTGAAGCGGTGATCCGGCAGCGAGATCGCCATCGCGTTGACGGTGAAGTCGCGCCGCCCCAGGTCGGTGACGAGGTCGGTGCCGTACTGGACCCGCGGGTGCCGGCTCACCCCGTCGTACGCCTCCGCGCGGAACGTCGTGATCTCGATCCGGTACCCGTTGCGGGACACGCCAATGGTGCCGAACTCCCGGCCGGCCTCCCAGATCGCGTCGGCCCAGCCGGACACCACCTGCAGGGTCTGGTCCGGGTGGGCGTCGGTGCAGAAGTCGAGGTCGTTACCGAGCTGGCCCAGCAGCGCGTCGCGTACCGGGCCGCCGACGAGGTGCAGTTCGTGGCCCGCGGCGGCGAACCGACGTGCGAGCTCGTCGGCGACCGGCCAGATCCGGACCAGTTCCGCGACCGCGCGGCGCTGGGCGGCGGTGAGTGCGTCGGCCATGGCGGCCACCAACCTAGCGCAACCGCCCGTTGCCGCGCCCACGCGCCCGGCCGATTGGCCGGCCGCTAAGGTCGTGCTCATGCCCGACGCTCCGGGCCCGCCCCGCGACCTGCCGCCGACCGCCCCGTGGTCCACGCCATGGTCGGCGGGCGGGCACGCACGGCCTCCGGTGACCCGCTCCCGTGGCCGGATCTACCGCAGCGAGCACGCCCGCCGCACCTCCGGGCCGGAGGACCGGGCCGACCTGCCGCCGCTCGGCCCCACCCGGCTGCCGCCCGACCGGCAGCCACCGGCGCCGCGCGGCGGGGCGGGTGAGGCGCCCCACGAGGAGTTCGGCGACGTCGCCGGTCACAGCGCGGTGATGGCGCTGGGGAGCATCGTCAGCCGGGTCACCGGTTTCCTCCGTACCGTGATCATCGCCGCGGCGCTCGGCAGCACCCTGGTCGGCAACGCCTACACCACTGCCCAGTGGTTCCCGGGGATGGTCTACGAGCTGCTGCTGGGCGGCATCCTCACCAGCGTGCTGGTGCCGGTGCTGGTGCGGGCCCGCCGCAGCGAGCCGGACCGGGGCGAGGCCTACACGCAGCGGCTGGTGACGCTGGCCGTGCTGGCGCTGGCCGCCACGACCGTGCTGGCGGTCGCCGGCGCCCCGCTGCTGGCCCGGATCTCCCGCACCCCCACGCCGGAGCTGGTCACCACGCTCTCCTACCTCATCCTGCCGACGATCTTCTTCTACGGGATGTCCGGGCTGCTGACCGCGGTGCTCAACACCCGCGGTCACTTCGCCGCCCCGATGTGGACACCCATCCTCAACAACCTGGTCGTGATCGGCACGTTCGCGCTCTACCTGGTGATCTACGGGGCGGAGCCGGTGCTGCCCGACGAGATGGGCGCCGGCCGGGTCGCGCTGGTCGGGGGTGGCACCCTGCTGGGGATCGTGGTGCAGTCGGCCGGGCTGCTGCCCGCGCTGCGTCGGGTCGGGTTCCGGTTCCGATGGCGCACCGACCTGCGTGAGCTGCGCCTGCGCGAGCTGGCCCGGCTCAGCGGCTGGATGTTCTGCTACGTGGCCGTCAACCAGGTCGGCGTGCTCGTCGTGCTGTCGCTGATCAACAACGCCGGGGCGGAGGCCGGGCTGCTCATCTTCAACAACGTGTTCCTGCTGCTCATGATGGCGCACGGCGTGGTGGGCGTCTCCCTCATCATGGCGCTGATGCCGCGGCTGTCCGCCGCCGCGGCCGACGGGCGGTCGGACGACCTCATCGACGACCTGGGGCGGGGCGCGCGGATGTCGGCGACCGTGCTCGCACCGGTCGCCGTGGCGTACGTCGTGCTCGCGCAGCCGATCGCCACCACCCTCTTCCAGTGGGGCGTGTTCGACGCCGGCGCGGCGAGCGCCACCGCACCGGTCCTGCTCATGGCCGGCCTGGCGCTGATCCCGTTCACGTTCAGCCAGCTGGGCACGTTCGCGTTCTACGCACTGCCGGACACCAGGACGCCGGCGCTGGTCAACCTCGGCGTGGTGGCGCTGCGGGTGGCGCTGCAGCTGGCGATCTCCCTCGGCTTCGCGGCGTCGTTCGTGGCCGCCGGGATGATGCTCGGCAACGGCATCTCCTACCTGGCCGCCACGGCCGCGTTCGCCTGGCTGCTGGCCCGACGGCTCGGTCCCCTGGGGCTGCGCCGCACCGGTGCCCGTCTCGCCCGGGTCCTGGTGGCGGCGGTCGCCGCCGGCGTCGCGGGCGCGATCGTGGTGCGGCTGCTGCCGGGCGGCGCGCAGCCGGGCAAGGTGGAGGCGCTGATCCAGCTCGTCCTCGGGGGCCTGGCCGTGGTGGGAACCTACCTCGGCGGCGCGCTCCTGCTGCGCGTGGACGAGATCCACGAGGTGCTGGACCTGGTGCGGCGCCGGCTGCTGCGGCGGTGACGGCCGGGCCGGGCAGGCTCCGGCGCCCTGGTCGCCTCCGGAGTGCCCGTCCGCTCGCCGGATGCCGGTTCCGTCGCGCCGGCCGGCTCCGCCGCCCCGGTCAGCGCGCACACCACCGCCAGCGGCGTCTGCTCCCGACCCTGCCCGATCGGGTTGTCCGCGAACGCGGCCACCAGGTCCGCCTCCGGCAGCCCCGTGTCGTGGCCGAGAACGGCGCAGCCCAGGTCGTTGGCGTCGATCACCACCGTGCCGCCGAACCGGGCGGCGAGGTCGGGAGGCACGGCGGCGCGCACCGCCGCCGACACCCGCCGCGCCATCCCGTCCGGGTCGGCCGGGGCCAGCTTCGCCGACACGTTGGCCGGGTACGCCGAGTACTGGGTCGGCCCGTCGATCGCCGCCACGCGCCTGCCCGCCACGCGGTAGAACCAGCCCCGCCGGCCCAGCGCCTTGCCGACCGCACCCGCGGCCGCGGCGAGCAGGATCCGGGGCAGGCCGACCTCCTGGATCGCCAGCTGCATGGTGGTGGGGTCGCCGAGGCCGATGCCGTACGGGGTGCGCACGACGAACCGGGACAGTCGGCGGGCCCACCACGACGGCCGGATCTCCCACGTGAAGTACGACCGGCCCTGGGCGACCGCCACGACCTTCTCACTGCAGTACAGGTACCACGCCGTGGCGTTCGCGGCGGCCGTGGCGGCCGCTGCCGGAGCCGCGGGCAGGTCGGCGAAGAACCGCGCCGCGCGGGCGGCCGCCAGCGGCGGGATGTCGTCACCCGCCTTGACCAGCTCCGTCCACAGTGGGTAACGCGCCCACCGGCCGTCCGCGGTGACCAGGCGCTTGTCCGGGTTGGGAACCCAGTCCGGCTTGGGCGGCGCGGGCGGGTGCTGGCCGGGCAGGGCGGGACGGCGGCGCGCGGCGCGGTCGGGGGGCTCACCGGCGGCCAGCGGGACGGTCGGGTCGCGGTCGATGAACTCCCGTAGCCACAGCTCGACGTTGAGCAGCCGCCAGAACAGCATGGTCTCGCCCACCGCGCGCCCCGACAGGTAGTCGCGGAACGCGGCGGTGACCGCGGCCTGGTCGAAGTACGGGCGGGAGCCGAACGAGTCGGAGGAGAGCACCTCGTACACGTACGACTTGATCCGGGTGAACCAGGCGTCCTCCGGCGTCGTGAAACCGATCTTGTCCCGGCGGCGCCGGACGAGGTCGGGCAGCAGCTCCTTGCCGGCGTGCCGCAGCGCCCGCTTGTTGCGGCCCCGGCTGAGGATCGCCGAGGAGTCCAGGCTCCACAACAGACGCAGCAGGTCCGGGTCGAGGAACGGGACCCGGCCCTCGATCGAGAACCGCATCGTGTTGCGGTCCTCGTAGCGCAGCAGCGCCGGCAGGCTCACCCGGAAGATGTCGTCGACCAGCCGCCGCTTGAGGTCGTCGTCGACCAGGTCCAGCCGCTCGCCGGCGTGGGCGGCGGCGAAGTCGGGCGCGAGCAGCCGTTGGATGTGGATCGGCCGGCGCAGGCGCAGCGCGTCCGCCACGCGGAACCGGACCAGCCGCCACAGCACGCCGAGGCTGGCCACCAGCTCCACCGCCGCCGATACCACCCGGCGCCGCCGCCACAGCTCCCGCAGCCGCACCACGTAGTAGGGCAGGTAGCCGGCCATCATCTCGTCGGCACCCTGTCCGTCCAGCATCACCGTGACCCGCTCGGCGGCCCGTCGCATCACGCAGTACTGCGCGTACGGGCCGGTGGAGATCACCGGCTCCTCCTGGGTGCGGATGAAGTCGACCAGGTCCTCGAGGAACTCGTCCGGGTCCGGCCGGACCTTGTGCACCTCCAGCGGCACCGGGCAGTGCGCGGCGACCGCGTCCACGTACCGCTCCTCGTCGTTGCGCTGCCCCGGGAAGACCGCCGAGAACGTCCGCTGGACGGCGCCGACCGCACCCGTCTCCGGGTCGCGTTCGGCCAGCAGGCGGTTGATGGTCGCCACCACCGTGGAGGAGTCGAGACCGCCGGACAGCGCCGTGCCCACCGGCACGTCGCTGACCAGCCGGCGCCGCACCGCGGTGGTGAGCGCGTCGGCGAACCGCTGGCGGGCCCGCCGGTCGTACGGCTGCGGGTCGGTGGCGAGCCATTCCAGCTCGTGCCGCAACCGGGTGTAGGTGTACCGCTCGACCGTCCCCTCGGGCGAGATCCGGGCCGCCTGTCCCGGCATCAGGCGGGTGACGCCGTCGAAGAAGGTCCGCTCGGTGTCGTCGTGGATCCGGAACCGCAGGTACCGGTAGATGGTCGTGTCGTCGGGCCGGCGGGGCACGACCGCGGCCGCCAGCACGGCCCGGATCTCGCTGCCGAAGGCCACCCGGCCGGAGCCGTCGGCCGCCAGGTAGAGCGGCTTGATGCCGAACTGGTCGCGGGCGAGCACCACCTCGCCGGTGTGCGTGTCCGCCAGCGCGAGCGCGAACATCCCGTTGAACCGGTCGAACGCCGCCTCGCCCCACTGGGTCCACGCGGCCAGCACGACCTCGGTGTCGCTGCGGGTGCGGAAGGTGTGCCCGAGCTCGATCAGCTCCTCGCGCAGCTCCCGGTAGTTGTAGACCTCCCCGTTGTAGACCAGCAGCCAGCGTCCGTCCGCCGACCGCATCGGCTGCTCGCCGCCGGCGCGGTCGATCACGGCCAGCCGCCGGTGCGCCAGCCCGAACCGGTCGCCGGTCACGATGCCCTCGCCGTCCGGCCCGCGGTGGACCAGCTGGCGGGCCATCCGGCGAAGCGTCGCCTCACCCACGTCTGCCGGTAGCCCCACGTACCCGGCGATCCCGCACATGCGCGCCCCCCGTTCCCGCGCTTCCCACCGAATCTACGGACTCGCCGGCCCGCCGATGGCGGGAAGCCCGGAATCGGGGATATACAGTTGATTGAGCCCGTTTACACCTATCACGCGGCTCGGTCGGTATCGACTTCCCGCCTGGTTGTGGCCCGATCGTGACCGGCACGGGATAGGGTCACTCGTGGGCGGGTGAATCGCGCAACACCTACGCTGTGGAAGAAGCATCCGGCACCGGTGTCGGTCGGCGTGAACCGAGGAGGACGGGTGACCCAGGTCGGTGAGGGTCGCGGCGCCGTGGACGGCGGGCCCGCCGTCGGTGAACTCCTCGCGGACCGCTACCAGCTGGAGCAGCACGTCAACACCGACCGCACCGGCCGGCAGATCTGGTACGGGATGGACGTCATCCTCCGCCGGCCGGTGGCGGTGGTCATCCGGTACCCGGGCGGACCTGCCGCCGCGCAGATGCTGCAGGTAGCGGTCGAGGCCAGCCGCATCGTCCATCCCAACCTGGTCGGGGTCTACGACGCGATCGACGAGCACACCCGCGCGTACGTGGTGCGGGAGTGGATCGACGGCGCGTCCCTGCGCGACCACGTCAGCACCGGCGCGTACGACCCCGAGCGGGCGGTCGCGGTCGCGCACGCGGTCGCGGCCGGGGTGACCGCGCTGCACTCGATCGGGCTGACCCACGGCAACATCCACCCCGGCACGGTGCTGATCGGCCGTGACGGCCGGGTCGCCCTCGCCGACGCCCGCTCCGACGCCATGGTGACGCCCGAGGAGGACGTACGGGCGGTCGGCGCCGTCCTCTACTACGCGCTGACCGGGCTGTGGCCGCACCGGGAGGTGCCCGGTCCGGACAGCGTGCCCGACGCCATGCGGGACCCCTCCGGCGGACTGCTCGCGCCGCGACAGGTCCGAGCCGGTGTCCCCGACCACCTCGACGACCTCGTGATGGACCTGCTGGACCGGCGCCTGGCCGTGCCGGCGCCGGAGGTGCTCGCCGGCGAGCTGGGCCGGCTGGACACCGGCCTGGAGGAGCCGTACGACGCCGAGCCCGAGGTCGACACCGGCCCGGTGCCGTTGAGCTCGCGCCCGGCACCTCCGACGCCGTCCGGCCGCCGGATCATGCTGGGCCTCGGCGGCCTGCTGGCCGTCGGTGTCCTCGGGCTGGTGGTGGGCCTGAACTGGCTCAACTCGTCCTCCGGCGACGGACGCGGGGGCTCCGACGCGGCTCCGACGGCGCCCGAGCCCGAACCGACCGGAACCGTCGAGGCCAGTCCGACGCCCATCCCGCTCTCCGCCGACCAGGTCCGCATCGTCGACCCGCAGGGCGACCGGACGGAGCTGGACGGCGTCGAGGCGATCGTCGACGACGACCTCTCCACCGCCTGGGAGACCGACACCTACCTCGGCGACCGCCGGTTCGGCCTGCTCAAGGACGGTATGGGGATCCTCATCAACCTCGGGGAGCCCCGGCGGGTGGCGTCGGTGACGGTGGAGATGTCCACGGCCGGGGCGGTGGCGGAGCTGCGCACCGGGGACAGCGACCCCGGGGCCACCCGGGAGGGCGACCGGCAGGTGCTGGAGACGTACACGCCGGTGGGCCAGCCGAAGAGCGAGGGCAGCACGATGGTGTTCACCCTCGACTCCGACACCAGCTACCAGTACCTGATGATCTGGTTCACCGAGCTGCCCCCGGCCGGCGACAACTACAAGCTCGAGGTGCAGCGGGTCACCGTCGAAGGGTTCTGACGTGGATCCGGCGGACGGTCGCTCCGACGCGGACCTGTTGTCCGCCCACGTCGCAGGCGACCCGGACGCGTTCGCCACGCTGTTCCTGCGCCACCGGGACCGGCTGTGGGCGGTCGCGCTGCGCACCCTGGGCGACCGGGAGGAGGCCGCCGACGCGCTGCAGGACGCCCTGCTGTCGGCGCACCGCGCCGCCGCCCGGTTCCGCGGCGACTCGGCGGTCACCACGTGGCTGCACCGGATCGTGGTCAACGCCTGCCTGGACCGGATGCGGCGGCGCCGGACCCGGCCGACCGTGCCGCTGCCGGAACGGGGGCGTCCCGAGCACCCGCACGCCGTCGGCGGGGCCGAGCCGGCCGCGCCGACGACCGACCACGACACCGTGCTGATGGTGCGGGAGGCACTGGAGCGGCTGCCGCCCGACCAGCGCACCGCCATCGTGCTGGTGGATCTGCAGGGGTACGCGGTGGCCGAGGCGGCGGAGATACTCCAGGTGGCCGAGGGCACGGTCAAGAGCCGGTGCGCACGCGGACGGGCCCGCCTCGCGATGCTGCTAGGCCACCTGCGCACCGACGGCATCGGCGCCGCCGACCAGAGCGGGAACCCGGAGCTCGGGCCCGCCGTCCCATCGACGTCGAGGTCGGTGCCGGAGGGGGGTGAACGGTGAACGGGACCGGGCCGCCGGACGGGCACGGCGCCACCCGTGGCGGGGCGGTCGACTGGGACCTGCTCGCCGACCACCTCGGAGGGGCACTGGCCGGCACCCCGGAGGAGGACCGGGTCGCGCACCTCGTGGCGACC
>VSBZ01000219.1:0-3954 GCA_047459215.1 Micromonosporaceae bacterium | reverse complement strand
GGCTACCGGCCGTTGAGCTGGCGGCTGAGCCGACGGCGATGCCGGCCTGCACCTGGTGAGCCACCGACCGGCGGGCTGCCGACGCGGATACCGAGCTGCCGCCTGTGACAGGCTGCCGGCTGCGGTGCGGTGCCCGGTGCACGTGTCCGGGGCCCGGGCGTACGCCCGGGCCCCGGACCCCGGACCCCGGACCCCTCCGCCGGGAACCTGTCCCGACGCACCACCAGAGGAGGGTCACCGTAGGAGGATGATGTGTCGGAACCCGCGAACCGGGTCCCGTCGGACGTCTCACCGGTGAGCGTGGCGGTGGTCGTCCCGGGCGGGATGGCGCCGGCCACGTCGTCGATGAGCACCAGCAGGTCCGCCACGCCGTCGCGGTTGAAGTCGCCGCGCACCGTCAGCCACAGGCCGAGCAGCCGCGCGACCGGCATGCCCTCCAGCCGCACCGTGGCCGGGTCGATCCGGTTCCCCGCGACGTCGGGGCGGCCACTACCTCGCGCCGCGGAGGGATCCACGCGCCCGGTCCCGCCACCGCGCCGGCTCGCCGACGGGAGCGGTGACGCGGCGGGTACGGCTGTTGTGCCCGCTCGGGTCGGGTCCTTGGACTCTGTGCCGCAGCGGCGCCGCGGGCGATCCTGACGATGCACCCGCCGGACGGGAACGGGTACCTGAGGGCGTGGGAGGAGTTGAGACGGTCTCGGACCGCGAGGCTCACCATCGCCACGATGGGGTCGGCCGCGTCGAGCGGGTCCTCGGCGACCGGACCGGCGGGTGCCCGGACGGGTTGCCGTCCGCGGTACCCCGCCGCGCCCCCGGTCGGGGGCGCGGCGGGGCCGCGGTGCCGAACCTGAACGTGGACGCGGCGGGTCCGCGGGCCGACCGCGGCGTTCCCCACGGTGACGAGGTCGGCTCGCCGGGGCGGGGATCCTGCTCGACGGGGACGGCCTCAAGCCCAGCTCCGAAGGCGCGAAGGTGATCTTCGAGGGCGGCACCACCTCGGTGGTCGACGGTCCGTTCACCGGAGGCGAAGGAGGTCGTCGGCGGGTACTGGATCTGGCAGGTCAGCTCGCTGGAAGAGGCGATCGAGTGGGCCAAGCAGTGCCCGACCAACCCGGACGGGACCTACCAGGTGCTCGAGATCCGGCCGTACCACGAGGAGAGCGACTTCGGCGAGGCGTACACCCCGCAGGTGCGCCAACGGGAGAACCGGATCCGCCAGGAGGTCCGCGCCCGGCACGGCGAGAGCTGAGCCGGCACGGACGGCGGGGCAGCGGGCATGGACGTCCGGCGTACGGTCGAGGCGGTCTGGCGGATGGAGTCGGCCAACGTGGTCGTCGCGATGACCCGCCTGGTGCGGGACGTCGGCCTGGCCGAGGACATCGCCCAGGAGGCGTTCGCCAGCGCCCTGCAGCAGTGGCCGGTCGAGGGTGTGCCGGACAACCCGGCCGCCTGGCTGATGACGGTCGCCCGGCGTAAGGCGATCGACACCATCCGCCGGGAGCGGGGCCGCCAGGAGAGGTACGCCCGGCTCGCGACCGACCCCCTGGCCGGTACGGGGCTCGTCGCCGACCCGGTCGGCGACGCCGGCACCGGGGTGCCCGGCACGGCGTCGGGCAGCGCCGGGGCGGTGGGCGACGACATCCTCGCGCTGATGTTCGTCGCCTGCCACCCGGTGCTGCCCCGCCAGTCCCGGGCGGCGCTGACCCTGCGCATGGTGGGTGGGTTGAGCACCGAGGAGATCGCCCGGGCGTTCCTGGTGCCGACCGCCACGATGGGGCAGCGGATCTCCCGCGCCAAGCGCACCCTGGCCGAGGCCCGGGTGCCGTTCGAGCTGCCCCGGCAGGCGGACCTGCCCGCCCGCCTGTCCGCGGTGCTGGAGGTCGTGTACCTCATCTTCAACGAGGGCTACGCGGCCACCTCCGGCGACCGCTGGGTGCGGCAGGACCTGGCCGAGGAGGCCATGCGGCTGGGCCGGCGGCTGGCCGGCCTGCTGCCCAAGGAGCCGGAGGTCCACGGCCTGGTCGCGCTGATGGAGCTGCAGGCGTCACGGTTCGCCGCCCGGACCGGGCCGCGGGGTGAGCCCGTGCTGCTGGCCGACCAGGACCGGTCACGGTGGGACCGGACGCTGATCGCGCACGGGCTGGCGGCGCTCCGGCGGGCGATGAGCCTGCGCCGGCCGCTGGGCCCGTACACGCTGCAGGCGGCGATCGCCGGCTGCCACGCCCGCGCGCGGACGTTCGCCGAGACCGACTGGGAGACGATCGTCGCGCTCTACGACGCGCTGGCCCAGATCGCCCCGTCCCCGGTGGTGGAGGTGAACCGGGCGGTGGCGCTGCTGCATGCCGACGGCCCGGAGGCGGCGCTGTCGGCGCTCGACGCGATCCGCGACGATCCGCGCATGGCGCGCTACCACCTGTACGGCGCCGTCCGCGCCGAGGCTCTGCAACGCCTCGGCCGGCACGCCGAGGCCGCCGAGGAGCTGGAGCGGGCCGCCGAGCTGGCACCGACCCGGCACGAGCGGGCGCTGCTCCGGCAACGGGCGGCGGCCGCCTCGGAGTTCCCCGCCACCGGCTGAGCGCGGGCGGCGCGGACCGCCCCAGGGCGCGGCACCGGCGGCCGTACGCGGCGGCGTCTGCCGGAGGGTGACGCGGGCCGCGGGACTGGGTGTCGGTGATCCGGAGGTCAGGCCGCCTAAAGGGCTGCCTCGGCGCCCGGCGGACCGGTTCAGGACCGTGCGCGGGGCGGGGCGGTGGAGGCGCGGGCGACCAGCTGCGGCTCCAGGGTGATCGACACCGGCGCACGGTCGCGGTCGTGGATGAGCTCGAGCAGAGTCTCCGCCGCCACCCGACCGACCTCCACGGTGGGCATCCGGACGGTGGTCAGCGACGGCACGAGGTGCTCGGTCAGCGGCATGTCGTTGTAGCCGACCACGGACACGTCCCCGGGACAGCTCAGCCCGGCCTCGTGCAGGGCCTCGATCGCACCGATCGCGATCAGGTCGTTGTGGGCGAACACCGCCGTCGGCCGCGGCGTGGACCGCTCCAGCACCAGGTGCATCAGCCGCCGCCCCTCCTCGACGGTGGGCGTGTCGGCGTAGGCGACCGGGTCGGGGTCCGGCAGGCCGGCGCGTGACAGCACGCTGCGGAAGCCGAGGCTGCGCTCGTTGAACGGCTCGACGTCGTCGGGCCCGTGCAGCTGGGCGAGGTGGCGGTGTCCCAGCCGGACCAGGTGCTCGGCCGCGAGCGCGCCGCCGCGCAGGTCGTCGTTGGCCACGATCGGGATGCCCGCGCCGCGGAAGTACCGCACCGCCATGACCACCGGCGTGCCCGAGCGGACCAGGTCGCGCAGGGCGCCGAGATCCTGCTTGCGGGTGGCGGCGGTGATGACCCCGTCGACCCGGTGCTCGACGAGGATCCGGATGCTGGTCAGCAGCCGGTCGTGCCGGTCCTGCGTCTCCAGGGAGATCGGGACGTACCCGTCGCGCTCCAGGCGGGTGCTGATGCCGCGCAGCAGCTCGGCGTGGATCGCGGTCTCGTAGTCGGCGACGAGCACGCCCACGGTGGAGGTGCGTTGCCGCCGCAGGCTGCCGGCCAGCCGGTGGGGCCGGTAGCCGAGCTGGGCGGCGGCGGCGAGCACCCGCTGCCGGGTCTCGGCCCGTACCCGGAACGCCTGGGTGGGGTCCAAGCTACGCGAGGCCGTGGACGGGTGCACTCCGGCCGCGGCGGCCACGTCCTTCAGGGTGCCCCGTGGTGGAAGATCGACCGCGGCCGGCGCAGGGTCGCGGTCACGGCCACCCCGCCGGGTGGGGTGGTGAGCCATGCTCATCCCTCCTGGCCCGGGGTGGTACGGGTGGGGCGCCGACCGGTGGCGGCCGGGTCGACGAGGACCTTGACCGCGGGTGACGCGCCGGCGGCCATGGGCGCGAGCGCGCCAGAGACGATCTCGTCCAGGGGC
>VSBZ01000218.1:0-3964 GCA_047459215.1 Micromonosporaceae bacterium | reverse complement strand
GCCCACCGCGCTGCGGCTGGACACCGCCGGCGTCCACGACTTCCTCGTGCGGGGCGCGCCGGTACTGGCGGCCGCCGGCTTCGGCGTCCTGCTGCCGTCCTGGTGGACCCGACCGGCGGCGCGCCTGGGGGCGCAGGCGGTGGCCAGGACCACCGCCACCCAGCCCGGCCAGGTCGGCACCCCCACGGGCGTGGGGCGCGAGGCCCTGGTCCGGTTCGAGTGGCGGCTGGCGCTGGGCGACGAACCGCTGACCGCCGCCGAGCTGGAGGAGCTGACCCGGCTGAAGGCACCACTGGTGCGGCTGCGCGGCCAGTGGGTGGAGGTGGATCCCAAGCGGATCGCCGCCGGTCTCGCCGCGCTGCGCGCGGCCGGGCCGGGCGAGGTGACCGTCGCCGACCTGCTGCGGCTGGCCGCCGGTGAGCACGACGGGCCCGGCGGCCTGCCGGTCACCGGGGTGCGGGCCGACGGCTGGCTGGGCGACCTGCTGTCCGGGGACGCCGACCGGCGGCTGGAGCCGGCGGCCGAACCGCCGGGCTTCGCCGGCACGCTGCGCCCCTACCAGCGTCGCGGGCTGGCCTGGCTGCGGTTCCTGGAACGGGTCGGTCTGGGCGGCGTCCTCGCCGACGACATGGGCCTGGGCAAGACCGCGCAGACGCTGGCGCTCATCGCCAGCGACCACGCCGGTCCCACCCTGCTGGTGTGTCCGATGTCGCTGGTGGGCAACTGGCAGCGGGAGGCGGCGCGGTTCGTACCGGGCCTGCGGGTGCACGTGCACCACGGTGCCGAGCGGACCCGCGGCCCGGATTTCGCCGCCGCCGTGTCCGGCGCCGACCTGGTGATCACGACCTACGGCCTGGTCGCCCGGGACGTCGACACGCTGCGGCGGATCGACTGGCACCGGGTGGTGGTCGACGAGGCGCAGGCGATCAAGAACGCGGCGACCCGCCAGGCGGCAGCGGTCCGCTCGCTGCCCGCACGCCACCGGCTGGCCCTGACCGGCACGCCGGTGGAGAACCGCCTGGCCGACCTCTGGTCCATCCTGGAGTTCACCAACCCCGGCCTGCTCGGGCCGGCCGAGCGGTTCCGCCGGCGGTACGCCGAACCGGTGGAGCGGCACGGCGACGAGCGGGCCGCCAGCCGGCTGCGGCGGCTGACCGGGCCGCTCATCCTCCGCCGCATGAAGACCGACCGGCGGATCGCTCCCGACCTGCCGGAGAAGTTCGAGATGGAGGTGGTCTGCAACCTCACGGCCGAGCAGGCCACGCTCTACCAGGCGGTGGTGGACGACATGCTGGCGCGCATCGCCGGCAGCGACGGCATGGAGCGCCGGGGCCTGGTGCTGGCGACCATGACCAAGCTCAAGCAGGTGTGCAACCACCCCGCCCACCTGCTCGGCGACGGCAGCCGCCTGGCGGGACGCTCGGGCAAGCTCGCCCGGTTGGAGGAGATCCTCGAGGAGGTGCTCGCCGGCGGGGAGAAGGCGCTGGTGTTCACGCAGTACGCGCAGTTCGGTGCGATGCTGCGCAGTCACCTCTCCGCCCGGTTCGGCCGCGAGGTCGGGTGGCTGCACGGCGGGATGCCCAAACGGGCGCGTGACGAGCTGGTGGCGAGGTTCCAGTCCGGTCGGCCGGACGCACCCGCGCTGATGGTCCTGTCGCTGAAGGCCGGCGGGACCGGCCTCAACCTGACCGCGGCCAACCACGTCATCCACTTGGACCGGTGGTGGAACCCGGCGGTGGAGGACCAGGCCACAGACCGGGTGTTCCGCATCGGCCAGCGCCGCACGGTCCAGGTGCGCAAGCTGGTCTGCGCCGGCACCGTGGAGGAGAAGGTGTCCGCCATGATCCGGGACAAGCGGGCACTGGCCGGCAAGGTCGTGGGCACCGGGGAACAGTGGCTCACCGAGCTGTCCACCGCCCAGCTACGGGAGCTGTTCACGCTCGAGGCGGGGGCGGTGGTGGAGTGAACGCGTGGCAGGGCGGCTTCCCGCCCCGGTCGGCACCGGTCCGGGTGGAGGGTGGCATCCGGGCGCGCACCCGCCGCGGCACCATCGGCCGGTCCTGGTGGTCGCGCCGGTTCATCGAGGTGCTGGAGTCGTTCGGGCTGCACGGCCGGCTGGCGCGCGGTCGCGCGTACGCCCGGCGGGGCCAGGTGCTGGCACTGGAGATCTCCGCCGGCGAGGTGACGGCCACGGTGCAGGGGTCGCGGCCGGAGCCGTACCGGGTCCGCATCGGCCTGGCGCCGCTGCCCGACCGCGCCTGGGCCGCGGCCGAGCAGGCCCTGGCCCGGCAGGCGATCTACGCCGCCCGGCTGCTGTCCGGACAGATGCCCCCCGACATCGAGGAGGTGTTCGCCGCCAGCGGCGCCCCGCTGTTCCCGCGGGTCCAGGCCGACCTGCGGATGTCGTGCTCCTGCCCGGACCCGGCCGTGCCGTGCAAGCACGTGGCGGCGACGTTCTACCTGCTGGCGGAGGCGTTCGACGACGACCCGTTCCGGATCCTGCACTGGCGGGGCCGGTCGCGCCAGGAGCTGCTGGCCCGCCTGCGGGTGCGGCGCGGCGGCGGAGCCGCCGGACGGGAGGAGGCCGGCCACGAGGCGACCGGGTCGGACGCGACCGGCCGGGACGCCGCCGGCCGGGACGCGACCGGCGCAGGTGCGGCCGGCGCGGGCGCGACCGGGGCGGTGCCGGCGGTCGGGGCGGCGGTCGCGCTCGCCGGCATCACCAGCCCGGCCCTGGCCGAGGTGGCCGACCGCTTCTGGGTGCCGCCCGTGCCGCAGCCGGAACGGCCATCCACGTTGCCGACAGAGGTCGACCTGCTGCTGCGCCAGCTGCCCATCCCGCCGGCCGCGCTCGGCGGCGAGGAGCTGACCGCGCGGCTCCGCACCGCGTACCGGCGGTTCGGCGCCGCCGGCCGGCCGGAGCCGCGGCCCGACCCGGGACCTTGAGGAGTCCGAAGAGGGTCCAATGGCCCTTCCGCGCCGCGCGGGTGTCGCCCCACGGTGGTGGGACGAGGAGGGACCGATGCCGGTCGACTACATCGCCGCTGTAGAGGCGGCCATCCGCGCGCCGTCGCTGCACAACACGCAGCCGTGGCGCTTCCGGATGCGCCAGGACGCCATCGAGGTGCGGGTGGACCCGAAGCGTCGGCTGCCCGCCAGCGACCCCACCGGATGGGGTGCCCGGATGTCCGTGGGCGCCGCGGTGTACAACCTGCGCCTCGCCGTGGCCGTGCAGGGGCGCCAGCCGCGGGTCCGGCTCGTACCGGCGCCCGACGACCCGGACCTGCTGGCGGTGGTGGAGGTCACCGGCGAGCGTCCCGCCAGCGACGAGGAGCAGCGGCTGTGGCGGGCGATCTGGCGGCGGCACAGCAACCGGGAGCCGTTCTTCCCCGACCCGGTGCCGGCCGAGTCGCGCCGCCGGCTGGTCAGCGCCGCGCAGACCGAGGGCGGGTGGCTGGAGCTGCTCATCGGCACCGGTCCGCTGGAGGCCCTCGGGCACATCGCCCGCGCGGCCGACGCACTGCTCATGCGCGACGAGGCGTACCGGGCGGAGCTCATGGCCTGGACCCGGCCGGACGGCGGCGACGGCCACGTCGACGGGGTTCCCGAGTCGGCCGGCGGACCGCGTCCCGGGCCGCAGGACCTGCTGCCCGCACGGCCGTTCTCCTCCCGTTCCCGGGACCCGGTGCCCCAGTCGGAGACCCACCCCCTCGTGGCGGTGCTGGGCACGGCCGGGGACACCCCCGCGGACCAGGTGCACGCCGGCCAGATCCTGCAACGGGTGCTGCTGACCGCCACCGACGACGGCCTGGCCGCTTCCATGATCTCGCAACCGGTGGAGGTGGAGACCGCCCGCGAGCAGCTGCGGGTGGCGCTGGGCCGGTCCGGCCCGCCGCAGATGGTGCTGCGGATCGGCCACGGCGTGCCGGGCACCCCCACGCCGCGCCGCCCGGTCGAGGCCGGC
>VSBZ01000217.1:0-4006 GCA_047459215.1 Micromonosporaceae bacterium | reverse complement strand
CAGCCACTCCGCCGGTCCCGTCGCCCGCCACCCCGCCGGTGCCGGCCGTGCCACCCGCCGACCTGGTCGCCCAGCGCCCGCCGTACTCGTTCACCGTGGCCGCGGGCACCGTCGACGGGGTGGAGTTCGAACCCGTGACGGTCACCCCTGAGGTCCAGGCGTTCCTCGTGCGGGCGCGGGACCTGCCGGTCGAGGTTGAGCCGATCGTCCAGCTGATCGTCCATCAGCCCGGTCACGCGGTCGTCGTCGCCGGCGAGGCGCCGGGGTGGGACGTCACCCTCTCGCCGGTGCCGACGGAGGTCGGTGGCGCGGCCGCGTGGTACTCGACCGACGGTCAGAGCAGTGTGCTGCGGTGGGAGTACGGCGAGGACGCGTGGGCGGTGCTCGGCGCCGCGGCGCCGCTGTCCGAGGCTGACCTGCAGCGGCTGGCCCGAGCGGTGCGGTTCACCGAGCCGTACCCGGCCAAGGTTCCGTACCGCCTGGGCTACCTTCCGCCGGACCTGCGGACGCTCGCCGTGTCACAGAACGTCGCCCGGCCCGGGCACCGCAGCTCCTCCTGGCAGTTCATGAGCGTCGACGAGGAGCGGGGGATGGACATCACCATCGAAGACGTCCCGATGATCACCGATCGCGGCTGGAACTGGCGGGTCACCACCATCGCCGGGTACCCGGCCCGCTACGCCGACCTGATCGACGGCCGGCGGTGCGAGGTCGACCTCGGCGGTCTGACCATCAGCATCGGCTGCGGTGGCCTGACGCCGGAGGAGCTGGACCGGCTGGTCGCCGGCATCGAGCCGGCGACCTGGGACGACCCGACGACCTGGTACGGCGTCGACGTCGCCCTGCCGGAGGGGCACAGGTAGCCGTTGCGGACATACGAGCGGCCCCGGCGCCCTGCTGGACGCCGGGGCCGCTCGCCCCCGCTGGTGGAGAAAAGTCCTGATCAACAACCGCGCCGGTGGCGGCGAGCCAGGCGCTGGAGCCGATACTCGTCGGCCGCCTCGCGGCGGGTGCGCTGGATGTGCTCGGCATGGGCGGTGGTGTAGAGGTCGTGGCTTCGCATGACGTCACTATGACATCATCAATGCCGCCTTGTCAAGCTCTCATGACGCCAAACTGCGACGGGCAGGTGTCACGGCGGCGGGCAGGATGCGGCGAAGGCGCCGGAACGCCGCGGTGAGACCGCAAGCAGCGTCGTTGAGCGCTGACGAGAAGCCTGGCGGCGACAACCGCCCCCGACGGCCACGCTGGCCGGTCCGCAGCCCGGGGGCACGTCCTCGACGGTGACACAGCGGTCGCGGCCGCCGACCCGGGTGGCAGGCGACTCCGCCGCGGCCGGTCGGTGCCGCCACCCGACGTGGACTGGACGAGGCGGACGAGTCGGCCTGTACGCCGGATTCTGTCCCCGCGCGCCTTGCGGCGCCACGGTGGGCGGCCATCCATCTCGGCCTACCGTCACCGGCAGGCTCTAGCGGCCTACCCGCAGGCATCGGACGGGCCATCCTCAAGCGCCTGCGCGGGCCGCCGCAGCGGCCCTCTTGGCCTTGCTCCGGGTGGGGTTTGCCGAGCCACCCCGGTCACCCGGGGTGCTGGTGGGCTCTTACCCCACCGTTTCACCCTTACCGGTCGTACGACCGGCGGTCTGTTTTCTGTGGCACTTTCCCGCGGGTCACCCCGGGTTGCCGTTAGCAACCACCCTGCCCTATGGAGTCCGGACGTTCCTCGGCGGCGGGGATCACCCCGCCGACGCGGCCGCCCGGCCGACTCATCCGCCGGATCAATGGTACGCCGCCACCCGGGTGGGCCTGCGACGGCGCGAGACCGTAGGCTGACGGCGCCATGGACCTGGGGGAGATCGCGCTGCTGGTCGCCGCGGGCCTGGCCGCCGGCACCATCAACGCGGTCGCCGGCGGCGGGTCCCTGGTGACCTTCCCGACCCTGCTCGCCGTCGGGCTGCCCCCGGTCGCGGCGAACGTCACCAACTCGATCGCCGTCTCCCCCGGCTACCTGGGCTCGGTGATCGGCAGCCGGTACGACCTGGTCGGCCAGGGTGGCCGTGCCCGCGGCGTGCTCGTGACCGCGGCGGTCGGCAGCGCCACCGGCTGCGCGATCCTGCTGGTGGCACCGCCCCGGTCGTTCGAGGTCGTGGTGCCGTTCCTGGTGCTGGGGGCGGCGGCGATCCTCGCCTTCCAGGACCGGCTGCGGCAGCTGGTGGGCCACCCGGCGACGATGTCACCCCGCCGCGGCACCGTGACCCTGCACGCGTCGGTCGGGCTCGCCTCGGTCTACGGCGGCTACTTCGGTGCGGCGCTCGGCGTCATGCTGGTGGCCCTCATCGCCCTGGTCCTCGACGAGTCGCTGGCCCGGGTCACCGCGCTGAAGAACCTCACGTCGCTGGTGGTCGGCCTGGTCACGGTCCTGGTCTTCGCCCTGTTCGGGCCGGTCGACTGGGTCTCGGTCGCGGTGGTCGCGCCCGCCACCATCGTCGGCGGGTACGGCGGCGCGAGGGTGGCCCGATTGCTGCCGAACCGGGTCTGGAAGGCCACGATCGTCATCCTCGGGACCGTCGTCGGCCTCGTCCTGCTGGTGGACACCTTCTCCTGACGGCCCGCTGCCCGCGCGGCCGCCGGTGCGGGCGGGCCGGGGTGTCAGGGCCGCCTCACCGGTCACGGACCTGCGGTGGGAGCCGGACGGGCGCGTCCGGCACCGTTCGCCGTCGCACCCTTGCGGCACGGGCGGGCCTAGTCGGCCTCGCCGTACCAGCGGGCGTCCTCCTCGTCCCACCGCTGGTTGCGCTCGCGCACCGTCTCCAGCGCGCGTTCGGCCTCGGCCACGGTCTCGAACGGACCGAGCCGGTACGCCGCCCGGCACCGGTCGTCGCCGGACTCCACCCGGTCGTGCCGGACGCACCAGTAGTAACCGTCGCCGCGTCCCACGCTTACGACTGTGCCGCCCCACCGGCCGACGCGCCACCGCTCAGGTGGGCGGTGTCGTTGACGGCCCGTACCGCCACCACCCCGTCCGGGTACGAGTCGACCACGCTGATCCCGCCCGGGTCGAGGAACAGCCGGTGCAGCAGACCGTCCCCGGCGGCCAGGGCGTCGCGGAGCATGAGCTTGAGCGGGGTCACGTGGGAGACCACGACGACGGTCTCGCCGGGGTACGCCGTCCGCAGCCGCGTCACGGCGCGGCGCACACGGGTGGCGACCCGCCGCAGCGACTCGCCGCCCGGCGGCGCGACCGCGGTGGACCGTTGCCAGGCCGCGAGGTCGGACGGCCACCGGCGGGCGATCTCCTCGACGGTCAGCCCCTCCCACTGTCCGAAGTCACACTCGACGAGGTCCGCGTCGGTGACCACCGGCGGGTCACCGGTCCGCGCCGCGATCGCGGCCGCGGTGTCCACGCAGCGCGTCAGCGGAGAGGTCACCACGGCCGCCACCCGGGGCGCCAGCCGCGCCACCCGGCGGGCGACCGCCTCCGCCTGGGCGCGCCCCTCGGGGGACAGTGGCACGTCGCCGCGACCCGACCAGCGCCGCTCGGCGGTGTGCCCGGTCGCCCCGTGGCGCACCAGCACGAGCCTGGTCGGTACCCCGGTCGGCGGCGCCCATCCGGCGCCCGGTGCCACGACCCGCTGCGGCCCGGCGACCCCGGCCGCCGCGGGCCCCGCCCCGGTCGCCGGCTCGACCGGGCCCGCCGCCGCGTCCGCCTCGGCCGCCGGCCCGGCCGGCGCCACACCGGGCGCCGGCTCAGCCCCGGCCGGCGGCGGTCCGGCTTTTCCCAGGCCCCGCTCGGCGAGGTCCATCGCCTGGTTGGCGAGGCGGTCGGCGTCCCGGTTGCGTTCCCGCGGCACCCACCGCCAGGTCACCCGTTCGAACCGACCGGCGAGCTCGGCGGCGCGCGCCGCCAGGGGGCGCAGGCCCGGGTGCCGGATCTTCCACCGGCCGCTCATCTGCTCGATGACGAGCTTGGAGTCCATGCGCACCTCGACCTCGGTGGCGCCCAGGTC
>VSBZ01000216.1:0-4013 GCA_047459215.1 Micromonosporaceae bacterium | reverse complement strand
GCGCAGGTCGTGCCAGGCGCGGTCGGGCGCGACGTGGGCCAGCCCGATGGCGGTGAACCCGGTGTCCCAGCTCCACTGGTGCGGGTAGAGGGCCTGAGACGGGACCGTGTGGTCGTACCACCAGTTGTCGTCGAGGGTGTCCACCGCCAGGTGCCACAGCTGCTCGAGCGTGGACACCGCCGTGCGCGTTCCGGTCCTGGTACTCCGCGTTCCGCTACTGATACTCATCGCCGCTACGCAATGGTGTCATGGCGCCCGGGTGGGCGGGGTGTCCGGGAGGTGAACCGGTCGTGGCGCGGCGACCCGCGCCGCGCCACGACCGGTTGCGCTCAGATGACCCGTACCTTATCCGCCTGGGGACCCTTGGGGCTCTGAGTGATCTCGAACTCGACCCGCTGGTTCTCCTCCAGCGTCCGGTAACCGGTCGCGTCGATCGCGGAGAAGTGAACGAAGACGTCCGCTCCCCCACCGTCCACCGCGATGAAGCCGAAACCCTTCTCCGCGTTGAACCACTTGACCGTGCCCTGCGCCATTCTCCTGCTCCTCTACCTACCTGTCGGTGACGGCCTCGCACGCTGCAATGGCCATCCGGCCGGTTTCGCGCAGCGGTGCTGGCGTCCGTCGGACGGAGCGGGCGCGCAGACCACATACCGAAAAACCCGACGTAAGCATACCCGCTCTGCTTCGGTCCAGTCGTCCGGGGATGTCACTGCGGTTGCTGGGGCCGCCGCCGGAGGCCGCGGCGGCGGGTGGCGGGGTGGCGGCCGAGGCGGCCGCACGGCGGGACCGGTCGGTCACGCCGGCTGGCCGAGGCGGCCGCATGGCGGGGCGGACCGGCCGGTCACGCCGGCGCGGGGGCGCGGGGGCGGACCCGGCCGGGCAGCGCGAGCGCCACCACCGCACCCAGGGCGCACAACCCGGCCGTGATCGCGAAGATCTCGGCGTACTGGGTCCGCAGCGCCGCCTGCACCGCCTGCGCGTACGCCTCCGAGGCCCGTTCGAACTCCTCCGGGGTCATGCCCAGCCCCAGGGGTGGGACCAGGTCCGCGGTGAGCCGGTGGAACCGGTTCAGTCCCCAGGCGGACAGCGCGGCGACGCCCACCAGCATCCCCACCATGCGCGCGACCACGACCAGCGCGGCGGCCACGCCGTGGGAGGCGGCCGGCACGGCCCGCAGCGCCGCGGCGGACAGCGGCGGGATCACCAGCCCCAGACCGAAGCCGGCCAGGGCCAGGTCCACGTCCACCCGGGGCAGGGACAGCGGCCCCAGCTCGTGCCGGGCGGCGAGCAGGTCCGCCGGCCAGCCGGCCACCAGCACGTACCCCAGGGCCGCCATCGCCAGGCCGCCGGCCGCGACGGTGCGGTCGCCCAGGCGGCGCAGCAGCAGCCCGCCGACCACCGCGCCGACGGGCAGGGCCGCCAGGAACCGGACCAGCAGCAACGCGCCGCCGACCGCGTCGCGGCCCAGCACCGTCTGGGCGAGCAGCTGACCGTCGACGAGCGTGACCAGCAGGGCGGCCCCGGCCAGCAGGCTCGCGCCCAGTGCCGCCAGCAGGGGCCGCGGGTGCACCCCGGTCGGGTCCAGCAGCCGCACCCGCGCCCGCGCCTGGTGCCAGCCGAAGCCGACGAAGCCCGCGACCGCGGCCGCCAGGGCGGCGGGTCCCCACGGCGGCAGGACCGCCTCCTCCGGCCGCGGGTGGTAGAGCCCCGCCACGAGCAGGGCGAGCGCGGCAGCCAGCAGGGCGCCGCCGAGGAGATCGACGCGGGGACGGTCGGAGGGCGCCGGCCGGGCCGCCGGCACCAGCCGGTGCACGAGCACCGCGGCCAGCGCCGCCAGCGGCAGGTTGACCCAGAACACGCCCCGCCAGCCGACCACCGCGGCCAGGCCGGCCCCGTACAGCGGTCCGAGCACCGCGCCGACCTCCTGGGCGGCGTTCACCCATCCCAGGGCGACCCCGCGCCGTCCCTCCGGGTACAGGTCGGCGACCAGAGCGAGGGTGACCGGCAGCAGGGCGCCGCCGGCCAGGCCCTGCAGCAGCCGGCCGGCGACCACCACCGGCACGGTCGCACCCGTGGCGGTCAGCGCCGACCCGACGGCGAACCCGAGCAGGCAGGCGTACAGCAGCGGCCGCCGCCCGTACCGGTCGGACAGCCGACCCAGCAGCGGCATGCCCGCGACGTAGCCGAGCAGGTAGCCGGTGACCAGCGGGGTGGCGCGTTCCAGCCGGTTCACCGGCACGGCCAGGTCGGTGACGATCTCCACCAGGAGGGTGACCACGACGTAGGCGTCGAGCGCGGCCAGCAGCGTGGCGACACCCCCGACCCCGACCGCGACCGGCCGGGCCAGCCGGGCGAGCGGCGGGTCCGGTCGCGCCCGCGACGGCGCGCCGGCCGGGCGGTCAGGGCTCACGGATGTCCGCGGGCGCGTCGTGGTCGAACAGGTCGACCGTGACCGGCCCCGCGCCGTCGGGCAGCTCGACCCGCACCCGGTGCAGCAGCGGGCGCTCGACGCCGATCCACAGCGTCCCGGTGACGCCCTCCGGGGCGCCGGGCAGCAGTGTGGCCACCGCCTCCCGGGCGAGCCCGCCGGTCACCCGCCAGGTGCGCACACCCGCCACCTCGTCCTCGCCCTCGACCCGCGCATCGGTGAGGGTCCGCAGCAGGTGCGCGACACCCCGGTCGGGATCGAGGATCGCCGACGGGTCGTACAGGGCCGCCGCCTCCGCCCGCGAGCCCTTCTGCCACCCGCCGAGCACCTGGTAGTGGAACGCGTCGCCGACCACCACGAACGTCACCTCCACGAGCTGGCCGAACTGCTCGACCTGGGCGGTGCCGGCGGCGTCGCCGGTGCGGGTGACCTGTGCCTCCACGCGCCGTACCGGCAGCTCGGCCACGTCGGTGTCGGCCTGCACGCGCAGCCGGACGGTCCGCAGGTCGGCCATCGCGTCGACCGCGCCGGCCAGCACCTGGTCGGCGTCGTCCGGAAGGTCCTGGTCTCCGGTACAGGAGGTGAGCCACAGCGTCGACACGAGGAGGACCGCGGCCGCCGCGGTACGGGGGGATCGCATAGGCGGATGCTACGCGGGCGGCGCCGGGTTCTCGCGTCGGCGGCTCCGCCGTGCCCGGTGTGTCAGGTGTCCGGCCGCGGCGTCCGTCGGGTCAGGTGCCCGGTCGCCTCGCCGACGGCCGCCTCGGCTCGGGCGGCTGCCGGTCGGGTTCCTCCCGCGTGGGCGCGTGACGGTCGTGCGGGGCCGGCGGCGCCTCGTCCGGGGGGTCGCTGACCACGGTCAGCTCGGTCCGGGTCCGCGGCAGCGCCTGCGGATGGCGGGTGCGCACCCACTCGACCAGGTGCTCGCGCACGTCGCAGCGCAGGCCCCAGATCTTCCCGCCGTCCGCGGCGCTGAGCAACGCCCGCACCCGGACCCGTCCCCCGGTCGCCTCGGTCACCTGCAGGCTCACCGACCGCCCGTCCCACAGCGGGTGCTGGCTGACGTACCGACGCAGCTCCTCACGCAGCTCCGCGACCGGCACGGTCCAGTCGACGTCCAGCTCCACGGTGCCGTGGATGTCGGCGCCGCTGCGGGTCCAGTTGACGAACGGGGTGGTGGTGAAGTACGAGGTGGGCAGGATCATGCGGCGCTCGTCCCAGATCCGTATCACCACGTAGCCGAGCGTGAGCTCCTCCACCCGGCCCCACTCCCCCTCGACCACGACCACGTCGTCGATCCGCAACCGGTCCCCGAAGGCAAGCTGCATCCCCGCGAACAGGTTGCTCAGGGTGGACTGGGCGGCCAGACCGCCGACCACCCCCAGCAGCCCGGCGGAGGCCAGCACGCTGGTGCCGAGCCCCCGCACGGTCTCGAAGGTCGACAGCCCCGCGCCGACGGCCACCAGGACCACCACCGCGATGGCGACCCGCCGCAGGAGGGTGACCTGGGAGCGGGCGCGCCGGGCCGCCACCCCGTCCCGCCCAGGGCCGAGCATGTAGGCCAGGACCTTCTCCTCCGCGACCC
>VSBZ01000049.1:0-24308 GCA_047459215.1 Micromonosporaceae bacterium | reverse complement strand
GGCGCGGCCCCACCCGCGGGACAGGTCGGGCACGCGGACGATGCGGGTGTTGGCCGGCGCCAGCGACGGCACCTTGATCGGCGGCTCGGACCCGTCGTCGGCCACCACCACCTCCATGAGCGCGGCCGGGTAGGTCTGGCGGCTCAACGCGGCCAGGGCGAGGTCGACGAACTCCTGGCACTGGTACGCGGGGACGACGACGCTGACCGAACGGGTGGGACGCCACTGGGACAGCGCGGGTGGTTGCAGCACTCCCCAGTCGTTGCGCCGCACCAGCGGGGCATCTGCGGCGCGCCCGACCTGTGACACGTCCACGACGGCTCCGCTCCTCCCCGACGAGGGACCAGGTTCAAGTCTCGCCCGTGTCGCCCGACTTGTCCTGGAAAAGACCGTGATTCGGCTTCGCCCGCCAGGTCGGAGTCCAGGTGGTTTTGGGCGACGCCCTGACCCGTCGGGCGTCCGCCGACGTCGCGGCAGCAGCGCGTGGCGACAGCAGCGCGTGGCGGCCACGCGGTGCCGGAGACGCGCGCCGGCCACGCGGTGCCGGGGACGCGCCGGCCACGCGGTGCCGGAGGGTGTCGGTGCGGGGAAGGAGCGGCCGCGGGCGCTCAGGGTGCCACCGGCGCGACCGCCGCCGGGGCGGCCGGCGCGGCCTCGCCCAGCCGCCGGTGGCGGATCTTCGCCCAGCGCAGCGAGTCCCGGATCCCGTCGGCGATGGTGTGCTGCGGCTTCCACCCCAGGACCTGCCGCGCCTTGTCGCTGCGGGTGTACGCGCCGGCCACGTCGCCGGGGCGGCGGCCGGTCTCCCGCTGCCGCAGCGGCTCCCCGATGACCTGTTCGAACGCGCGCACCATCTCGCGCACCGTGGTACCGGTTCCGGTGCCGAGGTTGATCACCTCGTAGCCGGGGCCGTCGACCGGCACGATCTGGTCGAACTTGCGCAACGCGGCCACGTGGGCGGTGGCGAGGTCCCAGACGTGGATGAAGTCCCGGATGCCCGTGCCGTCTCGGGTGGGCCAGTCGGTGCCGGTGTACGCGAACTCGGTGCCGGTCTCCGCCGCCTCGATCAGCTTCCCCAGCAGGTGGGTGGGCCGCTCCACCTGCAGCCCGGTGCGCAGCTTCGGGTCGGCGCCGATCGGGTTGAAGTAGCGCAGCGACAGCGCGCGCAGCGGGGTCGCGGCGGCCACGTCCGCCAGCATCGCCTCCACCGCCGCCTTGGTCCGCGCGTACGGGCTGGACGGCGCGATCGGGGACTCCTCGTCCACCGCGAAGTCCTCCCCGGCGCCGTAGACCGCCGCGGTGGAGCTGAACAGCAGCCGCGGCCGCCCCAGGCGCAGCAGGTGGCTCACCAGGGAGATGGTCTTGACGACGTTGGCCGACCAGTACCGCAGCGGGTCGGCCACCGACTCGGGCACGACGACCAGCGCCGCGCAGTGGACCGTGGCCTCGATGTCCGGGTGTTCGGCGAAGATCCGGTCCAGCAGGTCGCCATCGGCCAGGTCGCCCTGGTAGAAGATCCGGCCGGCGGTGAACTCGATCCGCCCGGTCTGCAGGTTGTCGAGGATCACCGGCTGGATGCCGTCGTCGAGGCAGGCGGAGGCGACCGTGCTGCCGATGTACCCGGCGCCACCGGTGATGAGGACCTTCACAGCACACCTCCCGCCGAGGCGCCCGTACGTGAAACCGTCTCGGCCGGGTCGATGGTACGGGACCCGTTCCCGCTCCCGCAGGTGTCCGCGGAATCCCGCGGCAGCCGGGTCGTCACCGCTCCCGCCCGCGGGCGGAGCCGGTCGGTGCGGGCCGACGGACCGGGACGCGCCACCGTGGCGGTGCACCGCGCGGACCGGTCCGCGACCGGCCCCGCGGCGGTCAACGACCGCCCTCGCCTGTCGATCGTCGAGCGCGGCCGGGGAGAGGGCGTCGGGGCGGAGGGGTGTCGACGGCGGGGGCACGCCGGACAAGCCCGCCCGGCGACGGCCGGAGTTCCCGCGTCGCCGTCATCCGGCCCCCGACGGGGAGGTCGGCGACATCGATCGCACCCTCTCGCTCAACCGGTCCTCGCCGGCGCGCGTGAGCTCCCGCACCGCGGCGGCGCGGTCCCCGCGCACCAGCAACTGGTACGCCCGCCGCACGAAGTGCATCCGCTGGTACTCCGGCCACGTGACCTCGATGTTGGGCGCGTCGTCGGTGAAGGCGTCGAAGGACGGGCGGCGGGTGCGCCAGTCCCCGTAGCTCTCGGTGAGGTACCGGTCCGCGTCCGCGGGCAGGGGTACCTCCAGTCGCCCGATCCTGCGGCGGACCACCTGGAACGGCGAGTTGTGCCACCGGACGAAGACGCCGTCGTGCCAGAGGCGGCCGTCCTCCTCGTAGAAGCGGAATATGTCCACCGGCGACCCTCCCCGGTGCCGGAGGCCCACCTTCTCCGACTGCGGGTGGAGGTCCAGGTCGAACATCGGATCGGCGGTGAAGAGCTCGATGAGCGCCTCTCTCCGCCAGTCCGACTCGAAGATCCCGACGTCGATGTCGCCGTCCTCCCCCAGTGGCCGGCGGTCGCGCACCAGCCCCAGCGCGGTGCCCGCGGCGAAGAAGAACGGGATCCCCGCCCGGTCGAGCACCCGGCACAGGTCCCGGATCGCGCCGAGGGCACCGAGCCCGCCCAGCCGGGTCACCTGGGCTGCCGGTGGGCGGACCCCGTCGAGCAGGTGGGCGATGGCCTCCCGGTACCACCCGGTGGCGGCCTCCAGCTCGCCCGCGCGGGCGGCGGCGACCGCGAGCTGCCGCACCACCCGCAGCAGGTCGAGCGGGCGGCCGGCGGCCGCCCGCCACGCCGACGCGACCCTGGCGTACTGAGCCGGGTTGTCGCAGGCCATCGAGGCCGCCCACATGACCTCGGTGGACCGGGGGAAGCGGCCGACCGCGGCCACCGCGGCCGCCTCGGCCTCCGCCCGGTCGAGGACCCGGTATCCCAGCCGCACCGTCCGCGCCGCGGCGCCGGCCGAGCCGGGATCGCGGTCGGCCGCACGCCTCGCGTGGGCGAACGCCTCCTGGTAGCGCCCGTGGAAGGTCAGCATGTCCGCCCGTAGCAGCAGCGGCATGACGCCGTCGCGGTCCCGCGCGGCCAGGCGGTCGAGGCTCTCCCGGAGGATGTCGTCGCGACCGGTGCGGAACGCCGCGCGGGCGACCAGCAGGGCCGTGGAGGGGACGAGGCTGAGGGGGCGGTACGCCGGGCGGGACGCGATCACCCTCGCGGCCACGCGCCTGGCCCGGGTGCGCAGGATCGCCGGTGTGGTCACAGCTGCTCGTTCGCGCGGGTCAGGTCGTCGGCGAAGTCGATCTCCATGACGCGCCGCGACGACAGGTCCAACGGCTCCACCTTGATGCCGTCCTTGGCGATCGCCAACCCTATCCCCCGTTCGAAGTAGTCGAGATCGTCGCACTCCACCAGGCGACGGGTGAGTGCGGGCCGGTCCTCAGCCGACACGTAGTTGATGCCCAGCGCCTCGCCGCGCGCCCCGTCACGCACCGACTTCGACAGCTCGCGGAGGTAACCGTCCCGGTCGAGCGTGTACTTGACCTCCTCCTCCCCGACCGGCGCGGTGTTGACGCACACGAACGAGCGGTCCATGGCGATCCGCGGCAGCATGTCGTCGAGCGCGCCCTCGTCGAAGACGACGTCGCCGTTGAGCCACAGCACGCCGCCGGGGCCGAGGATCGTCAGCGCCTTCAACAGGCTCTTGGAGGTGTTGGTGTCGCCGTACGCCTGGTTGTAGATGAACCCGACGTCCGGCACCTCCTCCATGATCATCTCCTTCTTGTACCCGACGACGACGTGGATCGAGTGGCGGCTGAACCTGGAGGTCAGCAGGCGCAGCGCCCGACCCAGGATGGTCTCGCCGTTGGCGAGTCTGGTGAGGGGCTTGGGGTACGGGCGGCCCAGGCGCGAGCCGACCCCGGCGGCGAGTATGACGATGTTGCAGCTCACGCCGCGACCTCCTCGGGCGACGGCCGGGGCCGGGGGCCACCTGCGCCGGCGGGGCCGTCCGCCAGGCAGCGGCGGGCTTCGGCCAGGAACGTGTCAGCGTACCGGTCCGGCGGAGCGTCGCCGAGATAGTAGGTGCGAAGCTCCCGCCGGACGTCGGCCAGCGGGTCCCGCTCCAGCAGGTCGTCCAGCACCGCCGCCAGGTTGGTGGCGTGCGCGTCAAGCACGTAGGCGGCCCTCGCCACCGGGAAGGCCGTCACGAACGCGCTCCCGGCGCCGGTCATGTCGGTGATCGCCATCGGCTTGCCGGTGTAGAGGTAGTCGGACGCGACACTGGACACGTCGCAGATCATCGCGTGGGACAGGTTCATGCACTCGAACAGGGTGAGGTCGGTGGTGGCCGCCGCGCCCCACAGGTGGGCGCGACCGGTGCGCGCGCGGTCCTCGGCCAGGCGGCGCGCGGCCCGGCGCAGGTGGTCGGCGCAGCGGCGGTCCCGCGCCGCGTACGGGTGGGCGCGCAGGATGACCGTGACGCCCCGTTCCAGCAGCCCCTCGATGATCGACTCGGCGACCGGCA
Organism: Micromonosporaceae bacterium; assembly: GCA_047459215.1. Taxonomy (GTDB): domain Bacteria; phylum Actinomycetota; class Actinomycetes; order Mycobacteriales; family Micromonosporaceae; genus Natronosporangium. Next base: position 19,752 of record VSBZ01000049.1, on the reverse strand, counting down.
GGGAGCAGTGGTTGGAGTCGGCGTACGCGCCGGGCCAGGTGGGCGCGTACAGCACCACCTTGTCGGGGACGGCGCCGATGTGCCCGGTGGCGACCCGGAGGGCGGCGACCTGCGGCCTGCCGACGATGCGCAGCTTCTCCCGCGGGATGTCCACCCCGTGGGCGGCGAACCGGTCGATCGCCGCCTGGCCGGCGACGAAGACACGGTCGAACATGGCGTTGAGCGGGCTGGCGGTCACCGCCTTGTCGCTGTCGCCGTGGTACAGCTGGACGTGCGTCAGGCGGGTGTACCGCACGCAGTGCGCGTTCTTCATGCCGTTGTTGACGTAGAAGGCCGCCCGCAGGCTGGGGACCATCACGGCATCGAGCGCCTCGAACGTCTCGTAGACCACGACGGGAGCGGCGGTCGAGGCGGCGATGGGGCCGAGGTTGTGCCGCTCGGCCAGCACCACGATGAACGGCTCCTCCAGCCGGGCCAGCTGCGGCAGCCACATCCGGGCCTGGTACTCGCTCCCCGGGGGCGCGCTGAAGTACAGCAGGAACCGGGGACCGTACCGCGTCAGCTCCCGGGTCAGCCGGGCGAGCTCGCCGCGGTGACCGGTGCGCCACCGTCCCACCCCGTCCACCGCGAGCCAGGCGGTGAGGCCGCCGGCGGCAGCCGACGGCAGCAGCACGGACCAGCCGGTCACGCCGAGCACCGCCGCCAGGCCGACCAGCGCCACGGCCGCCGAGTTGACCAGCCAGGCGGTGCCGTCGACCACCAGGTTCGCGGCCACCCCGGGGCGCACCGGGAGGTTCACGCAGTGGTACCAGGGCCGTGCCAGGCGGCGTACCGGTCCCTCCACCAGCAGCACGCCGCCGAGGAGGGCACCGCTGACCGCTGGCCAGGTCGCACCGGCGGCTCCCACGGCGTGGCCCGTGATGGCCGCCACGAGCAGCACGCGGGCAGGCACCTGGGTGCCCAGCTCGGGGCGGCGCTCGACCGCCCAGGCGATGAGCAGGGTCGTCGTGAGCAGCGCGTACCACAACCACCCGCCGCCCAGCAGGGCGAGGGCCAGGAGGGCGGCGACCGCCGAGGTCGCCGACGCCCCGGCCCGCGCGGCCTCCGCGACGGCGCGGCGGTTCATGGTCCGGCATGATAGCGGGGGTGTTAACCTGTGTCGTCAGCAGCGTGCGAGGACGGGTGCGCGCGTAACTGTGTGGTCGCTGCCGGACGGACGGCCAGCGCAGGGGACACCGATGGAGGCATCGTGACCGCCAGCGCAGTCGGCCTGTGGCACGCCCGGCACGTGCTGTGGTACCTGGTGCGCCGCGATCTCGCCCTCAAGTACCAGCAGTCGTTCATGGGCTATCTCTGGTCGCTGCTGGAGCCTCTCGGCATCGGCCTGATCTACTACTTCGTCTTCATCGTCGTGATCGGCCGGGACGGCGCGTTCGCCGGGACGATCCCCCCGGGGCAGTACATCCTCTACCTAATGTCGGGAATCTTTTCCTATATGTGGACCTCGGGGGTCCTCAACCAGGCGACCGGCGCGCTGACGGGCCAGAAGGCCCTGATCACGACGATGCGGGTGCCGCGGGAGGTGTTCCCGATCGGGAGGGTCATCGCCCGTTCGGCGGAGTTCCTCGCCGGGCTGCCGATCCTCGCGTTGATCGCGATCTGGGTCGGGGCGCCCTTCACGCCGTGGCTGCTGGTGATCCCCCTGGCGATGCTGACCCAGGCCGTCTTCCTCACCGGCGTCGCCCTGGCGCTGTCCTCGCTGAACGTCATGCTGCGGGACATCGAGCGGTTCATGAGCATGATCGGCAGGCTGATCTTCTACAGCTCGCCGATCCTCTATCCGCTGGCGCTGGTGGAGACCGCTGACCGCCTGCCCGAGTGGGCGAAGGCGGTCTACATGGCCAACCCGCTGGTTGGCATCGTGGAGCTCCATCACGCCGCGTGGTTCCCGTCGGTCGCGCCGACCCCCGGCCTGCTGGCTACCTGCGTGACGGGCTGCGTGGCCACCCTGGCGCTCGGATGGCTGGTGTTCCGTCGCCTCGAGTCGGCGGTGCTGAAGGAGTTGTAGTGACCCAGCCGATCATCGAGGCCCGCAACCTCGGCGTGGAGTTCGTCCGGAACCGCCGCCGCAACCTGCGGATGCGGGAAATGGTCATCCACGCCTTCCGCCGGGAGCGCCTCCAGCTCCGGCAGGAGACCTTCTGGCCCCTGCGGCACATCTCGTTCGAGATCCAGCCCGGCGAGACGGTCGGCATCATCGGGCGTAACGGCACCGGCAAGAGCACGCTGCTCAAGCTCATCGCCGGGGTGCTCAAGCCGGACGAGGGTGAGGTGATCGTCCGCGGCAGGGTGGCGCCCCTCATCCAGCTGTCGGCCGGGTTCTCCGGGGACCTGACCGGCCGCGAGAACATCTACCTCGTCGCGTCTCTCCACGGTCTGAGCAAGAAGGAGATCCGGGCGAAGTTCGACGACATCGTCAGCTTCGCCGGCGATCAGGTGAGGGACGCGATCGACACCCCCGTGCGCCACTACTCCTCGGGGATGCGGGTGCGGCTCGCCTTCTCGCTGGTCTCCCGCCTCCCCCACCCGATCCTGCTGGTGGACGAGGCCCTCGCCGTCGGGGACCGCGAGTTCAAGCAGAAGTGCTACCAGGTGATCGACAAGCTGCTCGCCGAGGGGCGGACGCTGGTGCTGGTCTCGCACAGCGCTCCGCAACTGACGCGCTTCTGCAAGCGGGGCATCTTCCTCGACAAGGGCAGGATCGTCGTCGACGGCACGATCCAGGAGGCGCTGGACGCCTACCACGGCCCGGAGACCAAGCCGCACGAGGTGGACCGGGACGACGACACCTGACCCCCTGTCCGGGATGGGTAGTCACGTCGCGTGCTGCCTTGCCGCCCCGCGGCGATGACGTGATCAGCCGATCACACACGGTCACACCTGGTCCGGACAGTCGGGCGGTGACGCTGGCGGCGGGTAGCCGGCGACTGTCCCGGCATCCGCGGATCCCCTGGCGGCGCCCCCCTACACTCCAGAGGCGGGGACCGCTGGCCGGGTCCCCTACACCGCCGGTGATATAGTCACCCCCACTCGATGGCCCGCCCCAACCGTCCCCCCGCGCACCGCCTGAGACCGCCCCTGGAGGAAGTGTGGCAACGAGTATCGTCATACTCGCCGCCGGCGTCGGCTCCCGTCTGGGACGACCCCACCCGAAGCCGCTGACCCAACTGGCGAGTGGCGAAACCATACTCGGTCGGTCACTGCGGCTCCTCACGTCGCGGTTCAGCCGCCACTCGATCCACGTCGTCGTCGGGTACAAGAAGGAAATGATCATGGAGGCCCTCCCCGACGTCGGCTTTATCTACAACCAGGACTACGGGGATACGAACACGTCGAAGAGCCTGCTGAAGGCACTGACCATCGTCGGCCCCGGCGGGGTGCTGTGGCTGAACGGTGACGTGGTCTTCGACGAGGGTGTGCTCGACGACCTCCTGCCGTACATCGCGATGGACCGGTCCTTTGTGTGTGTCAACACCGCAAAGGTCGGGGAGGAGGAGGTCAAGTACACACTGAACGCCGAGGGACACATCCAGCAGCTGTCGAAGGCCGTGGTGAACGGTGCCCGTGGCGAGGCGGTCGGCATCAACTACATCTCCTCCATCGACCGTCCCGCGCTGACCAGACGCCTTGAGGAGTGCGCCGAGCAGGACTACTTCGAGCGCGGGCTGGAGATGGCGATCGAGAAGGACGGTATCCGTGTCGAGGCGGTCGACGTCTCGCACCGACCCGTCGTTGAAGTGGACTTCGTCGAGGACCTCAAGCGCGCCAACGAGGCGCTCTGACCTGGAGGTGCTTCGATGCGACTGTCCATGAGGCAGCTTGCCCTCCGGGCAATGGGTCGGTATCCCGTCTACTGGGCGATTCCAGCCGGAGATGTGCGCAAGTGCGCCAAGGTCATCTACTACTCCAAGAGGCTGGAGCCAGACCGGGCGGTCAACCGGATCAAGACGATCGACGGCGTACCCACGCGCTACCTCCGTCCCGCGCTGGCCGCCGCGCGGGCCGCCTTCCGGGCCGGCGAGGACGACATCGTCGAACCCATCCTGTCCGCCCTGGAACAACGGTACCCGGAAGCGAGCGCGGTTCGAGTACTGCACTCGGACCTCCATGCGTTTCACGCACGGTACGAAGAAGCCCTGACGTCGGCCACCGAAGCGCAGCTGCTCCGCCCGTCAGACCCGGCGGCCGTGGCCCGCACCGTGAGGCTGAGCTACCAGTGCCTCGACCTCGCCGCGGCAGACCAGCTCGCGGTCCGCGCACTGCGACGGTTCCCACGGACATCGGAGGTCCTCTGGGCCGTCGCCAAGCACTGCCGGTCACGGGAACAGTTCCAGCGGCTGCGGGCCGCCTGGGACGACGTCACTGAGGATCCGTCCACTCTGGTCAGGGTGGTCCGCCCCCTCGCCGCGGCGGCGGCTCGGGCGAACGAGATCGAGGCGGCTATCGACCTCTACCGCCGTGCCATCGAGATCAAGGTGCGCACCTCGCCGGCCGGCGCAAGAGCGACGGAGTCCCGTCTCGAAGGTCGGAACGCGTGGCAGGCCATCGTAGACCTCTGTGAAGTGCTGGATGGCGCCGGGATCCCCTACTTCTTCGCGGCTGGGACGGCACTCGGCCTCATCCGCGCGGGACGGCCATTGGGAGCCGACAGCGACATCGACGTCGGTATCTTCGATGCGGGCTGGCGGCGCGAGACGCTGGTAGAGCTCTTCCTGCGGCATCCGCGATTCGACATCGAAACGGCCCACCAGGATGCCAAGAAGATAGCGCTGCGCCATCGCGGCGGCTCTCCGGTGGACCTCTTCCGCTTCTACCTGGAGGACGGCCGGCTGTGGCACGACGCGGTCTTCGTCCGCTGGCACAACTCGCCCTTCGAGGTGGTCCGACGGGACATTCGAGGGCTGTCGGTCCCGCTGCCGGCGGATCCGGACCGCTACCTGACAGAGAACTATGGTGACTGGCGCACACCGAATCCGGCGTTCGACGCGTTTGCCGACGCCCCCAACGTTGAGACCACGTGGCCGGAGTACCTCCGGTTCCATCTGGTCCGGCGCGCCTACAAGGCGCTCGTGGCAGGCGACTCCGCGGCGGCCTGTCGCGACTTGCGGCGCGCGGACGAGGCCGAACTTGCGACGATGGTGAGGAGCGCCGCCTGATGGACGTCGACCGGATACAGGCAGCACCCAGCCAGCTCGACCTGGGGGCAGTACCGGAGCCGGGCCCGCAGCGTCAAGAGTTCGTGAAAGCGGTCATCGACGCCGCCCGGCGGCAACGCCCGCACAACCCGGACGATGCCGTACAGACGCTGGTGTCGAGCCTCGAGGCGGGCCTCTGGCGCCACTGGACGCTGTGGGCGGAGCTTGTCTCACTGATCACGGACCCGGCGGACTACGAGCGCGTGCGCGCACTGTGGTTGAGTAGCCCCCGACAGTGCCACACGTCGGTGCCGATACTCCGTACGGTCGCCCGGGCCGCGAGTGTCTGCGGCCGGCACGAGGAGGCCAGGATGCTGTTGCGCAGTGCGATCCTGGTCCAGGCCAGGCGCACCAGCCGGCTGCGTGCTCGTGCCGGCCGCATCAAGCGGTCATTGCAGCAACGGTTGCCGCTGTTGAGAGCGGCGCAGGCGTTCGACGCACGTGCCGCCACCGCGATGACTGACCTGAATAACGAGCTGGCGAACCTGGGCGTCCGAGCGTTCCTCATCTCCGGAACCCTGCTCGGCTACGTGCGGGACTCGGGGTTCATTCCTTGGGACAAGGACATCGACGTCGGCTTCTTCACCAGCGAGATCGCGCCGGCTGAGCTGGAGAAGGCGTTCGCCCAGTCACCTGTGTTCAGTATTCGGAGACTGGATCTGTCGTCGGACCGGCTACGCGTCAACCACGCCAATGGCGTGATGATCGATGTCTTCCCCCATTACCAGGGGGACGACGGCCTGATCTGGCACGACGGCACCGCGACGCGGTGGTGGAACACACCGTTCGGCCTGACGACGGTCGAGTTCCTCGGCAGGAGCCAGTTCGTGCCCGACCCGCCCGAGCGGTACCTGGACGAGAACTACGGCAACTGGCGCGTGCCCAATCCCCACTTCGACGCCCGCCTCGACGCCCCGAACGTGGAGGTCACGGACCACGAGTACCTCGTGACCCTCTACTACTTCTCCCTGCTGGACGCCATCTCCAAGGGCAACGCGGTGAAGCGGGCGAGGTACATCGAGCTGCTACGAGGGCAGGGCGAGGGCTCCTGGCTGGACCGGCTCACCTGACCTGGCACAGGCCGGGCAGCGGCCGCGGAGACGGTGGCCGCCCGGACCTCTATCTCCCGGTCGCGGCGAGCAGGACCGCGACGAGGTCCGCGTGCGACAACCGGACCGGGTTGTTGTTGAGCCGCTCGACGTTGACCGACCGGGCCAGGCTGGCCGCCACCTCCTCGCGGCGTTGCCCTCGGTCTGGCAGCCCCAGCTCCAGTCCGATGCGCCGGCAGAGTGACTCCAGACGCTCGCGCGCCGCGCGTGGGCCGGTCGCTCCCAGCGACTCGACGACCGTCTGCATGACCGCCTCGTGCGTTGATCCGCAGATCCCGGGATGGAGCCGATCCCGAGAAGCGGTGCCATGCAACTCGATGAACGACCCGAGGGTGAGCGCGACCGCGTGGCCGTGACTGAGGCCGAACCGCTTCGTGATGCCGTACGACAGCGCGTGCGCGGCGGTGGTCCGCGATATGTCGATCGCCCGCCCGGCGAGGTGGCTGCCGATCGCCATCGCCCGGGCGGACCGGTCGTCCGGCTCGTTGACGTAGGTCTCGATGGCGGGAAGCAGCAGGCGCAGCGCGTGCCGGGCCCACCGCCGGCTCTCGTCCGTGGCACCCACCGCCCAGAGGCTCTCGATCGCCTGCGCCACCGCGTCCATGCCGGAGGTGGCGCGCTGGTAGCGCGACCCGCTGAGGGTCAGGGCGGGATCGAGGATCGCCACGTCGGGCCGGAGCACCGGGCCGGCGACCGAGAACTTCTCCTCGCCGATGTACACGACCGCGAAGTGCGTGCACTCGCTGCCCGACCCGCTGGTCGTGGGCGCGAGCACCAGCCGGGGCCGGCGCGCGGTCACCGCGCCGCCGCGACGGATCGCCCCGGCCAGCTCGGCCTCGTCGGTCACGCCCGGGAACGCGCAGATCAGCTTGGCCAGGTCCATCGCGGTGCCGCCACCGACGCCGAGGACCAGGTCGGGTCCGAACTCTTCCGCCACGGACAGGCCACGCACGAGGTCGCGGACGTCGGGGTTGGGGGCGAAGTCGCTCCACCGGCGCACGTCCGCGACCTGCTCCAGCCGGGGTAGCACGCGCTCGGCCCCGGACGCGGCGAACGACCGGGTCCCGCACACCAGCAGCACGCGACGTGCGCCCGCCTCGGCCACGACCTCCGGCAGGCACTCGATGGCGCCGGGCCCGTAGCGGACGTCCCGCCGCATCCTCACCGCTCCTTGAGCGCGGCCATGAACGCCTGCTTGCTCTCGGCCGGGGTGCGGGTGGGGCGGCCCAGGTCCGGACGGTGGCCCGGCCGCACCGGCAGGTCGAGCAGGGCCGGGCCGCCGTGGTGCCGTACCTGCGCCACCGCCGCCGACAGACCGGCCAGCCCGTCGACCCGCTCGGCGTAGCGGTACCCGAGGGCCCGGGCGACCGCGGGCACGTCGACCGTGTGGATGGAGGTCGGCTGCCCGCCGACGCTGTCGTGGACGCCGTTGTTGAACACGACGTGGAAGTAGTTGCCGGGCGCGTGGTCGGCGATCACCGCCAGGGAGCCGAGGTGCATCAGCAGCGCCCCGTCACCGTCCAGGCACCACACCTCGCGGTCGCGCTCGCGCAGGGCGATCCCGAGCGCGATGGAGCTGGCGTGGCCCATGCCGCCGACGGTGAGGAAGTCGCGGCTACCGTCGGCCCCGGTGCCGACGCGGTGCTCGAACAGCTCGCGGGACAGCATGCCGGTGGTGGAGACGATGACCACGTCTCGGCCCAGCGTGTCCACCAGGGAGGCGAGCGCCTCCTCCCGCGACGGAAGCGCCGGAACCGCCGCCGGTGCCGGCCGCGTCGACGGTTCGCCGAACGTGCCCTTCTCCACCAGCAGGAAGTAGGGGCACGAGCGTGCCAGGGCGGTGGACACCGCGTCCTTGACGCACCGCTCCGCCTCGGCCGGGTCCTTGGGCAGGACGGACCACGGCAGCTCGATCGCGTCGAGCAGCGGCGCCATCACGCGTCCCTGCTTGACGTGCTGCGGCTCGTCCTTGACGCCGGGCTGGCCGCGCCACCCGACGATGAGCAGCATGGGGATGCCGTACACGTCCGGGTCCGCCAGGGACAGCACCGGGTTGACGAGGTTGCCGAACCCGGAGTTCTGCAGGTAGACGGCGGCCGGACGGCCGGTGCGCAGGTAGTGGCCGATGGCGATGGCGACCGCCGAGCCCTCGTTGGCGGCGATGACGTGCCGGTCGCGCGGCAGCGTCGCCATGATCTGGGTGTTGAGGCTCTTGAGGAGGCTGTCGGGAACCCCGGTGAAGAACGTCACGCCCTGCTCGTCGCAGACCTGGAGAAAGCGGGCAGGATCGATCATCGTTCGTTCTCCGGAATGATCGCCAGCGCCTCTTCGATGGGAGCCAGGTACGGGTCGGCCTCCAGGGCGCGGCCGTTGGCGAGGATCGTCTCGGCGACCTTGACCATCTGCGGGTACGCCGCCCGGAGCATGTGGTTGGCGTAGATGACGAGGTTGACGCCGTGTTCCGCCAGCTCCGACTCGGTGACCTGGTGGTAGCTCGTGGGGACGGCGACGAGCGGCACCCGGCGGGGCAGCTTCGCGTACCGGTCGCAGAACTCGAACACCTCGGCCGGCGACTTCTGACGGCTGTGGATCATGATGCCGTCGGCGCCGGCCTCGATGTACGCCTCCGCCCGGCGGACGGCGTCGTCGATGCCCTTCTCCAGGATCAGGCTCTCGATCCTGGCGATGATCATGAAGTCGTCGGTGATCTGCGCCCGCTTGCCGATCTGGATCCGTTCGCAGAAGTCCTCGATCGAGCACTGGGTCTGCGGGACTCCGGTCCCGAACAGGGAGTTGCGCTTGAGCCCCTCCTTGTCCTCGATGATCACGGCCGAGACACCGAGCCGTTCCAGCGACCGCACCGTGAAGCTGAAGTGTTCCGGCCGCCCCCCGGTGTCTCCGTCGAACACCAGCGGCTTGGTGGTGACCTCGAACAGGTCATTGATCGTCTGCAGGCGCGCCGAGATGTCGACGGCCTCGATGTCCGGCTTGCCGCGGGCGGTGGAGTCGGTCAGGGAGCTCGACCACATGCCGTCGAACTCCTCGACCTTCCCGTTGACGGTGACGCTCGTGCGCTCGACGATCAGCCCGGTCAGGCCGTTGTGAGCCTCCATGATCCGCACGATGGGCTTGTTGTCGAGCAGCCGGCGCAGCCGCGACAACCGGACGCTGGGCGTGGTGCCGATCTGCCGGAGCGACGCGTTGAGCTGCGTGGAGGAGATGCCCTCGGTGTACGGCACCTCGACCAGTTGGCCGCCCCACTTCGCCAGCGCCTCGATCACCCGCTCCCGGGTCTGCTTCTGCACGCCCGTGCGCCAGTCGTCGCCGTGCACCACGTAGTCGGGCTTGAGGCGTTCCAGGTTCGGCACGTAGTCGAGGGTCTCCTGGGGGACGACCCGGACCACCCCCTTGAGGCTCTCAACCACGGTCTTGCGCTGCTCGTACGTCATGTGCGGCAGCCGCTTGTAGCTGGCGATCGCCTTGTCGGTCAGCAGCCCGACGGTGACCTCGCCGAGCTTGGCCGCGTGGCGCAGGACATTGATGTGGCCGGGGTGGATGAGGTCGGCGCTCATCCCCACGTACACGGTCGGGGTCTTTGACACCTACGTCTCCCAGGGGGATCGATCCGGTCCAGCCGGTGAACTGAGGGGCCGGCGGCCGGATGTCACTCTAGCGCCGGTCGCCAAACGCCACGTACCCGCCCAGGGATCGGCCGGGATTCCCCCGCGAACGCCACCGGCGGCTGCCGGACCCGCCGCAGGGCGACGACCGGTCGTCGCGGCGCGCCGGCGTTTCTGACGCTCAGTAGCGCTGTTTATCGCGTACGGTGATTGCCTACCCCTCATCACCCCTCACGCGAGATTCCTAAGGGGTGAGATGTACCGGGTAGCTGCCGTCACTAGGATCGTCGCCGGGATCAGAGCCAGCGACTCCCCGGCAGTCTGGGCCGCCGTCGCCGCGACCTGCCGGGTCGCCCGGCGGATCGGCCCGCATCGGTCCCGGTGGGCGTCCCGCCTGGGCTACGCGCTGGAACGGCTGGATGAGGCGCGGGACACCCGCCGCCGCCGCGTCACCGCCGCCGTGGGACCGCCCGGAGACCGCCACCGGGGCGTGACCGGCCGGGGCGTGGCACGCCAGGTGCGCGCGGCCCGACGCCACGCGCGCCGCCACGACTGGGGTGCCGCCGCGGCGGCGTACCGGTCGCTGCTGGATCGGGACGGGACGCAGCACTCGTGGTGGTACCACCTCGGCCGGTGCCTGTGGCGGGGTGCGGAGCTCTCCGCCGCCGCGGAGGCACTCGCACAGGCGACCCGGCTCGGCGGCGCCTCGGACCCAGGCCCCGGCCTCGCGCTCGCCGACCTCTACGAACGGGCCGGTTTCTGGGCGGACGCCCAGGCGGTGCTGCTGGACACCGCCAGGCACCACCCGGACCACGCCACCACCCAACGCCGGCTCGGTGAGGTCTCGTTGAGCCTGGCCAGATGGGGTGGGACGTTCTCCGGCACGCTGGCGGACCCGGGTGCTGCCCGCTTCCGCTTCCACGGCACCACCGGTGACGCACTGGGGGTCGCTCGGGCGGCACTGGAGCGGGCGGCCGCGCTCGAGCCGGCGCGGACGTCGTGGCGGCCGGCGCTGGCGGAGGCACGCCTGGCCGACGGCGACCTCTGGGGGCGGCCGCCCTGTACGAGGCGGCACTGCGCCAGGCCGCCGACAGCACCGGGCGGTGGGTGTTCGCCGTCACCCAGCAGTGGCAGTTCGCGCTCGAGTCGATCTACCACCGGCTCGGCCAGCCACGGGTCGCCGACCCGCTGTTCGCCTGCGTCGTCCACTCCCACGCTCCCGGCCCCCGGAGGGACCCGTCGCCGGCGTGTTTGATGCCAGGACGACGTTCGGTGGCCTGACCGTCGAGGGTCTGGTGGCGGGCGGCGCGGCCGACCGCGTCGAGATCCTGGTGGACGGTCGGCCCTTGCGATCGCTCCGGACCAGCCTGACCGGCGGCCCCCCCCACTTCCAGCTGGAGATCAAGAGAGCGGCCCTCGACCACTTCCCCAAGGAGACCACCATCGAGGTCCGGCTCCCCGACCACACCCCACTCCTGACCGTCGCGGGCGCCCAGCGGCTCCACCTGTCGGTCCCGCACGGCGACGGCACCCTGCCCGGCCGCCTCGCGGCCGGCTGCAGGCTGGACAAGAAGGGGAACCTCGGTCCGACCCCGCGCGAGCTCTCCCTGCGACACGACCGCTACCTGGAGCTCTACGCCCGCGCGCGCGACTTCTTCGAGGAGGAGCTCGGGCGGGACCTGTTCCTCCTCTACGGCACGTTGCTCGGCTACCACCGCAACGGAGACCTCATCCCCGGCGACGACGACTTCGACGTCGGTTACGTCTCCCACCGCACGGACCCGGTCGCGGTGAAGGAGGAGACGAAGCGCGTGATCCTCCGCCTGGTCCGGGCCGGCTTCACCGTCAGCTTCAACCGCAAGGGGCGGCTGTTCCGGCTCCAGTGGCGGGACGACCCTGACGACCTCCACCTTGACGTCCGGCCGGTGTGGTTCCAGGACGGGCGGGTGTGGCTGCACAACCATTGCAGCTTCCCGGCGTCGCCGGACGACTTCCTGCCCACCGAGGAGGGCAAGCTGCGGGGCGTCGCCGTCCGTGTCCCGCGCGACACGGAGAAGTTCCTTCTGGCGCACTACGGCCCCACCTGGCGGATGCCGGACCCCGGCTTCACGTACCACCCGGCCGAGGTCGACCCGGCCGTCGCCGGCCACCTCGCGAAGGCGTTGATCAGCGCCAAGGAGTACCGGGAGCTCGCCGAGCGGGTCCACCGCGAACGGCAGCGCTCGGCGGGAGCCGGCCGCCTGGTCTCGATCGGCTCGCTGAGCCTCTACCCACTGGAGAGGTTCATCCCGTGAGCAGGTCGGACCACGAACCGCCGATCAGGCCCAGAGCCACGCCGGAAGGTGCGGTGGTGTCCAGGAGGGCTCCGCATGCGGCGCGGCCCCGGGGCGCGCGGTGGCCTGACCCCGGGCAGCCGGTTCTCGGCGTGCTCGGAGGCATGGGCCCGGCCGCCACCGCCGACTTTCTCGCCCGGCTCGCCCGGCTCACGCCCGCCACGCGTGACCAGGACCACGTCGCCACACTGGTCTACTCGGACCCCTCGACGCCCGACCGGTCCGACGCTCTCGTGGGCCGGGGTCCCAGCCCGTTGCCGGCCATGATCCGGGGCGTGGAGTTCCTCAGCCGGGCCGGGTGCGCGCTGATCGCCATCCCGTGCAACACCGCGCACCACTGGTACGACGAGCTGGCGGAGCGGTCCGCGGTACCCGTGCTCCACATCGTCGAGGCCGCGGTGCACCGACTGCGCGGCTATCCGGACGTGAGGACGGTGGGCCTGCTGTCGACCGACGGTACGGTGCGGGCCGGCATCTACCACGATCCGCTCCGTCGCCGGGGCGTCACCGTCCTCGACCTCAGTGACCGCGGCGAGGCGAGCCCCGTGATGCGTGGAATCCGGGCCCTGAAGGCGGGCAAGCGCGACGACGCGCGGCGCGAGCTGTGCGCGGCCGGCCACCAGTTGGCTGAACGGGGCGCGCAGCTGTTGCTCGTCGCCTGCACCGACGTGTCGGCGGCGCTGCCGGACGTCGACTCGATCGCCGGCCGACCGCTCCTCGACGCGGCCGACTGTCTGGCGCTCGCCAGTCTCGACCGTCTCCGCAGCCACCACCGCCCTGGCCGGAGCGAGGCGCGGGACGCCCCAGCTCACCCACCGGCCCGGAGGTAGGCCGTCAGCCCAGCGCCGAGGCGAGCACCGCGCCGGCGACCCGGTAGGCGGTGTGCGTCGGCATGGCCGCCAACGCCGACGCCGCGAATGTCACCGTGTCGACCAGCGGCGAGCTGCTCCCGGCCAGCCGGACCACCGCCCAACCGGCACCGAGTACGGCCGCGGCACTGACGGCGAGAAGGGTGTGCGCCGCTCCGGCGGCACCGTCACCCAGCGCCAACGCCGTCTCACCGGCCACGGCGACGACCGTGGGTGGCGGCGAGGGGCGTTCTAGAACCACCCGACCCGCAGGCTCGCAGGACGCGGTGAGCGCACGCCACGACTCGTGGAAGCTGGCCACGTCGGTCGCGGTGTACTCGACACCGCTCCGGTTCCGGTCCACCGGCCTCATCCGTACCGGGAAGCCCAGCTTCTGCGCGGCGGCCTCGGCGAACCGGGCGTCGTCGGCGCCCACCAGGCGGGTCGGCAGCACCGGTAGTCCGTGGCGGGAGAGGTGGGCACGCAGCCAGGCGTCGTTGCCGCACAGCACCTGCGCCAGCCTGCTGGTCCTGCTGCTGGTCAGGCCGTGGAACAGCGTCCGCCGCGCGCCCTCGCCGCAGATCAACGTTTCCGGGTCGAGCCGGCGCACCGCCACGCCGCGCTCCCGCGCCACCTCCTCCAGCAGGGCGGACGCCGCCACCACCTCGGAGGACGGTGTGTCCTGCGCGGCCGGCGGCACGAGCACGTCGACATCCCGGGCGGCCACGTCGTCGGGCATCGTCACCCTCCGTCCCGGCGGATCCGGAAGCCGCCGGTGGTGACGCCCTCGACCGGTTCGGCGACGGTCTCCACCACCGCCGCGCCCGGAGGGCCGTCGAAGGCCAGCCGGACCATCATGCCCACCGAGCGGGCGGGGCCGTGGACGACCGCGTCGACCCGGTCGGGCTCGGCCGCGTTGGCGACCCAGCCCGAGACGCCGAGCGCTCTGGCGGCCCGGACCATCCACCGCCGGTACCCGACCCGCTGCACCCGGCCGGTGACGGTCACCCGCACCGTCAGCTCGTCGACCGCCTCGGCGACCCGGATGCCGGCCGCCTCGACGGTGTCGCGCACCAGCCGCGCCGACACCTCGCGCGGCGGCCCGTACATGGGGAAGTGGTGGATGGCCTGCACCGGCCGCGAGTTCACCTCGATGACGGTGACGGTCTGCTCGTCCACCGGCAGGCGGTGGTCGTCCATGAGGATGTCGAGCCCGGCGTGCGGCAGCCCGGGGAACGCCCGGACCGCGGCGGTCGCCAGCTGCCGCACGGACGGGTGGGTCTCGTCCAGCACCTCCGAGCTCTCCCCGCCGAGGCTGAAGTTCGCCTCCGCCCGCAGGCGGACCGGCTGCCCGACCGCCGGCACCGACCACCGGGTCAACCCCTGTGCCCGGAGCGTCTCGTCCACCCGCGCGTCCAGCCTGATGACCCGCCTGGCCAGATGGGGGTTCTGCCGGCGGGCCGCGTTCGTCGCGACCACCAGCTCCTCGATCGTGCGGCGGCCGTCACCCACCACCGACGCCGGCTCGCGCCGCACGACCGACAGCACCTGCGACCGGGTGGCGAGCACCCGGTAGTCGTTGCCGGCGACGTACCGCTCCACCACCACGCCGGTGTCCGCGTACCGCGAGGCGGCCACGTCGTCCAGGGCCCGGGCGAGCCGCTCTTCCGAGTCGACGCCGACCGTCACGCCCACACCCTTCGACCCACCGGCCGGTTTGACCACCACCGGAAACCCGAGCTTGCGCGCCATCGCGGCGGCCGCCTCCCGGTCGGACACGGCGAACACGCCGCCGTCCGGCACGGGCAGTCCCGCTGCGGCGAGCAGCTGGCGGGCCACGTCCTTGCGCGCGGCCGCCACCGAGTCGGCCGCCCCGGTGGCGCTGGACTCCGAGTCGGTGAACCCCACGAACCGGCCCGAGGCCGGGTCCTCGGCCAGGAACACGGCCCGCGACAGCCGGCGGGTCCGCAGGCCCAGCCGCAGCGCCTCGGTCTCCAGCAGCATCGACCGTCGGCCCACCGCCTCCCCCGGCAGTGGATGGTCGGGGAACCGGTTGGGGGCCGCGATCGCCGGCGGCGGTGGCGGCGTGGGCACCGCCGTGACCTCGTCGGCGACGGTGGCGAGCTCCGCCAGGTCGACACCGGCGCACAGCCCGGTCCGCCGCCCGGAGCCGTCCCCGGCGCGGGGTACCGCGAGCGTGGGCCAGGCAACCGCGGGAGGCTCGGGCACGTACCGGTCGATCTCCGGCGTGGTCGCCGCGAGCCACTCCAACGCACCGGCGGTCAGCCGGCTGCCCCGGCCTCCTCCCAGCAGCACCAGCGCCGCCGGGTCGGCCCGCTTGGCAACCCGCGCCGCCTCCTGGAAACCGACCAGTGTGCCCCACCGCGGCAGCGTCAGGTGCAGGCCACCGACGGGCCAGTCGTCGTACAGGTGCCGCACCTGGTGGAGGGTGCTCACGCTGGCGCCGGCCACCACCGCCAGCCGGGGTCCGCGGGCGGCGCCGCCGCGGCCACGGCCCAGCACCTCGTCGGCCACCTGTTGCAGCTGCGACAGCGGGCTGCGCGGCTGCAGCCGCGCGAGGGCGGACCGGTCGCGGTACTTCTCCAGCGCCGACCGGTCCTCCGTGGCCAGCGGCTCCTCCAGCAGCACCAGGTCCGGCAGGTCGCCCGCCGCCAGCAGGAGGGCGGCCCTGCGGACGAAGTCGTGCGCCGCCTCCGCCGTGCGGTCGCCCCCGACCAGCCACAGTGATCTGTGGTGCCCCCGCTCCCGTTCGACCGCGGCGACGTGGCGCAGCCACGCCAGGTCGAGGTCCGTGTCGCCGGTCAGCTGCAGGCGCACCGCCCAGGCCGCGCCGCCCGCCTCCCGCAGGACGGCGGTGAGCCCGTCCCGGGGGGAGCCCGGCGCGACCGGCGGCAGCCTGTGGACGACCTCGGGTGCCACCGGCGCCGGCGGGTCCGCGGTCACCGGCAGCGCACCCGTCGCCAGCAGCAGGTCCAGCAGGGCCATCTCCAGGGTGAGCTTGGCCGCGCGGACCGCGCCGGAGTCGATCGGGCGCACCGGGCGCCACGCGTCGACCTGCCCGAGCGGGTCGGTGGCCGGCACCCGGGCGGGCAGCCGCGCGCCGACCAGCGTGCGGGCGAGGTCCTGCACGCGCCGCCAGGCGGCGTCCGACTGCGCCGGAGTGGCGATCCCCTCGCCGACGCCGACCACGTCGGTGTCCCCGTGCCGGGCCCGGATCCAGGCGACGATGCCGTGGGAGTGGACGAGCGCGCGCCCCGGCCCGACGTAGCGCACCAGCCGGATCTCGGCGATGCGGGCCCCACCGGCGGCCCGCCGCCCCACCGGGAGGACCCCGGCCGCCGCCCGTAGCACCGCGGCCACCTTGACCACCGCGGGATCATACCGGCGAAACATCGCTAGACCGACTATTTGCCGCGGACGGCGTGGCGCACCCGCCGCCGGTCAGCGGGCGCCGGGCGGGACAAGTGGAAGGCGAGCAGCTGCCCGAAGCGGTGGTCGCCCAGGGGCAGGTCGTGCAGGCGCTGCAGGCCGTCGACCCCGGGCTGCTCGTTGCCCTCCACGAGCACCGGACCGTCCGGTCCGATGGCGATGTCCCAGCCGACCAGCACCCGGGGCGGGAACGCCCGGTGGGCGGCGACCGCCAGCTGTCGCACCGCGTCCCACGCGGGAAGCTTGCGGCCGGCGATGAGCGCACCGGACACCGGATGGCGGGTGTGCCGGGTCGGCGGCCCCGCGGTGGCGTAGCCGGAGGCGGGTCCGAGCACCCCGGAGGTGATGTCCACCGGTGCGGCGATCCCGCCCCGGTGCATGTTGTCCACCACCGACCCGGGCACGGCGGGCATCCGGAAGATGGCGATCACCGGCTCCGGCGTGCCGGACTCGTCGATGATGGTCACCACCCGGCAGGTCGGCACCGCGTCGAGGGCGAGGTCGGCCAGGTCCGGGTGGTTGGTCAGGCACGGCTGGACCAGCAGCACCGTCCCGGCCGCGCCGGCCGCCAGCCGCGCCGGCAGGTTGCGCGCGGGCACGCCCGCCCCGTCCCCGGTCGGGCCGCCGAGTGGGTGGTAGCGCCCGTCGGCGTACCGCCACTTCCGCGCCTGGCGCCCGCCCTTTCCCGTGGCCGGCTTGACGAACAGGTCGGCGGCCGGGAACTCACCGTGGGTCTCCATGCTTCCGTCCGGCCCGATGACCGCCAACGTGGGCGTCACCGGCAGCCCCGCCCGCGCCGCGTGGCGCGCGAACGCGACCTTGTCGTTCAGCGGTGCCACCGTCTCCGCCTGCGGCGGCGTCAGCAGCGCGTACAGCGCGCCCTTGGTCTCGTGCCGGTGGAGGTAGCGGCCCGCCAGGGCGCGGTACTCCGGGCGGTACCACTCGAACGTGTAGTACTTCTCCGGCATCGCCGGCACGGTCACCGACAGCCACAGCAGCTCCCGCAGCTGCCGCCCCAACCCCACGCCCGTGGCCCGGCGTACCGCGGGACCGTGGCGCCGCAGCAGCCGCACCGACTGGACTGCCACGTCGCCGACGTACCAGCGCCACGCCCGGGCGATCCCGCGGCGCGGCATCCGGTAGCCGCCCGAACGGGCGAAGTACGCCGGCTGCACGCGGTCGCGTTCGCGCACGTAGCGCAGGTGCAGCGCGGCCGCCCAGTCGTCGAGGGCGGCCCGGCGCCACGCCCGCAGCCGGCACGGTGTCACCACCGGCACGACCCGCTCCCGCCGCTGGACGACCCGCCGGATCCGACGCCACACCACCGGTCCTCCGTTCAGTGCCCGAACCGTCCTCTGTCAGTCCCCGAACCGGCGGGTGAGGTGGTAGACCATCAGCTCGCCGAAGCGGTGCGTCCCCAGTGGCACGTCGTGCAGCCGCTGCAGCCCGCCGACGCCGGGCCGCTCGTTGCCCTCCAGCAGGACCGGCCCGTCCGGGCCGATGCTGGCGTCCCAGCCGACCAGCAGCCGCGGGCGGAAACTGTCGTGCGCCCGGCACACCACCTGCAGCACCTGCTCCCACAGGGGCAGCTTGCGCCCGTCGATGAGCGCACCGGAGACCGGATGGCGCGTGTGCCGGGTCGAAGGCCCGGCGGTGGCGTAGCCGGAGGCGGGTCCGAGCACCCCGGAGGACATGTCCACCGGTGCGGCGATCCCGCCCCGGTGCATGTTGTCCACCGCCAACCCGGGCACGGCCGGCATCCGGAAGATGGCGATGACCGGTTCCGGCTCCCCCCGCTCGTCGGTCATCGTGATGATCCGGCAGGTGACCACCGCGTCCAGCGCCAGATCGGCCAGATCCGGGTGGTTGGCCAGGCACGGCTGCACGATAAACGCCTCGCCGGCCGAGCTTGCCGCCAGGCTGGTCAGGAAGTCCGCCCTGGGTACGGGTGCCGTCACCCGGTCGGCCGTGACGTACGCGTCGGCGTGCGGGTCGTACCGCCACTTGCGGGCGCCCAGACCCCGCTTGCCGGTCAGCGGCTTGACGAACAGGTCCGCAGCCGGCAGCTCCGCCGGGGCCGCCACCACCCGGCCGTGCTCGATCACCGCCAGTGTCGGCACCACCGGCAGCCCCTCGGCCCTGGCCCGGCGCGCGAACGCCACCTTGTCGGCCAGGGGCGCTGCCGTGGCGGCGCCGTCGACGGCAAGCATCTCGTACAGCACCGACGAGTTCTCGTGCCCGTGCAGGTAGCTGCCGGCGCGGGCACGGTTGGCCGGCCGGTAGAGCTCGTACCGGTAGTAGGTGTCCGGCGTCGACGGCAGGGTCACCGACAGCCACAGCAGGTCGCACAGCTGCCGGAGCCGGGGTACGCCGGCGGCGTCGCGCACGTGCCGCCCGTTGCGGCGCAGCAGCCGCAGGGACTGGACCAGCACGTCGCCGACGTACCACCGCCAGGCGCGGCCCCAGCGGGTACGCGGCGGGACGGGCCCGCCGGCGCGGGCGAAGTACCGGGGCAGGTACGCCTTCCGGTGTCGCAGGTAGAGCAGGTGCAGCCGGGCGGCGTGGTCGGTCGCGGCCTGCCGCTCCCACCGGCGGCGGGTGGCACGGGTGACAACCGGCACCACCCGCACCCGGCGCCGCAGCAGCTCCCGCAGGCCGCGGTCGGGCCGGCCGAGCAGACGGACCGCCCGGCACAGGTGCGCCACCGCCACCCACACCCGCGGGCCCGGCAGCGGCACGAGTCTCGAGGCACGTGTCCCCGGCACCACCCGCCCATTTCACCAGAGGGTGACCGGAACGCTACGGAACTCGGCGGCGTGGCCGTCGTTTCTCCATGGTTCCGCGCCCCTGCTGCGGTAGGGTCCCGGTCGGTGGTCCCTCACCGCCACCACGACCGCAACCAGACCTCCACCCCTCAGGCCGGAACGGATGAGGAACGTGGAGCGACCAGTCGTCTACACCTGCGGCACGTTCGACCTGTTCTACCTTGGGCACCTCCGCATGATCCAGAACGCGGCGGCCCTGGGCGAGACCCTCATCGTGGCCGTCAGCACCGACGAGCTCGTCCAGGAGTACAAGCACGTGCGCCCGGTGGTGCCGTTCGAGGAGCGGCTGGAGATCGTCCGGGCGATCCGCGG
>VSBZ01000215.1:0-4084 GCA_047459215.1 Micromonosporaceae bacterium | reverse complement strand
CACCACGGCCATGGGCTGGGAGATCGACCCGGCCGGGCTGACCGAGACGCTGCTGCGGCTGCACCGGGAGTACCCGCCGCTGCCGCTGTACGTCACCGAGAACGGGGCGGCGTTCGAGGACGTGGTCGGCCCCGGCGGCGGCGTCGAGGACCCCGAGCGGATCCGGTTCATCGCCGCCCACCTGCGGGCCGGGCACGACGCGATCGCGGCCGGGGTGCCGCTGCGGGGATACTTCGTGTGGTCACTGATGGACAACTTCGAGTGGGCACAGGGGTACCAGGCCAGGTTCGGGCTGGTACGGGTCGACTACCCGACGCAGCGGCGGATCCCGAAGGCCAGCGCCCGGTGGTACGCACAGGTGATCCGGGACAACGGTCTGGCCGACATCGCCGACGGGGAGGGGGGTACGGCATGAGCACGCGGCGCCGCCGCCCCACGCTCGACGAGGTGGCGGCCCTGGCGGGAGTGGGCCGCGGAACCGTGTCCCGGGTCGTCAACGGGTCGGCGCACGTCAGCCCACGGGCACGCGCCGCGGTGGAGCGGGCGATCGCCCAGCTCGGGTACGTGCCGAACCGGGCGGCCCGGGCGCTCGTCACCCGGCGCACCGACTCGGTGGCGCTGGTGGTCTCCGAGTCGGAGGAGCGGGTCTTCGCCGAGCCGTTCTTCGCCGGGATCGTGCGCGGGATCAGCGCCGCGCTGCACGACACGCCGATGCAGCTGTGGCTGGCCATGGCCCAGTCACGCGCCCAGCGGGAGCGCGTCGAGCACCACCTGACCAGCCAGCACGTGGACGGTGTGCTCCTGCTGTCGCTGCACGACGACGACCCCCTGCCGAGCCTGCTGGAGGCACGGGGGTTGCCCACGGTGCTGGGGGGCCGGCCGGCCCGGATGCTCCGTGGCCGGCCGGGCACCGAGTCCGACGCCCCGTACGGGTCCCCGTGGTTCGTCGACATCGACAACATCGCCGGCGCGCGGCTGGCGGTGGCCCACCTCCTCGCCCGTGGCTGCCGCCGGGTGGCGACCATCGCGGGTCCGCAGGACATGGGCGCCGGGCTCGCCCGCCTGACCGGCTACCGGGAGGCGTGCACACAGGCGGGCCGCCCGATCGACGAGACCCTGGTCGCCTACGGTGACTTCAGCGAGCCGAGCGGGGAGGCGGCCATGCGGGAGCTGCTGGCCCGCCACCCGGACCTGGACGGTGTCTTCGCCGCCTCCGACCTCATGGCCGCCGGCGCCCTGCGGGTGCTGCGCGAGGCCGGCCGGAAGGTGCCCGAGGACGTGGCCGTGGTCGGGTTCGACGACTCCACCGTGGCCCGGCAGACCACGCCACCGCTGACGACCGTGCACCAGCCGGTGGAGGAGATGGGGCGGCAGATGGCCCGGCTGCTGCTGGCCCGCATCCGGGGCGAACAGCTCGAGCAGCCGTACGTGCTGCTCGACCCCCACCTCGTGGTGCGCAGCTCGGCCTGACCGGCCGCCGCTGCGCCGGACGGCCGCGCCCCGGCCGGCCAAGCCGCGCCCGAACGGCGCCGCGCACGCCACAACGACCCCCGGCCGCGCCGGGAACGACGTCGGGTGCGTCACGCCCGCCCGGTGCGCCGCAGCGCGCGCCGCGGCGCGCGGTCCGGTGGCCCACGGCACGCCGGGCGGCGTGAGGGCGGGAGCCCGGGCGCGGGGCGGGCTGGCGCCTCAGGCGCCCGTCGGGTCCCGGCGCAGGGCGATGGCCTGCTGCATCCGCGTGAGCAGGTCGTGCACGGGCTTGGTGCTGGTGCCAACCACCAGTCCCGTGGCGAGCGCGTCCACCCACACCGGGACCACACCCCAGGCGGGCCCGTCGGTCTCCACGAGGATGCGCAACAGGTGGAAGCCGGCCGCGGCGGCCAGCACGGTGGCCAGGCCGGTCGCCAGCCCCCACGACAGTAGCGCCTTCTCGGCCCGGCGCTGGGCCACCGCCGCCTTGGCGGCCGCCACGCTGCCGAGGCTGACCTGGGGCACCCGGTTGGCCAGGTCGGCGATCTGCTGCTCGTACCGGAACTGGGCGCGCCGCCCGGGCATCCACCGGGTCAGCGGCTCGACCAGCCGCTCCACCACCGCGGCGAACAGGATCACCACCACGATCGCGGCGGCGTCGCTGGCCACCGGCATGGTGGGCACCGCGTACGCGTCGTCGATGGCGAACGCCGCCGCGGCGCCGGCGGCGACGAGGAGCAGCGCGATCAGCACCACCCACAGCCGGGGTGGCCGGTCCGGCGCCGCGGCCATCTCCTCCACCGGCGGCGGGGCCGACGCGGCGCCCGCCTCGTCGATGTCGGCCGCCGAGGGCTGTCGCGGAACCGTCAACCCGGACGGCGCCGGCGCCGCCGGGCCGTTCTGCCGGCCGTCCACCGCGGTCCGCCGTACCAGCGCCATGACAGGTCCTCCACTGTAGTCGCAGGGCACCGGCCGGTGGGGGCCGGCCGACGTCCACTGAGACTACTGGGTAGGCACGCCCGATGTCTGCCCCTTCGTGCCGGTCTCGGGTGATCCGGGCGGGCTGCCCGAGCGGCCGTCGGCCGCGGTGATCACGTCTCGTGACGACCTCGTCACCTGGAGCTGGTGCCGGGCGTGCCCGGACGCACCCCGTCCGGGCACGGCGAGCCCGGGGCCGGGCAGGGGAGCCTCAGCCTGGGTGCCGGGCGAACCCCGGCCTGGGTGCCGACCGAGCCCTCAGCCCGCGTGCCGGGCGAGGCCCCGGCCACGCCGTCCGTGGGTCCCCGGCCCCCTCGCACACCGCGGCGGGCCCCGTGCCGATACGGTGAGGATGATCGGCACCACGACAGCGAGGGAGCGATGGGCGAGTTCGCACTTGAGCACACCGGCGGGCGGATATCCCTGCCCGTACGCGAGGCCACCGCCGGCCCTTCCGGGCTCGAGCTGACCGGGTTGCTCCAGCAGACCGGGCACGTGACGCTCGACCCGGGGTTCGTCAACACGGCCAGCTGCGCCTCGAAGATCACTTTCATCGACGGTGAGGCGGGGATCCTGCGTTACCGCGGCTACCCGATCGAGCAGCTGGCCGAGCACTCGACCTTCCTAGAGGTCGCGTACCTGCTCATCTACGGCGAACTGCCGACCGCTGCGCAGCTTGCCGACTTCACCAACCGGATCCGGGTCCACACCATGCTGCAC
Organism: Micromonosporaceae bacterium; assembly: GCA_047459215.1. GTDB lineage: Bacteria > Actinomycetota > Actinomycetes > Mycobacteriales > Micromonosporaceae > Natronosporangium. Next base: position 916 of record VSBZ01000215.1, on the reverse strand, counting down.
GAGGACCTGCGGCGGTTCTTCGACGGGTTCCCGCGGGAGGCCCACCCGATGGCCGTCCTGTCGTCGGCGGTCAGCGCGCTGTCCACCTTCTACCAGGACAGCCTCGACCCGTTCGACCCGGAGCAGGTGGAGATCTCCACCATCCGGCTGCTGGCCAAGGTGCCCACGATCGCCTCGTACGCGTACAAGAAGTCGGTCGGCCAGCCGATGCTGTACCCGGACAACTCGCTGGACTACGTCGCCAACTTCCTGCGCATGACCTTCGGCGTGCCCGCCGAGCCGTACGAGCCGGACCCGGTGTTGACCCGCGCGCTCGACGTGCTGTTCCTGCTGCACGCCGACCACGAGCAGAACTGCTCCACGGCGACGGTGCGGATGGTCGGCTCCAGCCACGCCAACCTGTTCACCTCCATCTCGGCCGGCATCGCCGCCCTGTCCGGTCCGTTGCACGGCGGCGCCAACGAGGCGGTCCTGCGCATGCTGGAGCGGATCCGCGACGAGGGCGGGGACGTCGCCGCGTTCGTGCGTAAGGTCAAGGACGACCGGGACTCCGGGACCCGGCTGATGGGGTTCGGTCACCGGGTGTACAAGAACTACGACCCGCGGGCGAAGATCGTCAAGCAGACGGCGCAGCAGGTGCTGGCCCGGCTGGACAAGCGCGACCCCCTGCTGGAGCTGGCGATGGAGCTGGAGGAGGTCGCGCTCACCGACGACTACTTCATCTCCCGCAAGCTCTACCCCAATGTGGACTTCTACACCGGGCTCATCTACAAGGCGATGGGGTTCCCCAACAAGATGTTCACCACGCTGTTCGCCATCGGCCGCCTGCCCGGCTGGATCGCCCAGTGGCGGGAGATGATCCAGGACCCGGAGACGAAGATCGGTCGGCCGCGCCAGGTCTACACCGGCGTGGGGG
>VSBZ01000048.1:0-24688 GCA_047459215.1 Micromonosporaceae bacterium | reverse complement strand
CGGAGGGGGGGGGGGGGCATGGCGGTTTCCCCTCGCCGGGCGGGGTGTGCGAGACTTGGCCGACTGAGGAGGGGAGTATTCCCTCGCGGCGGTGTCGTCAGCACGGACCGGTGTGCGGGTCCCGGCACCGTCGGTCACGCGGCTCGCGGTCGCGTGACGGGAGAGACCTCCGGAGCTTCACGCTGCCCGGAGGTCGCGCGCACGATGGGTGTGTCGTACGGGGTGTGGGCGGCCACGCTGGTCGTCCTCACCGGGATGCTGCTGGCCGACCTGATCATCATCGGTCGACGACCGCACGAGCCGTCGCTGCGGGAGTCCACCCTCTGGGTGACCTTCTACGTCTCGGCGGCCGGCCTGTTCGGCCTGTTCGTGTGGGCCGCCTACGGTCCCGTGCGGGCGGGGGAGTTCTACACCGGGTGGCTGGTCGAGTACAGCCTGTCGGTGGACAACCTGTTCGTGTTCATGCTGATCATGAGCCGGTTCGCGGTCCCGCGGGCCTACCAGCAGAAGGTGCTCCTGATCGGCATCATCCTCGCGCTGGTGCTGCGCGGGGTGTTCATCGCCACCGGGGCGGTGCTGGTCAACCGGTTCGTGTGGATCTTCTTCGTGTTCGGCGCCTTCCTCCTCTACACCGCGATCCGGCTGGTGCGGCAGCGGGACGAGGATCCCTCCGAGTTCCGCGAGAACGTGCTGGTGCGGGCCGGCCGCCGGCTGCTGCCGATGAGCCGCACCTACCACGGCGCGCGGCTGCTGACCGTCGAGGACGGCCGGCGGGTCGCGACACCCATGTTGATCGTGATGATCGCCATCGGGACCACGGACGTGGTGTTCGCTCTCGACTCCATTCCCGCCATCTTCGGGGTCACCCGGGAGGCGTACCTGGTCTTCACCGCCAACGTCTTCGCCCTCATGGGCCTGCGCCAGCTGTACTTCCTCATCGGCGGGCTCGTCAGCCGCCTGGTGTACCTGTCGACCGGCCTGGCGGTGATCCTGGGGTTCATCGGCGTGAAGATGGTGCTCGAGGCGCTGGCGGAGAACAACCTGCCGTTCATCAACGGCGGTGAGCCGGTGGCCTGGGCGCCGCACGTGCCGATCTGGTTGTCGTTGACGGTCATCGTGGGCGTCCTGGTCGTCACGACGGCCGCCAGCCTGGCCAAGGCGGCGCGGGTACGCCGGATCGCCTCGGGCGGGGGTCACTGAACCCGCCCGGCCCGCAGGTCGCCGACACCCCCGTCCGCCCGCCGCCGGCGGCCCGGCAACGACGGCCGGGCGAGCGGTGGTCCGGACGCGGCGGGCAGCGGCGGCGGACCGGCTCGACAGGGGTCGGGTCAGCGGCGGGCCGGCCCGGCAGGGGCAGGGCCAGCGGCGGTCGGGCGGCGGCAGGTGGCGGCAGCCAGGCGGTGGCGGCCAGCCGGCGGCCACCGGGCCGGGTGCCCGGGGCGCCGCCGCCTGCACCCGGTGGCGGGCACCCGGCCGACCGCGGCGGCTCAGGAGCGGTCGATGGGCACGCAGTTGCCCGTGGTGTACCCGCCGTTGACCGCCTCGACCAGCGCGTGCTGGCCGTTGGCGATCCGGGCGCAGACCTTTGGCTGGTCGCCGACGATGTCGACCACGAACGGGTGGTCGAGCGTGTACCGCAGCGGAGACGGACGGTCGTCGACCTGCCATCTGCCCTGGTGGGCGGCGTGGGTCCCCATGACCTCGTCCGGCGGCTCCGTCCCGTCGCCACCGTAGAGGTGCAGGTGGTAGCCACCGTCGACGTTGGGCGTGTCACCGGCGAAGTCGGCCTCGTACTCGATGACCAGCTCGTTTCCGTCGACGCGCGCGCTGGTGAGGCACACCCACCGTGGGTTGCTGCGGATCGCGTCGGTGCACTGCTCGTCGGCCGGCTGCTCCGGGGCCGTGCTGCCGGTGTCGGCCGGCGGCGTGGACTCCTCGCTCGGAGGGCTCTGCTGGGCGGTGCGCTCGGCAACCCGGCCGGCCAGCGACCAGCCCACGCCGGCCGCGGCCAGGGCGGCCGCGAGGAGGCCCGCGCCCGCCACCAGGGGCCACCGTGACCGCCTGCGGCCGCCGTCGTGCGGCCCGACGACCGATGGCACCGGCGACGCCGGCCCGGCGCTGCCGGCGTCGGCGACCGTAGCGGCGCCGTCGCCGGAACCGGCCCGTGACGTCACCGGCACCGTCGCGGTCCCCTGGTACCGGCGCCCCGGGCCCACGAGATCGCCGGCCGGGGGTTTCGGAGCGGTCGTGACCGGACCGGTCGGGCCGGCCGCGGTCCGGCCCGTCGTGGCGGGGGCCGGACCGGCCGCGACCGACGTCGCCGACGACGCCGAGGCGGTCGCGGCTTCGGACGGCGGCGGTGACGCGGTGGCGGACCGGGCCGGGGCGGGCCCCGCCTGGCCGCTGGCCTGCCAGGCGGCGCCGAGGGCGACGGCGTGCTTCGGGTGCGCGTCGACCGCCACCGGGCGCCCGAGCTCCGCGCCGACCAGCTGCGCCACCAGCGGGATCCGGGAGGAGCCTCCGACCAGCAGGACCGAGTGCAGCTGCTCGGGCTCCACGCGGGCGCTGCGCAGTGCCCGGCGCAACGCCTCGATGGTGCTGTGCAGCGCCGGGCGGATCATGGCCTCCAGCTCCACCCGCGTCAGCCGTACCTCGGTGGCGAGGTTCGGCAGGAGCACCGGGATGGACGCGTCGGTGTCGGTCGACAGCGCCTCCTTGGCCGCGACGCACTCCTCGCGCAGCCTCGCCACCGCGGCGATCACGGCCGGGTCGTCCTCGTCCAGCTCGTCCAGCTTGCCGCCGAGGGCCTGGTTGACGTGTGCGAAGACGGCCGCGTCGAAGTCGATGCCGCCGAGGCGTTCGATGCCCTCCGGCTCACCGAGGATCTCGAACCCGTCCCGGGTCTTGCGCAGCACCGTGGCGTCGAAGGTGCCGCCGCCCAGGTCGTAGACGGCCACCATCGCCCCCGGGTCCACCCGCTGCTGCTGGGCGTAGAAGATCGCCGCCGCCTCGGGCTCGGTGATGTAGGTGACCGGCACGTCGACGTCGGCCAGGCGTACCGCCTGCTCCAGCAGCTCCCGCTTGTACGGCCCCCAGTTGGCCGGATGGCACACGCACGCCTGCGACGGCTTGCCACCCTCGCGGGCGATGATGTCCTGCACGACCTGCCGCAGCAACCTGGCCATGAGCTGCTCGGCCGAGTACGGCACGCCGCCGAGGATGATCGGGGTGGTGTCCCCGAGCCGGCGCTTGAACTCCCGCGACACCCGGTGTGGTTCGGACATGCCGCGCCGGCTCGCCGCCTCGCCGGTGAGGATGGTTTCGTCCTCGCGCAGCAGCACCACCGACGGGATGACGGGGGCGCGGCTACCCAGGGAGGCGATCTCCGCGTGCCCGTCGCGCCACACCGCCGCGGCGGTGAAGGTGGTGCCGAGGTCGATACCAAGTGCGTACATCGCGTCTCGGAGGTCGTCAGGTTGCGGGGGTGGAGGGGGGAAGTCCCCGACCCGGCGGCCGGGAACCGTCCCTACAGTTGGACTCGTGGTGACGCTGCGCGAGGTGTTCGAGGAGCTGGCCGGCGGGGGGCATCCCGACCCCGCCGCGGTGCTCCGCGCGCACGGCTTCGACCTGCCGGAAGCGGAGCTGCGGTATGCGCTGGTCACCTACGCGCACTCGGCACCGGTGGACGTCGCCGGGCACCTGCAACCGTACGTCGTGGCCAACAGCCCGGTGTCGTGGGAGGACACACCGCAGACGGTGACCCTCGCCGACGGGCTGGCGCTGCTGGCCACCGCACCGCCGCCGGGCGCCGGGTCCGCGGACCCGACCGCCGACCTGGACGACGTACCCGGGATCACGCTGGGCGTCGGTGGCGTGACGTCCGCCGCTACGGAGGCCGCCGACCGGCTCGACGCGGGGACGGAGGCGCCGGCCGGCAGGCTGGACTTCGGGGGTGGTGCGGACGCTCCGGTCGGACCGGCGGCCGGTCCGGACGCCGACCGGGTGGAGGCGTCGGCCGCTGACGGCCGGCCGGCACCTGCCGGCGGGGTGGCGGATGCCGGAGTGGACGCGACCGGCGGGTCGCCTCCGCTTGACGGTACGGATGGTCCCTGGGACCCGGTGGGCCCCGACCTGTTCGGCGTCGACGCGGTGGACGACGGCCCGTTCGACGGTGACCCGCCCTCGGAACGGCCGGCCGACGAGGGCGGGGACGACACCGACGGCACCGACCTGATCGGACCGTAGGCGCGCCCCGGCGCCGGGGATCGGGCGGCGACCCGTGGCCGCGTGTGGCCGCGTGAGGGTGCCGTTCACCGTTCCGTCCTCAGTCGGACCAGCATGCCCTCGCAGGTGCGGACCGCCACGCGGGCGGCCAGGGCGAGCTCGTGGCTGGTGAGGGGGTTCTCGGCGCGTCGCTGCCAGGTGGACAGCGCCTTGGTGGCGGCCTCGGTGAGGGTGGCGGTGTCGGCGTCGGCGGGCAGGTTGAGGCGGCGGTGGATCTCGTCGCCCTCGCCACCGATGAGCCGTTCGAGCTCGTCGAGCACCTCGGGCTTGCCGGTGACCCAGCCGGCGCGGATGGCCGACAGGACGCGCAGCTCGTTGAACGGGTGCGCCGAGGCGGTGACCTGTTCGACCTGCGCGGCGATCCGTTCGCTGCCGGGCAGGGGATGGGTGCGGACGAGCGTGTCCAGAGCGGACAGGATCGAGCGGCTCTTGAGGATGTCGCGGCGCCGGAAGAACAGGGTCTGAAGGATCTCGCGTAGCTGGATGATGCCGCTGCGCTCGGCCAGCTCGCCGGCCAGCTGGGTGGCGGTGGTGGCGACGTTGTGGCGCAGCAGGGTGGTGGCCAGCCGGAGGCCGAACAGCCCGAACCTGGTCAGCAGCGACTCCGCCTGCTCGGGTGTGAGGCCGAGGCCGGGAAGCCCCCGCCGGACACGGTCGGCGGTCAGCAGGAGCGCGTTGGCGTCGGCCGGGGTCAGCTGGGCGATGGCGCGCAGGTGGGCGTGCTCGGTCTCGGTGAGGGTGGCGGCGGTCTCGGCCAGGAGACCCGCGACGGGGATGACGGTCTGGACCAGGCGCCGCACCTGGGGGTCGGTGGCCATGCGGCCGGCGATGCGGCGGGCGGACGCCATGGCGTCGAGCCGGCCGACGCCGATCTCGTCGGCGCGGGAGAGGACGGCGATGGCGTTGACGGGGTTGGGGCGGGAGACCTCGGTGTCGTGGAAGGCCTGGAGGAAGTCGAGGTCGTCCCGGTGCAGGTGGCGCATGAGGTAGATGACCGCGTCGGCGGGAGTGTCGTCCTCGCTGTCGGGGGCGAGGGTGTCCCAGGTACGCGCGGAGGTGCGGTCGGACAGGCTGCCGATGCCGGGTGTGTCGATCATGGTGGCGGTGCGCAGCGCCTGCGAGGGCCAGGTGACCTCCAGGTGGGAGACGGCGTCGGGGTCCAGACCGTCCAGGTCGATGTGCAGCGCACCGTCGTCGCGGTGGAAGCGAAGTTGCCGGGCGGTACCACCGTGGGCCGGGTGGGCGAGGACCTGGTAGGTGTGCCCGTCGTGGTACCAGGTGACGATGCGGGTGCACTCGCCGGCGTCGGTGGGGGCCAGCCGGTCGCCGATCAGCGCGTTGAGGAGCGTGGACTTGCCGGCCTTGACGCGTCCGGCGATGGCGATGCGCAGCGGCTGATCCAGCCGGGCGGCCAGCTCGTCCAGGTGGGCGGCCTGCGGTGTGCCACGGTAGAGGTCGCGGGCCTCGGCCAGCAGGGCCCGGGTCCGGTGGAGCAGGTTCACGGGGCCACCACCGCGCGGGAGCCGGTGACCGCCTCGGCGCGCCGTCGCAGCTCGCGGACGCGGGCCAGCTCGGCGTCGAGGTCCTTGAGCCGCTTGGTGCGCTCGGCCTGGGTGCGGTTGGCGGCCTCGGTGGCCGCGCGCAGGGCCTCGGTGTGGCTACGGTTGAGCTCCTCGGCCAGGGCGGTGTAGTGGTCGCGCAGCTCGCGCTGGATGCGCCGGAGGGTGTCCCGGCAGTCCTTGCCCATGACGAAGCTGACCTGGTCGCAGTAGCGGCGCACGGCGGCGCGGGCCTGGGCGCGGCGGTGCGCGAGCTGGCGCTGCTTCTCCTCCTTGAGGCCCTTGCGGCCCATGACCAGGCCGATGCCGAGGGCGAGAGGACCGAGGGTGAACCCGGTCAGGGCGCCGAGCATGACGAACATGATCGCGCCGCCGTAGGCGGAGCGGAGGGCCACCCAGGCCTGCTTGCCGGCGCTCATCTTGGTCAGGTCGAGGTTGTGGTCGACCTCGATGCTGGTGGCCAGGGGAGCGGGGTTGGAGATGGGGAACTCGCGCAGCGCCTGCCCGGACGCCTCGGCGAAGTGGCTGGCGACCTGTTCGGACAGCTGGGTGGCCCGCTCCTTGAGCAGGGTGTACGTGGACAGCATCTGCTCGGCCACCCGGGACTCCAGCCAGGCCTCCAGTTGCGGCCAGGTGTCGGCCGGGTCGATCTCCTCGATGGTGCGGTCGGCCTCGGCGATCACCTCGCGGATGCGGGCGCGCAGGTCGTGGTCGATGTCGGCGGTCAGGTCCGCCACCCCGTCGGTGAGCGTGACGTTCCACCGGGCGGCCGCCGACCGCAGCGACTCCACCCGGGCCTTGACCTGGTTGAGCTGCTCGACCACCTGCCGGGCCGCCTCGGGGTCGGCCAGCGCACCGCGTTCGGCCTCGAACTGCGCCTGCAACTGGTCGCAGACCCCGATCACCTCGCCGGCGGCGCGCTGCGCCAACCGTGCCGTCGCGTCCCGGCCCACCCGGTCCCGCAGGAACGCCACCAGGTCGGCGAACCCCGACTCCTGGTTCAACTGCCGGTCTCCGGTGCTCACCGCCCGCATCCGCAACGTGGACGACACCGCGAGCACCGGCACCTCACCGTCGGCCAGCCGCCGCAGGTGAGCCTGGTTGAGGTCGCGCACCTTCCGCCACGCCGGATAGAAGTCGATCTTGGTGATCACACAGGCCACCGTCGGGCACACCTGCCGCGCCCGGCGCAGGAACTCCACCTCCGCCGCGGTCAGCTCCTGCGACGCGTCGGTGACGAACAGCACCGCCTCGGCCATCGACGCCGCCGCCAGGCTCGCCGCCGCGTACCCCGACCCGAGACCCCCGACGCCGGGTGTGTCCACGACCACCAGTCCGCCCGCCAGCACCGCCCGCGGCACCCGCACCTCCACGCCGACCGGACGCTCCGACCCGTCGGTACCAGTGGCACCGCCACCGGTGGACCCCGCGCCGGTGACCGCGGCCGTGGGGTCCCGCTCCATCACCCACCTGGGAAGCTCCTGCAGGGACAGGGGTTCGCGCCGGGGCGGGTCGCCGTCGAAGATCAGCTCGGCGGCCGGGGGATCGCCGTGGCGGACGTGGGTGGGCAGGGCGGTGGCCACGTCGTCGGCCACCGGGCACACCTTGGCACCCACCAGGGCGTTGACCAGCGAGCTCTTGCCCTGCTTGAACTCGCCCACCACCACCACGTGCACCCGCGGGTCGGCCAGCGACTGCCGCACCGCCGCCAGCCGCTGGTGCAGGTCCTCCCGGCCGTACGCCTGGCACGCCCGCAGCCCCAGGTCGACCACGGCGGTGGCGGCGGCCAGCGGCGTGGTCCTCGACGTTGATGGCGTCACGCTCATGATTGTCCCCTGCGGTACGTCGGGCGGCGCGGTGCGGCGGCGAGCTCCCGGCCACCGGGAGCTCGCCGCCGGTGGGAGGGACGTCAGAGGGACGGCGGCTCCTCGGCCGCCTCCTTGATGAGGGATGGTGGCTCGCCGGCCGACTCTGTGATGAGCCCGCCCCTGGACGGGATGCCCAGGTGCACGTCCAGATCCAGGCTGTCCTCCGTCTGCTCGAAGTCACCCTCGCCCTGCTCGGTGCCGACGACCGACCCGTCGTGGGCGGACGCGTAGTTGCCGGTGGCGCCACCGCCCTCGCCGCCGATGTTGACCGCGGAGCCCGCGGCGGTGACGAGGTCGTTGGCGTTGACGGCGTCCCCGCCCACGTCGCCGGTCACGGCCATCGAGTCGGTGGCGCCCTCCTGGTCGACGAGGTCGCCCTGCGCGAACTTGAGGTCGTCACCGGCGAAGGCGCCGGAGTTGTCCCCCATCACGACGTCCTCGACCGACCCGTCGGCCATGATGCCCGTGTTGACTCCGGTGTTGACCGGCGCCTCGATGTCGCGGCCCGCCTGGACGGCGCCGTCGCCGGTGTTGAGCTGGCTGTCCTCCACGTCGTCGCCGACGGCGACGGAGCGCTCGCCGGTGGCGGTCACGTTGGTGGTGTCGACGTCGACGTGGCTGCCCTTCTCGGCGTGGACGGTCACGGAGTTGTCGATGTTGGTGGAGTTGTCCTGGTAGAAGTTCTGGGTCACCTGGGTGACCTGCTGGACCGTCTGCGGGGGTGGCACGTACCCGCCGGCGCCGCCGCCGCCACCACCGCCGGCGCCGCCGGAGCCACCGGACCCGCCGGACGACCCGCTCGGGTACGCGCAGCTGTTGACCAGCTGGGCGATGTCCACGTTGGCGAGCATCGACGGGTCGATCTCGTGCGCGCCGAAGGCGCCCTCCGGGTCCTGAAGGAACAGCTGGGTGTTCTGCTCGCTGCTGAACACGTGCCGGAAGAACTCCCTGATCTTCTCCAGGAGCTCCTGCGCGATGTTGGTGTCGGTCATGACGACGCTCCCTTGTGTCTCGGGCCCGTCCCCGGTTGGTCGGGCGTGTGTCCTCAGGGTTCCCTCCGGCGCCCGGCGCGCACATCGGGGCAGACCCCCTGTCCAAGGAGAGCCATTAGGGGAGGGCGTCCGCAATCGGTCGGACGTGGGAGCCTGAGCGTCGCATTGCCGACAGAGCGGGTCGACCGGCCCGGTGTTCATGGCCGCCCGGATGGTGCCGGGGCGGCGATGACCGGCGGAGGGGATCCGCCGCGGCGCGCCGGTGGGGTGGCGGTCAGGTGGCGTCGTCCAGGATCTCCCGCAGCGCCGCCAGCAGCTCGGCGCGGGTGGTGGCCCCGAGCTTGGTGCGGATCCGCGCCACGTGGTGCTCCACGGTCTTCGGCGACAGGTACAGCTGTTCCCCGATCTCCCGGTGGGTGCGGCCGGCCAGCACCAGCCGCGCCACCTCCACCTCGCGGTCGGACAGTCCGCCGCGCCCACCCGCCGGGCCGTCCCCGCCGCCGGCGCCCGCCAGCTCCCGGGCCCGTTCCAGCAGCCGCCGGGCGGTCGCCGGGTCGGGCGTGCGGATCGCCGCGTCGCCGGCCAGCCGGGAGGCCTCCCACGGCAGGTGCGCGGCGGCGAGGCGCTCGGCCGCAGCCAGCACCGCCGCGGCGTCCACGTCGCCGGCGAGCGCCGCCGCCCAGGCCGTGGCGGCGTCGCGCAACACCTCCTGCCGTGGAAGGTCGGGGGAGGTGCCGAGGGTGGTCAGGCGCGCCGCCGCGGTCGCGGCCGCCGTCGCGTCGTCCGTGGCGACCGCCACCTGCAGCCGGGTCCACGCGGTGACGGCGGCCCACGCCGGCGGCGATCCCAGGTCGGCGACGATCGCGTCCAGACGGTCCAGCACCGGTGCCAGGCGCTGGTGCTGGTGCAAGCGCGCCCCGGCGACCAGCAGCTCCTCGGTCGGCTCCGCGTGGAGGAGGTCCACGGTGCGCCGCGCGAGCATCGGTTCGGCCAGCCGCCACGCCTCCCTCAGCCGGGCCACGTCGCCGCTGCGGCGGGCCAGCCCCGCCACGAGCGCGGCCAGCACGAGCCGGTCCCGGCCGGGCAGCCGGGCGTCCCGCAGTCGCCGGACCTCGGCGGCCGGGGTGTCGTAGCGGCCGGACCGCAGGTGGACCCAGGCCAGGAGCAGCCGGTGACGCCCGGTGGCCACCGGCCCGCCGGTTCCGGCCGCGAGTGCCCGGTGCAGCAGGTGCTCGGCGGTCGGCACGTCGCCGGCGGCGACGGCCACCAGGGCGCCGACCGCGTGCGCCGTGTCCGGGAGCACCAGTTGCGGGGGCTGGGCCTCCAGCGCCTCGGCCGCCTCGATGAACCGCGGGACCGCGGCGGGTGGGTCGGGCGCGGCGAGCGCGGCCTCGGCGAACCGCCGCAACGCCAGCGGCCCGTCGGCGCCGGCGGCGGCCCGGGCCTGGTCCATCCGTCCGAGGACGACCAGGTACGGGACGGACAGCAGGGCACCGGTGTCCGGGACACCGGAGAACTCCTCGACGGCCCGGTCCGCCCGGCCGTCGTGGGCGGCGGTGGCGCCGGCGACCGCGCGTAGCCGGACCGCGTCCGGTCCGGTGACACCGACCTCGGTCGGATCGGACGGGACGCCGAGCAGCGCGGACGCCTCCGCCCGGCCGGGTGCCACGGCCGCCGGGTCGGCCCCCGACTCCAGGGCCTCGCCGTACCAGCCGACGGCCGCCTCCGGGTCGCTGAACCGTAGGTGCTCCGCGGCGGCCAGGTAGGCGACCGCCGAGGTGGGGGTCCGGGCGCGGGCGGCCCGGAGCTGCTCGGCCGCGACGACCGGGTGCGCCCCGGCGTCGACCAGCGCGCTCGCTACCCGGTCGTGCAGGCGCCGGCGGCCCGTGGGCGGCAGGTCCGCGAGGACCGCCCGGGCGACCGCCGGGACCATGCGTTCCTCACCGGGGACGAGCATGCCGCTGTCGCGCAGCTCCCGCATCGCGTCCTCGAGTTCGGCCGGGGTGGTGCCGGCCGCGGCCGCGAGTACGTCGTCGGCCAGGTCCAGGCCGAGGGCGAGGATCCGGGCGAGCGTCGCGGTGGCGGCCGGAAACCTGGCGAGCCGCTGCTGCACCCGGGCGACCAGTGCCGGTGGCGCGTCGCCGGCCGGGGAGGCGGCCACCGTCGCGGTCCCGCCGCCGGCGGGGTCGCCCGCCCGGGACGCCGCGACCGCTGCCACCACGGCCGGCAGCCCGGCCGTGTCCCGGCGTATCTTCTCTACATCGGACAGGGACGCCGGCCGGCCGGTGACCGCGGCCATCACCGCGGCGACGCCCCGCTCGTCGAGGGGCCGCAGGACCTCGACCGGACCCTGACCCGCCACGGCCTCGTCCAGGGCCGCCAGGGCGGGACGGTCCACCGTGGGTCGACGTGAGATCATCATCCGGACGCCGCCGCGGGCGGCCTCGGCCAGGGCCGTGAGCGCCTGGTCGGTGAGCCGGTGGGCGTCGTCGACCACGACCACGGCGCCGGCGTCACGGGCGGCCGCGAGCCGGTCGGCGAGGTCCGGGGCGGCGCCGTCGAGGTGCACCACGGGTGCCGTGGCGGCAGCGGCGAGCGCGCCGAGACGGTGGGTCCGTCCCGACCCGTCGACGCCGACGACGATGGTCACACGCCCCCCCTTGTGGCAGCAGCCGTCGTTCGGGATTGCCGCACCACGACCTCGTCACCGGTGAGGCGGGCACAGCGTACCGTGCGGGCACGCCGGCTCGCGCGTGGCTGAGCGTACGGGTGGCGGGTGCCTGAGCGTACGGGTCGGGGGGTGCTGGGCGTACGGGGCAGGGGTGCTGGGCGTACGAGCGGCGGGTGCCTGGACCCACGGACCGTGGGTAGCCCGGTTCCCGACCCGAACGTCCCTGGTGGCGGGTGACCGGTCCCCGGTCTGGACGCGGAGGTCCGTCGGCGCCACCGCCGACCGTGGCGGGATGCCGAGCGACATGCCGGCCGCGGCCCGGCGCGCGCCGGCCAGGTCCCGCCCCGTTCGCCGAGTTCTCTGCAGCACGCGGCGGTCCGATCTGGACGTGGCCGACGTCCCGCCGGACCTGCTGGTGGAGCCGACCACCCAGGCGTGGCTGGACCGGGCACCCGCCCGCCTGGCGCGCGCCTTTCTCGACGGCCGTGGCTGAGACCGCCACGGCGCTCTCAGCCACGGCCGCCACGGTCGGGCGACGGTCACCGCCGACCGCTCCCGCGCGGCGCGCCGGCGGGAACGCGTCCAACGGCGACCGTCTCAGGGCACGGTTGTTCTCAGATCGCGGCTCGACCTCGGGTCACGGCTTGACCTCGCGCAGCCGACCGGTCTCCACCTCGTACACGAAGCCGCGGACCTGGTCCCGGTGGGGGATGAACGGGTCGGAGGTGATGGCGGCGATCGACCGCCGGACGTCCTCCTCCACGTCGGTGAACGTCTGAGCGGTCCAGTCCGGCCGCTGCCCGGTGTCCGCCTCGATCGCGGCGGCGAACGCCTCGTCGGTGAAGGTGAGCATGCCGCAGCCGGTGTGGTGGATGAGAATGATCTCGCGGGTGCCCAGCAGCCGCTGGCTGATGGTGAGGCTGCGCCGCGCGTCGGCGGTCACGACGCCTCCGGCGTTGCGGATGACGTGCGCGTCGCCCTCCTGGAGGCCGAGCAGGCCGTACACGTTGAGGCGGGCGTCCATGCAGGCGAGTACGGCGACCTTCCGGGCCGGTGGCAGGGGCAGGTCGCCCTTGGTGAAGTTGCGGGCGTACGCCTCGGCGTTGGTCAGCAGTTCATCGGTGATGCTCACGGATCGTCCTCTCGTCGATGGTCGGATCGGAACTCTCGCGGTTGGGGCCGGGTTGACGACAGTGGACGGTTCGGGTCGGGGCTCGGCCGACGGGAACGCCGACGTGCGCGCACGTGCGTGCGGCGGCCGTGACGGGCGTGGTGGCCCGGACGGCGCCGTCAGTACGAGCGATGCGCGGGTAGGAACGGTGCGCGGACCGCGGATCGCGGTCGTGGGGGGACGGTGGTCACGTCTGGGCTGCTGCCGGCGTCGACGCGTGGCCGCGTCGCCGTGTCAACAGCCGCTGCTGGACACGAGCAGGAAGTCGACGAAGCGGCGCTTGACGAGGCGGACGCTTCGGTTCATGGCATGGGACGGTATCGGCCGGCGGGCTGGCTGTCCACCGGTTGTGAGCGTGGCCACTCCCGCGGGTGACGCGGCACGACCGTAGGCGTACCCGCCGACGTGCCACGCTGGACGGTGGTGGACGGTCCTTCCGTCAGATGGGAGAGCCGGTGGCGGCGGCCCGCGGGAGGGCCGCCGCCACCGGGCCTCAGCCGGCGAGCACGGCGTCGACCTGGCCCAACGCCGCCGACATGCCCTCCACGACGCCCATGTCGAGCACCTGCTGCATCTGCTCCCGGGAGTCGTAGACCGAACGGATCTCCATCCGGGTGCCGCGGCCGTTGGGGGTCAGCCGGACGTGCATCGTGGTCGTGGGCAGGTCCTCGGCGGGCCTGCCCTCCTCGTCGGCGAACCCGTCGAGGATCTCCAGGGAGACCGGTGGGTCGACCGTGAGCACGCGCCACCAGCCGCGGTGTCGCTCACCCTCCGGGCCGGTCATGTAGTAGGTGACCTCTCCGCCGGGGGTCAGGTCGTGGTGCTCCACGGTGGCCGGGTAACCGGGAGGCCCCCACCACCGTTCCAGCTGCCGGGGGTCGGCCCACAGCTGCCAGACCTGCTCGACCGGGGCGTCGAAGTCAGCCACGAAGGTCAGGCTGAGGTCGTCGAAGTTCTTCTCCACGCTGGTGACGCTCATGTCCGAGCTCCCTCCGTTCGTCGTCCTGACCTGGTACCCCCGACAGCAGGCGGGACATCCTCGCCACCCGCCCGTGCCAGGTCGCCTCGAGCTCGTCGAGCGCCTGTCGTGCCAGCCGCAGCGCGTCGGGGTCGGTCCGCACGAGCTGCTCGCGACCGCGACGCTGCTTGGTGACCAGGCCCGCGCGTTCCAGCACCGCGACGTGCTTCTGCACCGCGGCGAAGCTCATCGGGTACGCCTCGGCCAGGCGCGACACCGACAGCTGCCCCGTGGCGGAGCGCCGGAGGATGTCGCGGCGGGTGGTGTCGGACAGCGCGTGGAACAGGCGGTCCACGACCTCCTCGGTCAGCTGATGTACAACCATTTGGTTGTACGTTATCCCGACGCGGGTCCCGGGTCAACCCGGGTGCGGTCGCCGTCCCGACCGACGAGCGCGGGTGGGGGCACTGGCGGTGCCGGTCGACGACAGGCGGGGCGGGCGAGCGGCCCCGGTCACCGACCGCGAGCGGCCCCGGTCACCGGCCACGGGTCGGGGTGACAGCGGCGGTCCCGGTCGGCGAGTTCGGGTGACGCCGCAGCCGGGGTCCTGGTCGACGGCGCCGGATGGGGTGCGGAGGTGGCCCGGTCACCGACCGCAGGTCAGGTGACGGCGGCCGTTGCGGTGGGCGACGCCCAGGTGAGGGGGACCGGCGGCCCCGGCCGCCGGCCGGGTGAGACGGCGGGCGGGGGCCCCGGGGTGGCAGGAGCGGTCCCTGAAGGTGCAGCCACGGGCGACGTGGCGCGGGCCGTCCCGGTCGACCGGTGGGGACGGGTCCGCCGACGCCGTTCCCCGGCGCCCGACGGACGACCGGGCGTCACCAGCCCCGGGCGCGCCACTCGGGCAGCGACGGGCGCTCGGCGCCGAGCGTGCTGTCGTCGCCGTGCCCCGGGTAGAACCAGGTGTCGTCCGGTAGCCGGTCGAAGATCTTCCGCTCCACGTCGTTGATCAGGGACTCGAAGTTCTCCTTGTTGCCGAAGGTGTTGCCGACCCCGCCGGGGAACAGCGAGTCGCCGGTGAACAGGTGGGGGTGGCCGGCGGGGTCGCGGTACAGCAGCGCGATCGACCCGGGTGTGTGCCCCACCAGGTGGATGACCTCCAGCTCGCACTCGCCCACCCGGATCCGGTCGCCGTCGGCGACGGTCCGGGTCACCACCGGCAGCGCCGGCGCGTCGGCGGCGTGCGCGACCGACTCCGCCCCGGTGGCCTCGACCACCTCGGGCAGCGCCTCCCAGTGGTCCCAGTGCTGGTGGGTGGTGACGACCGTGGCCAGACCGGCGTCGCCGATCAGCGCCAGCAGCCGGTCGGCGTCGTTGGCCGCGTCCACCAGCAGCTGCTGCCCGGTGCGGCGGCACCGCAGCAGGTAGGCGTTGTTGTCCATGGGACCCACGGAGACCTTCGTGATCACCAGCTCGGCGAGCTCCCGCACCGCCGGCGGCCCGCCCGGGTCGACGTGTCCGGTGTAGCTGCTCACGCGGCCGACCCTACCGCGTCCCCGGCCCGGTGACGGCGCGGCAAATTCGCTTCCCGGGCTCCGGTGGCGGCCGTACCGTGGTCGCCGGAGCGCCTCCGGGCATCGACGGGAGGTGGGCAGCCATGCCGGTGTGCCGCTCGTCCACGTCCGTCGTCCGCGTCTGAGAGGTTTCCCATGACCGTCGACCTCGCGTCCCTGGGGTGGGACGCGTCCCTCGCCGCCAGCTACCTCGAGTACGCCAGCGACACCACCGACCGGGTGCCGGGCCGGGTCGCCCGGGTCGACCGCGGCGTGTGCACCGTCCTCACCGCCGCCGGTGCGGTCCGCGCCAGCTTCGGCGGCGCGGTGCTGACCGCCGCCGGCGGCGACCCGGCGGGGCTGCCGTGCGCCGGCGACTGGGTGGTCGTCCGCACCTGGCCGGACGGTCGGGTCACCGCCGAGGCGGTGCTGCCACGCCGCACCCGCGTGGTCCGCCGTACCGCCGACCGGCGGTCCGTCGGCCAGGTGCTGGCGGCCAACGTCGACCTGGTCGCGGTGGTGGAGCCGATGGACCCGGCGCCCGACCAGGGCCGGGTGGAGCGGCTGCTGTCGCTGGCGTGGGATTCGGGGGCGCTGCCGATGGTGGTCCTCACCAAAGCCGACCTGGTGCCGGACCCGGACGCGGTGGTGGCGCAGGTGGCCGCGTGCGCCCCGGGCGTGGCGGTCCTGGCGGTCAGCGCCGAGCGCGGCGAGGGGACGGACCGGCTGCGGGCCGGGATCCGGCCCGGCCGCACGCTGGCGCTGCTGGGCCCGTCCGGAGCCGGGAAGTCGACCCTCGTCAACGCGCTCGTGGGCGCGCCGGCGATGGCCACCCAGCGGGTGCGCCGGACCGACGGCAAGGGCCGGCACACCACCACGTACCGGGCGCTGGTGCCGCTTCCGGGCGGCGGCGCGGTGATCGACACGCCCGGCCTGCGGGCGGTCGGGCTGCTCGACGGCACCGACGGGCTGGACCGCACCTTCGCCGACGTGGCCGAGCTGGTCGCCGCCTGCCGGTTCGCCGACTGCGCCCACGGCACCGAACCGGGCTGCGCCGTCCGCGCCGCCCTGGCGGCCGGCGACCTGGCGCCCGACCGCTGGGAGAGCTGGCGGAAGCTGCAGCGCGAGCTCGCCTCCGAGGCCCGCCGCCGGGACGCCCGGCTGGCCGCCGAGGAGCGGGCCCGGTGGAAGCGGATCCACCGGCCGCGGCCGGGCTCCCGTCCGTGACGGCCCGGTCGGCGGCCGTCGTCACGACGGCGGTGTCGTACGCCGCCGCTACAGTTGCCTGGTGGCCGACCTGTTGAGCGTGCGCGGCGCACGTGAGCACAACCTGCGCAACGTCGACCTCGATCTCCCGCGGGACTCGCTGATCGTGTTCACCGGGCTGTCCGGGTCGGGCAAGTCCAGCCTGGCGTTCGACACGATCTTCGCGGAGGGGCAGCGCCGGTACGTCGAGTCACTGTCCGCCTATGCCCGGCAGTTCCTCGGCCAGATGGACAAACCCGACGTCGACTTCATCGAGGGCCTGTCCCCGGCGGTCTCCATCGACCAGAAGTCCACCTCGCGGAACCCGCGCTCGACCGTCGGCACCATCACCGAGATCTACGACTACCTCCGGTTGCTGTTCGCCCGCATCGGCGAGCCGCACTGCCCGAACTGCGGCCGGCCGATCTCGCGGCAGACCCCGCAGCAGATCGTCGACCGGGTGCTGGCCATGGAGACCGGCACCCGGTTCCAGGTGCTCGCGCCGGTGGTGCGAGGCCGCAAGGGGGAGTACGCCGACCTGTTCGCCGAGCTGCAGGCCAAGGGCTACGCCCGGGTCCGGGTCGACGGGGTGGTCTATCCGCTCACCGAGGTGCCGAAGCTCAAGAAGCAGGAGAAGCACACCATCGAGGTGGTGGTCGACCGGCTGACCGTCAAGGAGTCCGCCAAGCAGCGCATGACGGACTCGGTGGAGACCGCCCTCGCTCTCGCCGGTGGCGTGGTGCTGCTCGACTTCGTCGACCTCCCCGAGGGCGACGAGCACCGCGAGCGGCTGTTCTCCGAGCACCTCGCCTGCATCCACTGCGACCTGAGCTTCGAGGCGCTGGAGCCGCGCTCGTTCTCCTTCAACTCGCCCTACGGCGCCTGCCCGGCCTGCACCGGCCTCGGGACGAAGAAGGAGGTGGACCCCGAGCTGGTGGTGCCCGACCCGGACCTGAGCCTGCGCCAGGGCGCGCTGCAGCCGTGGTCGTCCGGGCACACCTACGACTACTTCCTGCGGCTGCTGGAGGCGCTGGCCGAGCAGGAGGGCTTCAGCCTGGACACGCCGTGGCGGGCGCTGCCCAGCCGGGTCCAGAAGACCATCCTCTACGGCAGCCAGGACCAGATCCACGTCCGCTACCGCAACCGGTACGGCCGCGTGCGCTCGTACTACACCGGGTTCGAGGGCGTGGTGCAGTGGCTGGAGCGGCGCCACGCCGACACCGAGTCGGAGTGGTCGCGCGAGCGGTACGAGGGGTACATGCGGGACGTGCCGTGCGCGGCCTGCGCCGGCACCCGGCTCAAGCCCGAGGTGCTCGCCGTCACCGTGGGCGGTCGCAACATCGCCGAGATCTGCGCCCTGTCGGTCGCCGAGTGCGCCCGGGTGCTGAAGGAGATGACCCTCACCGACCGCCAGCGGATGATCGCCCAGCAGGTGCTCAAGGAGATCCACGCTCGTCTCCAGTTCCTCATCGACGTGGGTCTGGACTACCTGTCGCTGGACCGGCCGGCGGCCACGCTCTCCGGCGGGGAGGCGCAGCGGATCCGGCTGGCCACCCAGATCGGCTCCGGTCTGGTGGGGGTCCTGTACGTGCTGGACGAGCCGTCGATCGGGCTGCACCAGCGGGACAACCGCCGGCTGCTGGACACCCTGATGCGACTGCGGGACCTGGGCAACACGCTGATCGTCGTCGAGCACGACGAGGAGACCATCCGGTCGGCCGACTGGATCGTCGACATCGGCCCGGCGGCCGGCGAGCGCGGTGGCCGGATCGTCCACAGCGGTCCGCTCGAGGAACTGCTGCCCAAGCAGGAGTCGGTCACCGCGGCGTACCTGTCCGGCCGGGCCTCCATCCCGGTGCCGGCCACCCGCCGGCCGCGCACCGAGGGGCGCGAGCTGGTGGTGGTCGGCGCCCGCCAGCACAACCTGCGCAACCTGACCGTGCGGTTCCCGCTCGGCCAGTTCATCGCCGTCACCGGCGTCAGCGGCTCAGGCAAGTCGACGCTGGTCAACGAGATCCTGTACGCGGCGCTGGCCAACCAGATCAACGGCGCCCGGCTGGTGCCGGGGCGGCACACCCGGATCACCGGGCTGCAGCACGTCGACAAGGTGGTCGGCGTGGACCAGTCGCCGATCGGGCGCACCCCGCGGTCCAACCCGGCCACCTACACCGGCGTCTTCGACCACATCCGCAAGCTGTTCGCCGACACCACCGAGGCGAAGGTGCGCGGGTACGGGCCGGGCCGGTTCTCCTTCAACGTCAAGGGCGGCCGGTGCGAGAACTGTGCCGGCGACGGGACGATCAAGATCGAGATGAACTTCCTCCCGGACGTCTACGTCCCGTGCGAGGAGTGCAAGGGCGCCCGGTACAACCGCGAGACGCTGGAGGTGCACTACAAGGGCCGCACCATCGCCGAGGTGCTGGACATGCCGATCGAGGACGCGGAGCAGTTCTTCGCCGCCATCCCGGCCATCCACCGGCACCTGCGGACCCTGGTCGACGTCGGGCTGGGGTACGTGCGGCTCGGCCAGCCCGCCCCCACCCTCTCCGGAGGGGAGGCGCAGCGGGTCAAGCTCGCCTCCGAGCTGCAGAAGCGCTCCACCGGCCGGACCGTCTACGTGCTGGACGAGCCGACCACCGGGCTGCACTTCGAGGACATCCGCAAGCTGCTCGGGGTCCTCAACGGGCTGGTGGACAAGGGCAACACGGTCATCGTCATCGAGCACAACCTGGACGTCATCAAGACCGCGGACTGGATCATCGACATGGGCCCCGAGGGCGGCAACCGCGGCGGCATGGTCGTGGCGGCCGGGACGCCGGGGGAGGTCGCCGACACACCCGGCAGCTACACCGGCCAGTTCCTGCGGCGGGTGCTGGGCATGTCCGGCGAACCGACCGGCCCGTCCGTGGCGGCGCAGCGGGCCGCCGAGGCCAACGGCGCGGCGGGCCACACGTCCGGCGCGAGCGACGGCGCGGCCGCCCGGCGCCGCGCACCGGCCCGGCGCCGGGCGGCGGCCCGCGCCGGGTCCCGGTGAACCGGGTCTCACGCGCACCGGTGCACGAGAGTTCCCCGGAGCCACGCGCCCGGTCTCCGGTGAGGGTTCTCGACGGCGGCCGACCCCTGCGGCGGTCCGTCGGCCGCGGCGGTGAACCCGTGGCGCGGCGTCGCCGTGGCTTCGGGAAGAGATCGTGGACGACGGAGGTTTGCGCATGACCACGGAGCCAACGGGGGACCTCATCGGGGGCACGACGCGGCGCACCCTGTTCCTGGGCGCGGGCGCGGTGGGCATCGGCGCGATGCTCGCCGCGTGCGGCGGCGACGATGCGGGCGGCCAGGCACCACCGGCCGGCAACCCGGGAAACCCGGGCGGGACCGGGGGCCCGCGCGGGAGCAACGGTGACGACGGTGGGACCGGTCAGACGGCGGAGGGACCGGTACCACTGGCCGCGGTCAGCGACGTGGAGGTCGGCGGTGGGGTCATCGTCCCCGCCGAGAACGTGGTCATCACCCAGCCGAGGGAAGGCGAGTTCAAGGCGTTCAGCGCCACCTGCACCCACCAGGGGTGCCAGGTGTCGACCGTCGCCAACGGCACGATCAACTGCTTCTGCCACGGCAGCCAGTACTCGATCGAGGACGGTTCGGTGGTCCGGGCGGCACCCGGGCTCACCCCGCAGACGCAGAACCCGCTCAGCGAGGTCGCCGTCGAGGTGGACGGCGACATGATCTACCGGGCGTGACCGCGGTCCGGGCCGCGTCACCGCGGCCCGGACCGGTCGCCGTTCGCCCCGGCGCGACCCGGGCGGCCGTTCGGCACACCGCGGCCGGGCGTCGTCCACCCCCCGCGGCCGGGCGGTCGTCCCGCACGCCGCGGCCGGCCACGTGATCGTCGCGCGCCGGACCCGTACCCCCCGGCGGCTAGGCTTGCGCCTGTGGGGGTTGCGTCCACCTTGCGGCCACCGCCGGGGAGCGTGCCGGACGCCCCCGGCGTCTACCGGTTCCGCGACGGCGACGGCCGGGTGATCTACGTCGGCAAGGCGAAGAGCCTGCGCAACCGGATCAACTCCTACTTCGCCGACCCGGCGCACCCGCGTACCCGGCAGATGATCGCCACCGCGCGGTCGCTCGACTGGGTCACGGTCGCCACCGAGGTGGAGGCGCTCCAGCTCGAGTACAACTGGATCAAGGAGTACGACCCGCGGTTCAACGTCAAGTACCGCGACGACAAGTCGTACCCGTACCTCGCCGTCACCCTCGACGAGGAGTTCCCGCGGCTGCAGGTGATGCGCGGCGCCAAGCGCAAGGGGGTGCGGTACTTCGGCCCGTACTCCCACGCCTGGGCCATCCGCGAGACCCTGGACCTGCTGCTGCGCGTGTTCCCGGCCCGCACCTGCTCGGCGGGTGTCTTCCGGCGGGCCTCCCAGATCGGCCGGCCGTGCCTGCTGGGCGACATCGGCAAGTGCTCCGCACCCTGCGTCGGGCGGGTCGACGCCGCCACCCACCGCCGGATCGTCGAGGACTTCTGCGACTTCATGTCCGGCCGCACCGACGAGATGGAGCGCCGGCTGGAGCGCGAGATGCGCGCCGCTGCCGAGAACCTGGAGTTCGAGCGCGCCGCCCGCCTGCGGGACGACCTCGCCGCGCTGCGCCGCGCCCTGGAGAAGCAGGCGGTCGTGCTGTCGGACGGCACCGACGCCGACGTCATCGCGTTCGCCGACGACCCGCTGGAGGCGGCGGTGCAGATCTTCCACGTCCGCGGTGGCCGGGTGCGGGGCCAGCGCGGCTGGGTGGTGGAGAAGACCGAGGACCTCAGCACCGGTGACCTCGTCCACCACTTCTGCCGGCAGATCTACGGGGAGTCGGCCGACGTGCCGAAGGAGGTGCTGGTCCCGGAGCTGCCTGCCGACGCCGACGCGCTCGCGCAGTGGCTGTCCAACCTGCGCGGCAGCCGGGTCACGCTGCGCGTCCCCCAGCGGGGGGACAAGCGGGCGCTGCTGGAGACGGTCGCGCGCAACGCCAGCGAGGCGCTCACCCACCACAAGCTGCGCCGGGCGGGGGACCTCACCACCCGCAGCCAGGCCCTGGAGGAGATCGCCGAGGCGCTCGGGCTGGACACCGCACCGCTACGGATCGAGTGCTACGACGTCTCCCAGATCCACGGCACCGACGTGGTCGCCAGCATGGTGGTGTTCGAGGACGGGCTGCCGCGCAAGAGCGAGTACCGCAGGTTCACCGTCCGGGCCGACCGTGCCGACGACCTCACGGCCCTCTCCGAGGTGCTGCGGCGCAGGTTCTCCCGGTACCTGGAGGCGCGCGCGGCCACCGGCGAGCTCGGCGAGGAGACGTCCGCCGACCCCGACCGGCCCGGCATCGACCCGACCACCGGCAAGCCCCGCAAGTTCGCGTACCCGCCGCAGCTCGTGGTCGTCGACGGAGGGTTGCCCCAGGTCAACGCGGCCGCGGCGGTCCTGTCCGAGCTGTCCATCACCGAGGTGGCCGTGTGCGGCCTGGCGAAGCGGCTGGAGGAGGTGTGGCTGCCCGGGCAGCGGTACCCGGTCATCCTGCCCCGGCAGTCGCAGAGCCTCTACCTGCTGCAGCGCATCCGCGACGAGGCCCACCGGTTCGCGATCACCTACCACCGCCAGCGCCGCTCCAAGCGGATGGTCACCTCCGCGCTGGACGCGGTACCCGGGCTCGGCGAGGTGCGCCGCAAGGCGCTGCTGCGCCATTTCGGCTCGGTCAAGCGGCTCAGCGCCGCCAGCGCGGAGGAGATCGCACAGGTGCCCGGCATCGGCCCGCGTACCGCCGAGGCGATCGTGGCGGCCCTCTCGGGTCGCACGACCGGGTCGGAGCCGGGGGCCTCCGCCGCCGGCGCTGCCCCGTCGGCGGTGACCGGCGGGGACGCGTCGCCGGCCCCCGCCGGGGAGAACGCGGCGCCGCCGACCCCCTCGGGCCGCGCGTCCGCCGCGGCTGCCGTGGACCGCTCCTGACCTCCCCGCCACCGCCGCCCAGGTCACGGACGGTTCGGACATATCGCCCGGTCGCCGCGCGCGTGGTACCCGGGCCTTAGCATGTCGGTGGGCGGGCGCGCCAGGATGGCGTGACTGGCGACGCGCGAGGGGGTGGCGTGACGGGAGATCCGACAGCCGGCCACGGCGCCAACACCGTCGGGCACGGCCAGGAGGTCCCGGATGAGGCCACGGACGCCGAGGGCCCGGACGGCGCTGACACCGAGGGCGCTGACACCGAGCTGGTGGTCGTCACGGGCGTCTCCGGAGGCGGGCGCAGCACCGTCGCGCGGGCGTTGGAGAACGTCGGGTTCTACGTGGTCGACAACCTCCCGGAGGCGCTCCTGCCGCAGATGGCCGAGCTCGCCCGGCGCGCCGGGCACGCCGCCCGGCGGACCGCGATGGTGCTCGACGTCCGCAGCCGCGCCTTCTCCGGTGACCTCGCCGGCGCGATCCGCCGCCTGGCCGAGCGCGGCTTCCCGCCCCGGGTGGTGTTCGTCGACGCCGACGACGAGGTGCTCATCCGGCGCTTCGAGAGCGTGCGCCGGCGCCACCCGCTGCAGGGGGACGGGCGGCTGGCCGACGGCATCGCCGAGGAGCGCAAGCTGCTCGCCGAGGCGCGCGAGACCGCCGACGTGATCATCGACACCACGCACCTGAACGTCAACCAGCTCCGCTCCCGCATCGAGGAGATGTTCGGTGAGGAGCAGACGCGGCGGCTGCGGGTGACCGTCATGTCCTTCGGGTACAAGTACGGCCTGCCACCCGACGCGGACTTCGTGCTGGACACCCGGTTCCTGCCCAACCCGCACTGGGAGCCGCACCTGCGGGACCGGACGGGCGAGGACCGCGAGGTCAGCGCGTACGTCCTCAACCAGGCCGGCGCCCGCACCTTCGTGGCCACCGTGGCCCGGATGATCAGCACGTCCGCTCCCGGCTTCGAACGGGAGGGCAAGCGGTACCTGACCGTCGCGGTGGGTTGCACCGGCGGCAAGCACCGCAGCGTCGCGATCGCCGAGGAGCTGGCCGCGCGGCTGGTCAGGCTTCGGGTCAGCGCCCACACCTACCACCGTGACCTGGGGCGGGAATGAAGATCGTCGCATTCGGTGGCGGACACGGCCTGGGCGCGTCGCTGCGGGCGCTGCGCCGCTGCGCCGACCTGGCCGCCGGCGACGGCGAGCGCTGGCAGCTCACCGCGGTGGTGACCGTGGGCGACAACGGCGGCTCCAGCGGCCGGCTGCGCCAACAGCGCGACGTGCTGCCCCCCGGCGACCTGCGGCAGGCCCTGGTGGCGCTGGCGGGCGACGACCCGTACAGCACCACGAC
This sequence comes from Micromonosporaceae bacterium, assembly GCA_047459215.1. Taxonomy (GTDB): domain Bacteria; phylum Actinomycetota; class Actinomycetes; order Mycobacteriales; family Micromonosporaceae; genus Natronosporangium. The sequence continues at coordinate 1,059 of VSBZ01000048.1, read as the reverse complement.
CGCCGCGCTGTTCCAGTACCGCTTCGACGGCGACGACGGGTTGGCCGGGCACCCGGTCGGCAACCTCGTGCTGTGCGGGCTCATGGAGCAGCTGGGCGACCCGGTGGCGGCCCTCGACCACGCCGCCGCGATGATCGGCGCGGCCGGGCGGGTGCTGCCGATGTCGCGCCGGCCCGTCGCCATCGAGGCCGACGTGCGGGGCGCCGACCCCGACCGGCCGGACGAGGTGGTCACGGTCCGCGGCCAGCACGAGGTGGCGGTCAGCACGGGCCAGGTGGAGGCGGTCCGGCTGGTGCCCGCCGCGCCCCCGGCCTGCCGGGAGGCGGTCGCGGCCGTGGCCGAGGCCGACTGGCTCGTGTTCGGACCCGGGAGCTGGTACACCAGCGTGATCCCGCACCTGCTGGTGCCGGAGCTGGCCGCCGCGGTGCTGGCCAGCCCCGCCCGGCGGATGATCATCCTGAACCTCACCACCGACCAGGAGACCGTCGGCATGACGGTCCCCGACCACCTGGCGGCGCTGGCCGCCGCCGCCCCCGGGCTGCGTGCCGACCTGGTGCTCGGCGACCGGGACTGGGTCGCCGACCCCAAGCCGGCCCGGCACGCCGCCGAGGCGCTGGGCGCCGAGCTGGTGCTGGCACCGGTGGCCGCACCGGGCACCGGTGCACGGCACGACCCGCACGCCCTGGCAGAGGCGCTGTTGCCGTTGCTCAGCGCCGTTCGTTGAGACCGTAGGTAACCGGACGCGAGGTGACACACGATGGCGATGACCGCAGCGGTCAAGGACGAGCTGAGCCGGGTCGAGGTGACCAAGCCGTGCTGCCGGCGTGCGGAGATGACGTCGCTGCTGCGCTTCGGCGGCGGGCTGCACATCGTCTCCGGCAACGTGGTGGTCGAGGCGGACCTGGACACCGGGGCGGCGGCCCGGCGGCTGCGTCGGGAGATCGCGGAGGTGTACGGATACCCGAGCGAGATCCACGTGCTCGCCTCCGGCGGCATCCGTCGCGGCAGCCGCTACATCGTGCGGGTGGTCAAGGACGGCGAGGCGCTGGCCCGGCAGAC
>VSBZ01000047.1:0-24725 GCA_047459215.1 Micromonosporaceae bacterium | reverse complement strand
GCGGCGGTCAACGACGCCATCGGGTTCGCCGGGATCCCCTCGCTGCCGTGGGGCGGGATCGGGGCGTCCGGCCTCGGCCGCGTCCGCGGTGCCGACGGGCTGCGGGAGTTCGCCCAGCCCATGTCCATCGTGGTCCGCCAGGCACCCTCGCCGTTGCCCAGCCGGACGTTCACCCGCGACGAGCGCGACGTCGCCAGGATCGCCGCCGTGGTCCGGCTGCTGTACGGCCGCGGCCGGCGCTGACGGTGACCCGCGCGGCCGCGGCTCACCCCCGCACCGCCTCACAACCGCCGCGACCCCGCCGCCGGCCCGTCGGCACCCGCCGGCGTTCCGTCAGAACAGCCGCGGCACCGGCGGCTCGACGCCGCGCATCGCGTCGTAGTCCAGCCACACGCAGCGGATCCCCCGGTCGGCGGCGAGCACCCGCGCCTGCGGCCGGATCTCCTGCGCGGCCAGCACACCCGTGACCGGCGCCAGCAACGGATCCCGGTTGAGCAGCTCCAGGTAGCGGGTCAGCTGCTCCACTCCGTCGATCTCGCCGCGCCGCTTCACCTCCACCGCCACGGTGGCGCCCGACGCGTCCCGGCACAGCAGGTCGACCGGCCCGATCGCGGTCGGGTACTCCCGCCGGATCAGGGTGAACCCCTCCCCCAGCGGGCTGGGGTCGGCGGCCAGCAGCTCCTGCAGGTGGGCCTCCACCCCGTCCTTGCGCAGCCCCGGATCCTCCCCCAGCTCGAAGGTGGTGTCGGAGAGCACCTCCTCCAGCGTGATGCGCAACTGCTCGCCGGCCTTGTTGACGACCCGCCACACCCCCGGGGACTCCTCGATGCGGCACGGCGGGCTCATCCAGTTCAGCGGCTTGTACGCCCCGTCGTCCGCGTGGATCGACACCGAACCGTCCGCCTTGACCATCAGCAACCGGACCGCGGGCGGGAGGTGTGCCGACAGCCGACCGGTGTAGTCGACCGAGCACCGCGCAATCACCAGCCGCACGTGGTGCACGATACTCGAGTGGCCCGACCCGAACGTGCCGCCGGCACGCCGCAGGCTCCCAGGCCCCGGCTCCCGGCCGAGGTCGCGGAGGTGAGGGGCCGTCCCGCGGCGCTCGACGCCCACCTGGTGGTGGTCCGCGACCGGTTCCGGCTGGACCTGACGCTGACCGTGGCGGCCGGAGAGGTGGTCGCGCTGCTCGGGCCGAACGGCGCCGGCAAGACCACCGTGGTGCGGGCGCTGGCGGGGCTGCAACCGCTGTCGGCGGGACACATCGTGCTCGACGGGACGTGCCTGGACGATCCGGCCGCCGGCCGGTTCGTGCCGCCGGAGCGCCGCAGCATCGGCGTGGTGTTCCAGGACTACCTGCTCTTCCCGCACCTGAAGGTGCTCGACAACGTCGCGTTCGGGCTGCGCACCCGGGGGGTGCGGCGCGCCGCCGCCCGCCAGGAGGCCGCGCGGTGGCTGGCCCGGGTGGGCATGGCCGACCACGCCGACCGCCGGCCGGGCCAGCTGTCGGGCGGCCAGGCGCAGCGGGTGGCGCTGGCCAGGGCGCTGGCGCCGGGCCCGTCGCTGCTGCTGCTGGACGAGCCGCTGGCGGCCCTGGACGCCGGCACCCGCGCGGACACCCGCTCGCTGCTGCACCGTCACCTCGCCGCCCACCCCGGTCCGGTGGTGCTGGTGACGCACGACCCGCTCGACGCGATGGTGCTCGCCGACCGGCTGGTCATCGTGGAGCAGGGCCGGGTGGTGCAGGAGGGCAGTGCGGCCGAGGTGACCGCGCACCCGCGCACCGACTACGTGGCGCGGCTGGTGGGGCTCAACCTCTACCGCGGCCACGGGAGCGGGGACCGGGTACGGCTGCCGGGCGGCGGTGAGCTCAGTGTGGCCGGACCGGTCGACGGCGAGGTGTTCGTCGCGTTCCCGCCCAGCGCGGTGGCGCTGTACCCGCACCGGCCGGAGGGCAGCCCCCGCAACACATGGCCGGTGACGGTCACCGCCGTCGAGCGCCACGGCGACCACCTGCGGGTCACGCTCGACGGCGAGCCACCGGTGGCCGCGGACGTCACACCGGCGGCCGCCGCCGCGCTCGGGCTCGTGCCGGGCAGCCGGATGTGGGCCGCCGTCAAGGCGACCGAGTGCCGCACCTATCGGGCCTGAGCCCGGTCACCGGACCGCCCGCCGTCGACCTCGCCCCGGCGGCACCGCGAGCCGGGTACGGCCGGGCACCACCCCGAGCCGGGTACGCCGGGCCTCACCGTCAACCGGCCGCGGCCGACCAGCCGGCCCACCCGGTGACGTCCACCGCCAGCACCGGCCCCTGCGGGGGCCGCTCGCGGTACTGCGGGTACTTGTCGGTCAGCGCCGACACCGCGCGGGCCGCCTCGCCCGGGTCGTCGACCACCCGGCCACGGCCGTCCACGCGGACCCACCACAGCGTCGACCAGTCCTCGGCGTACTCGTCCACCAGCAGGCAGGCGCGGCCCGTGGCCTCGACGTTTGCGATCCGGCGCAGCCGGTGGTGCCGTTTGGGCTTGTGGTCGACCGCGGTGTAGACCACGTCACCGACCAGGGCGAAGCAGACCGGTACGGCGTGCGGGCGGCCGTCGGCGCCGGTGGTGGCCAGCCGCCCCACCCTGGCCGCCGCCACCCGACTACGCATCGTGGCCGGGTCCACACGCTCCAGCGTAGGAGTCGGGGCGACGGCGTGGGCGCGCCGACCGCGACCCGCTCGGCGCCCGGCCCGCCGGTGGGACGCGGTGGTCGCACCCGTCGGCCGCGCGGCCGGCGCCCGATGTCGGCCCGGACGGGAGGTCAGAGGTAGAACCGGGTCACCGTCTCGGCGACGCAGACCGGCTTCTCGCCGCCCTCCCGCTCGACGGTGACCTTGGCCACCACCTGGGCGCCACCCTCGACCTCCGTCACCTCCTGCACCTCGACCCGGGCGCGGACACGGGACCCGCTGGGGACCGGCGCCGGGAACCGCACCCGGTTCAGGCCGTAGTTGATGGCCATCCGGGTGCCCTCGACCCGCAGCTTGCCCGCGACCAGTGCCGGCAGTAGCGACAGCGTCAGGTAGCCGTGGGCGATCGTGGTCCCGAACGGGCCGGCGGCGGCCCGCTGCGGGTCCACGTGGATCCACTGGTGGTCACCGGTCGCCTCGGCGAACTTGTCGATCCGGGACTGGTCGACCTCCATCCAGTCGGTGTACCCGAGGTCGGTGCCGACGGCGTTGCGCAGCTCATCCAGCGAGGCGAAGGCCATGTCCCCTCCTGTCGTCCGGCCCGACCCGAGTCTAGGGCTCATGTCGGGTACCTCACGTCCCGGCGCGGCCGTTGGAGCGGCGACCCACGGTCGGGCATAGTGGGCGCCGTGACCGACGACCACGCGATCGTCGTGCGTGGCCTGCGCAAGGCGTACGGGGGTACCCCTGTGGTGACCGACGTGGACCTGTCGGTCCGTCGGGGCGAGATCTTCGCGCTGCTCGGGCCGAACGGCGCCGGCAAGACCACGACGGTGGAGATCCTGGAGGGTTTCCGGCGGCGCGACGCCGGCGAGGTGCAGGTCCTGGGGGTGGATCCCGCGCGGGCCGACCGGGCCTGGCGGTCGCGCATCGGGATCGTCCTGCAGGGCACCGGCGAGTTCGACGAGCTGACGGTCGCGGAGGTCGTGGGGCAGTTCGCCCGTTTCTACCCGCGCTCGCGGGACCCGGCCGAGGTGATCGAACGGGTCGGCCTGGCGGACAAGGCGCGGTCGCGCACGCACTCGCTGTCGGGGGGCCAGAAGCGGCGGCTGGACGTGGCCCTGGGCATCGTGGGACGGCCGGAGCTGCTGTTCCTCGACGAGCCGACCACGGGGTTCGACCCTCGGGCCCGCCGCGACTTCTGGGAGCTGATCCGCGGCCTGAAGGCCGACGGCACCACCATCCTGCTCACCACCCACTACCTGGAGGAGGCGGAGGCGCTGGCGGACCGGGTCGGCGTCATCGTCTCCGGCCGGCTGGTCGCGGTGGCGCCGCCGGCCGAGCTCGGTGACCGGGCCGGCAGGCCGGCGACGGTGACCTGGGTCGGCCCGGACGGGCGGACGCGGTCGGAGACGACCACCACACCCACCCGGCTGGTGGCGAAGCTGGCGGCCGACAGCCCCGACGGCGAGGTACCCGGCCTGACCGTCACCCGGCCGACCCTCGAAGACATCTACCTGGCCATGATCGGCGAACGGGAGGCGCCGCGGTGACCGGCCTGGCGTTGGGCTGGCGGCAGGGCGTGCTGGAGTTCAAGCAGTTCCTGCGCACCCGCGAGTCGTTCGTGTTCACGCTGCTGTTCCCGGTGCTGCTGCTGGTCATCTTCGGGGCGGTGTTCTCGTTCGAGATCGCGCCCGGCATCCGGTTCACGCAGTACTTCATCGCCGGCATGCTCGCCGCCGGGCTGCTGGCGGTGGGCTTCCAGAACCTCGCCATCCAGATCCCGATCGAACGCGACCGCGGCGTGCTCAAGCGCCTGCGCGGGACCCCGATGCCGCCCTGGGTGTACTTCGCCGGCAAGGTGCTGATGGTGCTGGGCGCCGCCGTCCTCGTCACGGCGGTGCTGCTGTCGTTCGGCGTCCTCCTCTACGACCTGCGCGTGCCGGACGCGGCCGGCTGGCTGACCCTGGCGTGGGTGACGGCGCTCGGCCTCACGGCCTGCACGCTGCTGGGCATCGCGTTCTCGTCCGTGGCGCGCAGCGGTCGCAGCGCGCCGGCGGTTGTGACCCCGGTGTCGCTGGTGCTGCAGTTCATCTCCGGGGTCTTCTTCGTCTACACCTCGCTGCCGGCGTGGATGCAGCAGGTGGCGGCGGTCTTCCCGCTGAAGTGGATGGCCCAGGGGATGCGGTCGGTGTTCCTGCCGGCCTCGTACGCCGCCGAGGAGCCCGCCGGCTCCTGGGAGCTGGACAGGGTGGCGCTCGTGCTCGCCGCGTGGTGTGTGGCCGGCCTGGTGCTGTGCCTGCTGACGTTCCGCTGGACCACCCGCCGCGACGGCTGACGCCCCGTTACGGCGGCCTACGCCGTCGCGGCAGCCGGCCGACTCGCTGCCGGTGGACGGTGCACCGCACCCACCCGTACCCGGCGCGCGCTCACTCGTACCGGTAGAAACCCTGCCCGGTCTTACGGCCGAGGTGCCCGGCGGCGACCATGCGCTGCAACAGCTCCGGCGGGAAGAACTTCTCGTCCGCGGTGTCGTTGTAGATGTTCCGGGCGGCGTTGAGCAGCACGTCCACGCCGGTGAGGTCGGCGGTGGCCAGCGGCCCCATGGGGTGCCCGAACCCGAGCTGGCACGCCTTGTCGAGGTCCTCGGCCGACACCACACCGGACTCCACCAGCTTCACCGCCTCCACCACCAGCGCGGCGATCAGCCGGGTGGTCACGAACCCGGCGACGTCCCGGTTGACCACGATGCAGGTCTTGCCGACACCCTCGGCGAACGCGCGGGCCTTGGCGAGCGTCTCGTCGCTGGTCTTCAGGCCCCGCACGAGCTCGCACAGCTTCATCATCGGCACCGGCGAGAAGAAGTGGGTGCCGACCACGGACTCGGGGCGCTGGGTGACGGACGCGATCTGGGTGATCGGAATGGCGCTGGTGTTGGTCGCGAGCACGGCGTCCGGCCGGCAGATGCGGTCCAGGGACCGGAACACGTCGTGCTTGACCTCGATCTTCTCGAACACCGCCTCGACCACCACGTCGGCGTCGGCGGCCGCCGCCAGGTCGGTCACCGGCGTGATCCGGCCGAGCGTCTCCTCCACCTGCTCAGCGGTGATCTTCCCCTTGGCCGCGAACCGCTCCAGGGAGCCGCGGATCGCCTCGCGTCCGCGTTGCACGGCCGCGTCGTCGACGTCGTGCAGCCTCACCGCCCATCCCGCCTGTGCCGCGACCTGGGCGATGCCCGAGCCCATCAGTCCCGCCCCGACGACCATGAGCGTGCCCGCCATGCTGCCTCCTCACCCGTACGGTGCCTCTGGGGTGGCACCCTACCGAACCCCGGTCCGGGGCCGGCACGCCGCCGAGGGTGTACCCGGTCGGCTATCCGCCGGCGGTCCACCCGTTCGGCCGCCGGTGGCGTGCGCGGTCAGCCGCCCGCCGGCGCGACGCCGCGCCGGCGGGCGGCCTCGGCCGCCTCGCGGCGGTTGGCGACCCCGAGCTTGGCCAGCACGGCGGAGACGTGGTGGCCCGCGGTCCGCGGCGAGATGTGCACCCGCGCCGCGATGTCCGCATTGGACAGCCCCGGCCGCCGGCAGGGCGGCCACCTCCAGCTCTCGGTCGGTCAGCCCGGCGGGGTTGGCACCGGTGCTGCGGTGGGGCCGGCGGGGCAGGTCGGTCACGCCCATCCTGCGCAGCCGGTGGACCAGCCGGTTGGCGGCCGGCCGGGCACCGAGGCGGTAGAGGGCCTCCAGCGCCACCCGCATCTGGTCGGGGTCGCCGGTGTCGGCCCGGGCCCCCGCCGCCTCGTACGGGCAGCCGATCTCCTCCCATGCCCGGGCCGCCGCCGCGGCCTCACCGCGGATCGGCAACGCGTACGGCTCGGCCGCGCGGTCGGGAGCTCCGCCAGCGCCCCGGCGCGCCACATCCAGTAGGCGAGTTCACCGATCGCCCACGGATGACCGGCCTCGAGGACGCCCCGGTACACCTCCCCGACCAGGTCGGGGATCTGGGCGGCCCGGCCGGCGTGCCAGGCCGCCTCGGCCCGTACCGCCGCCACCGGCCACTGGCGGATCGGGTCCCCGGTGTCCGCCGCCCACCGCCACACCTCCGCCAGCGGCGCCGTCTGGTGGGGCCCACCGCGCCGTACCGCCAGGCGGGCGGCGATCCGGCGGGCGTTGCGGTAGGCGGGCAGGTAGGTGCCGGCCCCGGGCCTGGTCAGCTCGGCGACCAGCTCGGCGGCCTCCGGCCAGCGACCCTGCTCGAAGTGACAGGTCGCCTGGCCCGCGCGGTAGTAGTCCCGGGGAGCGTCCAGGTCGTGGTCGACGCACCAGTCGACGGTGGTACGGGGGACCGCCGTGCCGCCGCCGCCCGGTGGCGGCCGGCACGGTGGTGAGCGGCCCGGGGGCACCGCGGCGGCGGTCGCCGATCCGGCGACCGCCGCCGCGGCACGCTCGTGGGCGTGGCGAGCGCCGTCGCGGCCCTGCTCATCGCCGGGGCGGCGTGGGCGGTGGCGGGTGACCGGGACGCCGACGGGGGCGGTCCGGCTCCCGGCGCGGACGCGGGCGCGGGTGGGTCGCCGGCGCCCGGGACCGGGGCGCCCTCCGCCACCGGCCGGCCGCCGGACGCGGCACCGACCACGGTGGAGCTACCTCCGGACGAGCGGTGCACCGACGAGATCCGCACCAACCCGCGCTGGTGTGCCTGACCGGCGCCAGGTTCGAGGACGGCGAGCTGGTCATCGAGTACGAGGCGGCGTGGGCGGACGGCGTGCCCGACGTCAACGGTGGCTACCACCTGCACCTGTACGGCGGGGACGGGACCGACCCGCCTGCCGACGTGATGGGGGCCCACGCGCCGCAGCCGGGCCGGTGGCAGGTGGAGGACCGCTCCCCGCCGGTGCGCTACCCGGCCGACCACCCGTTCGTAACCGAGGGCCTGGCGGACAACCCGAAGTGTGTGCCCGCATCGCCGATCCCTCGCACGCGCTGGTGCCCGCGGGCGACGGCTACGCCACGGGCAACTGCGTCCCGGTCGAACGCCCTGACCGCGGACCGCTCGGCCACCGCCCGCACCTGACCGGCCGGCGACCGGTGGGGGCCCGGCACACCGACCGCGGACCGGCCCGGCATCCCGCGGGCCGCGGGGTGCCGGGCCGGTCCGGCTCAACGGCCGTCGATGAAGATGAGGCGCGCGACCGGTTGGCCGTCCCGCCGGATCCCGGCGACCCCGACCGGGTCGCCATCCGACAACGGCCGCGGCTCCACCGTCCCCCGTGCCTCGACGACCTGCAGCTGCGGGCTGAACGTCCAGGTCAACGTGAACCCGTCCGTCGACCGGACGGTCACACCGGTCTCCGTGACGGCCTCCACCTCGCCGCGCTGGAACAGCACCGTCACCGTGCCGTTGGCGGTCTCCACCACCGCCTCGCCGTGCAGCGCGTTGCGGCGCAGCAGCACCCGGGTCGCGGCCCGCTGGCGCCGCCCGTGCCAGCGGTCGTCGCGCCCGCTGGCGGCCGCCTCGTCGGTGGCGGACTCACCGTCCTCCGCGCCCACCTCATATCCGAGGGCGCTCAGCGCCGCCTCCTCCGGAGACAGGTCAGCCGCGACCTGCGTCCAGCGCTCGCCATCGCCCGGCACACAGCCGGCCAGTGCGGTCAGGCCGAGCGTCGCAACGAGCAGCAGCACGCGTACGTGTCTCACCTGGACTCCCTTCGTCGACCTCGGCCCAACGGTGCCGGCCGAAGGTGACGGAAGGGTCAGGCCCGTGTTCGAGGTTTGTAAGTGACCGCGGCCGGGTCCGCCGGCAGGGTGACGGTGAACCGGGCCCCGCCCTCCGGCGCGTGGCCGGCGTCGATGGTGCCACCCATCCTCCGCACCAGCCGCGCCGCGAGCGCCAGTCCCAGCCCGCTGCCCACCTTGCGCACGCCGCGGTACCGGCTGGAGAGCACGCCGCGTTCGAAGACCACCTCGAGATCCGCCTCGGTGAGCCCGGGTCCGCCGTCGCGGACCTCGAGGACGGCGCCGGCCGCCGGACCCGCCGTGCCGTCCCTCACCGCGCCGGCCCCTACCGGCCCGGCAACCGCCGGCCCGCCCGCCGCCGGCCCGTGCGGCGCGCCGGTCGGCGCCGGGCGCAACGCCAGCACCACCGGTGCTCCGGACGGCACGACCCGCAGCGCGTTGCCGATCAGCCCGTCGAGCACCTGCCGGAGCCGGCCGGCGTCGGTGCGCACCGGCAGCGTCGGCAGGTCGGGCAGCTCGACCCGCCACGGCACCTTCTCGGACTCGAATCGCGGTGCCCACGCGGCGGCGGTCCCGCGCACCAGCGCGACGAGGTCGACCGTGCCGATCTCCAGCGGGAAGTCGTCGGCCTGCAGGCGGGCGAGGGCCAGCAGGTCGGACACGAGACGTTCCAGGTGCTCGGCCTCCGCCAGGATGATCCGGCCGGCCCGGGCGGCGTCGCCCGCCTCCACCACCTCGTCGGCCAGCGCCTCCCCGTACCCGCGGATGGTGGTCAGCGGGGTCCGCAGCTCGTGCGAGATCGACAGCAGGAACTCGCGCTGGCGACCCTCGCTGACCGCCAGCGCGGCCGCCAGATGGTTGAGGGCGGCGGCGAGCGCGGCGGACTCCCGCGGCGGTTCCACCGGTACGCGCACCGACCGGTCACCGGCCCGCAGCCGGTCGGCCGCGGCCGCGGCCTGGCGCAGCGGACGGGCCAGCCGCCGGGCCAGGAGCGTCCCGGAGAGGGCCCCGGCGACCAGGCCGGCGAGCAGCGGGAGCCAGAGCGCGCCCACCACCACGGCCCCCACCCCGCTGAACAGCGGCCGGGTGAGCACGACCGCGTCGCCGCCGCCGAGCGGACGACCCTCCAGCAGCGACACCCGGCCGTCGACGCGCCCGACCCGGCCGGTGACGGCGCCGCCGGCGGCCAGCTCCGCCACCACCGCGGCCGGCAGACCCGGCCGGTCCGGCTCGCCGTCGCGGATGAGCCACAGCTGGATGCGCTGCCGGGCGAGCTGTCGCGCCATCCGGTCGGCCGCGGCCGGCCGGATGTCCGGCGACCGCAGCACCACCGCCACCAGGCTCGCCTCGGCGGCCAGCGCCTGGGCCGCCTGCCGCGTCGCCGTCCGGCTCGCCAGGGGCACCGACACCAGTGCGGTCGCCAGCACCGAGACGAGGGCGACCAGGCAGGTCGCCAGGACCACCCGGCGGGCCAGCGTGCCGCCACGGTGGACGGCCGGGGCCGGGCCGCCGGTCCCGGCCGGGCCCGACTCCGGCTCACCCATCGCAGGCGTATCCCACGCCGCGCTCGGTACGGATGATCCACTTCGCCTCGCCGAGCTTGGCGCGCAGCTGGGCGACGTGGACGTCCACGGTCCGGGTGGTGGGGTGGCCGGACCAGCCCCACACGGCCGACAGCAGCTGTTCGCGGGACAGCACCCGACCCGGCCGGCTCATGAGGTACTCCAGCAGCGCGAACTCCGTACCGGTGAGGCTGACCGGCCGGCCGTCGACCGTGACCCGTCGCCGCCCCGGGTCGAGGACCACCGGCCCCACGCGGCGAACCGGCGGCTCGTCCGGCGCCGCACCCCGCCGCAGCACCGCCCGCACCCTCGCCACCAGCTCCCGCGGGCTGAACGGCTTGGTGACGTAGTCGTCCGCGCCCAGCTCCAGCCCCAGAACCCGGTCGACCTCGTCGTCGCGAGCGGTCAGGAAGATGATGGGCGTCCAGTCACCGGCTTCGCGCAGCCGGCGGCAGACCTCCACGCCGTCCATGCCGGGCAGGGCGATGTCCAGCACGCACGCAGCCGGGCGCAGGCTACGGGCGGCCGCCAGGCCGGTGTCGCCCCGGTGCTCGATCCGCACGCGGTACCCGTCGCGGACCAGGTAGAGACGGACGAGCTCGGCGATCTCGTGGTCGTCCTCGACCACGAGCACGGTCCTGCCGTCGCCCGGCGCGCCGACGCTCATTGCGGCACACTATGCCACCGCGCGGACGCCGGCTCCAGCCCGCACCTAGGCTGGCGGTATGGCCGTGCACCTGACCCGGATCTACACCCGCACCGGCGACGACGGGACCACCGCCCTGGGCAACGGCGAGCGGGTGCCCAAGACCGACCCGCGGATCGCCGCGTACGCCGACGTGGACGAGTGCAACGCGGCGATCGGTGTCGCCCTGGCCCTCGGCGACCTCCCGTCACCGGTACGAGAGGTGCTCACGGCGGTGCAGAACGACCTGTTCGACGTCGGGGCCGACCTGTGCAACCCGGTCGACCCCGACGCCGCGCGGACGGCGCTGCGGGTCGACGACGGGTACATCGCCCGGCTGGAGCGGTGGTGCGACGAGTTCAACGCGGAACTGCCCAAGTTGGACTCTTTCGTGCTGCCGGGCGGCACGCCGGGTGCGGCCCTGCTGCACGCCGCCCGCACCGTGGCCCGCCGGGCCGAACGCTCCACCTGGGCGCTCATCGCCCACGACCCGGAGCGCACCGCCACGGCGCCGGCCAAGTACCTCAACCGGCTCTCCGACCTGCTGTTCATCCTGGCCCGGACGGCCAACCAGGGCGGAGACGTGACCTGGGTGCCTGGTGGTCGCTGAGCCGGACACGGGACCGGTGGCCGCCCCCACCGGAAGCCTGCACCACGTGGAGGTGTGGGTGCCCGGCCTTGACGCCGCCGTCCGCAGCTGGGGGTGGCTGCTGGGCGAGCTGGGGTGGCGGCCGTACCAGAGCCGGCGCACCGGCCGGTCCTGGCGGCTGGGCGGCACGTACCTCGTGGTCGAGCAGTCGCCGAGCCTGTCCGGCAACACGCACGACCGCACCGCCCCGGGCCTGAACCACGTCGCCTTCCACGCGGGTACGCCGGACGACGTCGACCGGCTCGTCGCGCAGGCCCCGGCGCACGGCTGGACGCTGCTGTTCCCCGACCGTCACCCGTACGCCGGCGGGCCGGACACCTACGCCGGGTACCTCGTCGACGGGTACGGCTACGAGGTGGAGCTGGTCGCCACCCTCCCCCGCCGGCGGTGAGCCACCGGCCCGCCCCGCCGGGGAGCGGCGGCCGCGAGGTCAGTTGGGAGAGGGGCGGTACGAATCAGTTGGGAGAGGGGCGGTACGAATACGTCGAGGCCGCCCTGCGCGGGGCGGCCTCGATCCAGGACAGGAACCCGGTCACGGCGGTCGGCGCCATGGCGATCTCGACCGGCGCGTGGTGGCTGGTACAGCGGAGGATGACCCACTCCGGTGGCAGCGCCAGCCGTTCGGACCCGGTCGGGAAGCGACGGCTCTCCACCGCCAGGCCCTGGCGCGACAGCACCCGGCGCGGTCGGGGTACGAGGCTGAACAGGCGGTACCACCGCAGCTGGTCACCGACGAACCGGCCGATGCCCGGCGCCCAGCCGCGGCCGGCGACCAGCGTCGACAACCGGAGGTACAGGGCGATGGCGCCGCCCTGCCGTACGAGCCACCAGCGCCGGACGAACAGCAGGAGCAACAGCGCCAGCATGACGAGAGCGCCGATGCCGATCCATTCCAAGATCTTCATCGGCGCTCTCCTCAGTGTGCCGGCCGGGGCTCCGCCGGGGCGGCGGTCTCCGCGAGGACGGTCACCCCGTCGGACGTCACCGACAGGAACCCTCCGGACACGTCCCAGGTGAGCTCCTCGCCCGACTCCGGCTTCACCCGCACCTGTCCGGGTTCGGCCAGCTGGCCGAGCAGCGGTGCGTGCCCGGGCAGGATCCCGAGCTCGCCCTCGGTGGTCCGGGCGACCACCATCTCGGCCTGGCCGGTCCAGACCTTCTGCTCGACGGCGACCACCTCGACGTTCAGCAGCCGGGCCACGACGCTCCCTTCCACGGGACGGCACGTACGCCGGATGCGCCGAGTGTAGTAGGCGCTCGCCACGCCCTGCCGTGGCCCCCGCCACGCTTCCCGCCCGGCCGCCTCGCCCGACCCCGGGCCATCCTCCCGGCGGCGCCCGGTGCTCTGCCCCTTCTCCCTGCCCCGCGCCTCCTCCGGCCCGCGCCCGTACGCCGACGCGGCGCTGCGTCGCCCGCGCGGCCGCGCCGCCGGGTCCCGGCCGCCGCCACCACTGCCTGAAGCCCTCGGGTGACACTGCGCACGGTGCACCCGGCCTACCGCGGACGGTTCGGGATCTTCACAAGACGCGTCGGGTCGGGATGGCTGACATCACAGTGCCGTGCCGATATCCTCACGTGCGCAGTTGATGTCTCGTCACCCTAAGGAGCGTCATGGCCACCCCAAACCCGGGCGCGAGCCCGGCCGAACCGGCGGGGACCGGTGCGAGCATCCCCGTTCGACCGCTCACCGCGTGGGCGCTGCTGGCGCTGGCCGCGGTGGCCGTCCTGTTCGCCTTCCTGTCGTGGATCTTCCCGTCCGGGCCGATCTCGTTCGTCAACCGGGTGAGCGTCTCGCAGTTCGCCTCCGTCACCGTCCTGGTTCCGCCGTTGCTGGCGATGCTGGTCGCCACCAAGCTGGGAACGCCCCTGCCGCAGGCCAAGACGATGGGACTGGTCGCCCTGGCGACCTACGGGGTCGCGGTCCTCTTCGCCTTCCTGGCGTTCCTGCTCACCATCGCCGACAAGTTCGACGACCTGGAGGGGCGCGGCGGCCTCTACGGCTTCGGCAGATTGCTGGAGGGAATCGGAGCCCTCGTCACCGAGCTGCTGCTGGTGGGGCTGCTGGGGCTCGCGGCGCTGTGGACCTACAAGCTCTTCACCGGTCTCGGAGGCCGGCTGCCGGCCGTGAACGTCCAGACCGACTGACCCGACACGTCGTCTGACCACCCGACGGTCGCGTGCGGCGGGCACGGGGTGGGCCGGGGCCCGGCCCACCCCGTGCCCGCCGCCCTATCGGGCCATCTCCGGGTGGCGGGTGAGGAAGGCCGGAAGCGTGTCGGTCCGCAGCGCCCGGAACAGCTCCGCCCCCGTCGTGGCCAGCGCCTCACCCTGGTACCCGTCGTCCGTGACCACGCTGCTCGCGGGCACGCCCAGCATCGTCAGGTCGTCGGGCCGGACGTTCCGGAGGGCGAACGCGAAGTCGATCGGGCCGCGGCCGCGCCCGTCGAACACGAGTGAGTCGCCCGCCGACCGCACCACGCGGTCGAGCCGGACCGGGTCGGTCAGGACCTCCCGGCTGAGCGCCTTCGAGACGATCGCCCCCAGCAGGCGCTGCTGGTTGCGCTGCCGGCCGTAGTCGCCGCCCTTGACGCTGTACCGCTGGCGGGCGATGTCCAGCGCCTGCCACCCCTTCAGGTGGTGGACGCCCGGTTCGTAGACCGCTTGCGGCCCGACGTACCCGTCACCGTCGGGGGCGGGCGGACGGTGCCTGCCGTCCGGCTGCCGGTGCTCCGAGACGATCCGCTCGTCCAGTTTCACGGTCACGCCGCCGAGGGCGTCCACCACCCCGACGAACCCCTCGAAGTCGATCACGACGCCGGCGTCCCAGGTCTCGATGCCGGTCAGGTTCCCCACCGTACGGGCCAGCAGGGCGAACCCCCGGGGCAGGTCGGGCAGCTCCTCGCCGGGAAGCTGCCGCGAGCCGTAGTACATGGCGGCGTTGAGCCGGTCGCGCCCGCCCTGGAACCCGCTCTCCGGGTCCGGCGGGATGTCGACGAGCAGGTCCCGCGGAAACGAGACGAGGTACCCGCGTTGGAGGTCCTCGTCCACGTGGACCACCATGATCGAGTCGGCGCGGGGAGCCTCCTCCGGCCGGCCGGGTCGGGTGTCAACGCCGACGAGCAGGATGTTCAGCGGACCGTCGATGTCCTCGCCGTACGCCTCGCCCGACCGACCGAGCAGGTCCTCCTGGTCGAGCTGGTAGCGGGCCAGCAGCCACTGGCCGGCGGCCAGGAGGCCGCTGGACGCCAGCAGCAGGAACGCGCCGACGACCGTGCACACCACCGCCCAGGTGGGCGGGCGGTTAGCCCGGCTGCGCCGGCGCCCGGAGCGTGCCTCAGCCATCGGAGCCTCCCACCCCACCGTAACGGCGGAGGTGGGCGGTGAGTGACGCGAACGCCACCATCGGCCGCGGCAACCGCCCGGCCGTCAGTCCTGCCCGGCCGGCGCCCGCCCGGCGGATCCGGGCACGCCCGACCGGCGGGCGCGGCGGACCGGTCGGGCGCCGGCCCGGCGGTCAGCCCTTCATGATCTCGTGGGCCTTGCGCTCCAGGTCCTCCAGGCCACCGCACATGAAGAACGCCTGCTCGGGGTAGTGGTCGTACTCGCCCTCGCACAGCCGCTTGAACGCCTCGACCGTCTCGCTGACCGGCACGAACGAGCCCTCGACCCCGGTGAACTGCTTGGCCGCGAACGTGTTCTGGGACAGGAACCGCTCGATCCGGCGGGCGCGGTTGACCGTGATCTTGTCTTCCTCGCTCAGCTCGTCCATGCCCAGGATCGCGATGATGTCCTGGAGGTCCTGGTAGCGCTGGAGGATCCGCTTGACCTCCATCGCGACCCGGTAGTGCTCCTCGCCGACGTACTCGGGGGCGAGGATGCGGGACGACGACGCCAGCGGGTCCACCGCCGGGTAGATGCCCTTGTCCGAGATCCGCCGCTCCAGGTTGGTGGTGGCGTCCAGATGGGTGAACGCGGTGTGCGGCGCCGGGTCGGTGTAGTCGTCGGCGGGCACGAAGATCGCCTGCATCGACGTGATCGCCTTGCCGCGCAGGGAGGTGATCCGCTCCTGCAGCTCACCCATCTCGTCGGCGAGCGTCGGCTGGTACCCCACGGCCGAGGGCATGCGGCCCAGCAGGGTCGAGACCTCCGAGCCGGCCTGGGTGAACCGGAAGATGTTGTCGATGAACAGAAGTACCTCCTTGCCCTCCACGTCCCGGAAGTACTCCGCCATCGTCAGCGCCGACAGGGCCACCCGCAGCCGGGTACCGGGCGGCTCGTCCATCTGCCCGAACACCAGCGCGGTGTCGCCGAGCACACCGCTCTCGGTCATCTCCAGGATGAGGTCGTTGCCCTCACGGGTGCGCTCGCCCACCCCGGCGAACACCGAGGTGCCGCCGAAGTTCCGCGCCACCCGGATGATCATCTCCTGGATGAGCACGGTCTTGCCCACGCCGGCCCCGCCGAACAGGCCGATCTTGCCGCCGCGCACGTACGGCGCCAGCAGGTCGAGCACCTTGATGCCGGTCTCCAGCATCTCGGTCTTCGGCTCCAGGTCGGCGAAGGCCGGGGGCTTGCGGTGGATCGGCCACCGCTCGGTGATCTCCAGCTCCTCACCCTCCTTGAGGTTGAGGCACTCCCCGACTGCGTTGAACACGTGGCCCTTGGTCACCTCGCCCACGGGCACGGTGATCGGGGATCCGGTGTCCCGCACCGGCGCGCCCCGCACCAGGCCGTCGGTGGGCTGCAGCGAGATCGTCCGGACCATGCTGTCGCCCAGGTGCTGGGCGACCTCCAGGGTCAGCGTCCGCTTGCGGCCGGACAGCTCCACGTCCACGTGCAGGGCCTGGTAGATGTCGGGGATCGCGTCCCGGGGGAACTCCACGTCGACGACCGGGCCGATGACGCGTACGACGCGACCGGTACCTGTCCTGGTCTCCACAGCAGCAGTCATCACTCTTCACTTCCTGCCGCGGCGAGGGCGTTGGCCCCGCCGACGATCTCGCTAATCTCCTGGGTGATCTCGGCCTGCCGGACGGAGTTCATCTCGCGGGTCAGGACCCGCAGCATCTCCTCGGCATTGTCCGTGGCGCTCTTCATGGCCCGGCGACGGGCCGCCGACTCGCTGGCCGCCGCGTCGATGAGGGCGGCGTAGATGCGGGTGTCGATGTACTTCGGCAGCAGGGCGTCCAGCAACGTGTCCGGGTCCGGCTCGTACTCGTACGCCGGCAGGACGATGTCCTCGGTCGCCTCGGTCTCCTCCACCTGCATCGGCGCGAGCCAGTTCGCCACCGGCGTCTGGGTCATCAGGGAGACGAACCGGGTGTGGACCACGTGCACCTCGTCCACGCCGACCACGCCGTCCGGCCCGGGAGCGCCGTCCTCGTCGTCGGCCCCGGCCATGAACGCCGCCATCAGCGTGCGGCTGACGCGCTGGGCGTCGGCGAACGTGGGCTGCTCGGAGAAACCGGTCCAGCTCTGCTCGATGTCCCGGTTGCGGAAGGAGTAGTACGTGACTCCCTTGCGCCCGACGACGTAGAGCAGCACCTGCTTGCCGTCCTGGCGCAGGGCCGTGATGAGCTCCTCGGCGGTGCGGATGACGTTGGCGTTGTACGCCCCGCACATGCCGCGGTCGCTGGTGATCACGAGCACGCCGGCGCGCCGGACCTTCGGCCGGGGCACCAGCAGCGGGTGGTTGATGTCCGCCGAGCTGGCCAGCGCGGTCAACACGTTGGTGATCGCGTACGAGTAGGGCAGCGAGGCGGCCACCCGCTCCTGGGCCTTGGCGATGCGGCTGGTGGCCACCAGCTCCATGGCCTTGGTGATCTTCTTGGTGGAGCTGATCGACGCGACCCGCCGCCGCAGGGTCCTCAGCTGTCCGGCCATGCGTCGCTACCTCGCGGCCTTCCGCGGGACCACCCGCTTGACGGTCTCACGCTGCCGGGCCTCCTCGTCGATCGGCTCCGCCTCCGGCTCCTTGATCTCGGGAGCCTCGTGCGCGAGGAACGACTTCTTGAAGTTGGTGATCGCCTCGTCCAGCGACTTGATGATGTCGTCGTTCCACTCGCCGTCGGCGATCGCCGCCAGCACCCCCGGGTTGGCACGCCGCAGGTGCTGCAGGAACTCGGTCTCGAACCGCCGGATGTCGGCCACCGGGATGTCGTCGAGCTTGCCCTCGGTGCCCGCCCACACCGACACGACCTCCTCCTCGACCGGCATCGGCGCGTGCTGGGGCTGCTTGAGCAGCTCGACCAGCCGGGCGCCGCGCTCCAGCTGGGCACGGCTGGCGGCGTCCAGGTCGGAGGCGAAGGAGGCGAACGCCTCCAGGTCGCGGTACTGCGCCAGGTTGAGCCGCAGCTGCCCGGAGACCTTCCGCATCGGCGTGACCTGCGCGGCACCACCGACCCGGGAGACCGAGGTGCCCACGTTGATGGCCGGCCGGACCCCCTGGTTGAACAGGTCGGTCTGCAGGAAGATCTGGCCGTCGGTGATGGAGATGACGTTGGTCGGGATGTACGCGGAGATGTCGTTGGCCTTCGTCTCGATGATCGGCAGGCCGGTCAGCGACCCTCCGCCCATCTCGTCGGAGAGCTTGGCGCACCGCTCCAGTAGGCGCGAGTGCAGGTAGAAGACGTCGCCCGGGTACGCCTCGCGGCCCGGCGGCCGGCGCAGCAGCAGCGAGATCGCCCGGTACGCCTCGGCCTGCTTGGTCAGGTCGTCGAACACGATCAGCACGTGCTTGCCCTGGTACATCCAGTGCTGGCCGAGGGCGGAGCCCGAGTACGGCGCCAGGTACTTGAAGCCGGCCGGGTCGGAGGCGGGCGCGGCGACGATGGTGGTGTACTCCATCGCGCCGTGCTCCTCCAGGGTGTGCTTGACCGACGCGATGGTCGACCCCTTCTGCCCGATGGCCACGTAGATGCAGCGCACCTGCTTCTTCGGGTCGCCGGAGAGCCAGTTGTCGCGCTGGTTGATGATGGTGTCGACCGCGATGGTGGTCTTGCCCGTCCGGCGGTCCCCGATGATGAGCTGCCGCTGGCCGCGCCCGATCGGCGTCATCGAGTCGATCGCCTTGATGCCGGTCTGCAGCGGCTCGTACACCGGCCGGCGCGACATCACGTTGGGCGCCTGCAGCTCCAGCTCCCGGTACGTCTCGAAGGGGATCTCGCCCAGCCCGTCGATCGGGTTGCCCAGCGCGTCGATCACGCGGCCGAGGAACGCGTCGCCGACCGGGACCGACAGCACCCGACCGGTCCGCCGGACCTGCTGCCCCTCCTCGATGCCGGTGAACTCGCCGAGGATCACCACACCGATCTCGCGGATGTCCAGGTTCAGCGCCACGCCGAGGGTGCCGTCCTCGAACTCCAGCAGCTCCTGCGCCATCGTCGAGGGCAGGCCCTCGACCCGCGCGATGCCGTCGCCGGCCTCGGTGACGGTGCCTACCTCCTCCCGGGTGACCTCCGGGGTGTACGAGGAGACGTAGCGGTCCAGCGCGCCGCGGATCTCCTCCGTCGAGATGGTCAGCTCGGCCATCCTCGTCCTTTCGTCACAGCTAGCCCGATGCCAGGGCGGTCCGGGCCTCGGCGAGCCGGCGGGCGACGGTGCCGTCGTAGAGGTCAGCCCCCACCTGCACCCGCACACCCCCGAGCACCCGCGGATCGACAGTGGTCTTCAACGAGATGTCTCGACCGTAGCGCGCCGCCAGTGCGGCCCCCAGCCGCCGCTCCTGCTCCTCGGTCAGGGGCGCGGCCACGGTCACGTACGCGATGCTGCGGTGGCGCCGCTGCGCGGCCAGCTCCACCAGCCGGGTCAGCGCTCCGGCGAGGGTCCGGCCGCCGAACCCGCCCAGGGCCACCTGGGCCGCCCGGATGGTGACGTCGTTGGCCTTTCCGCGCAGCAGGTCCTCGACCAGCTGGGCGCGTCGCGCCACGGGCGCGGTACGGTCGGCCAGCGTGGCCTCCAGCTCCGGGCTGCCGGAGACGATCTGCCCGAAACGGAACAGCTCGTCCTCCACCTCCGCCAGCTTCCCCTCCCGCTCGGCCGCGGCGAACAGCGCCTGGACACCGAGCTCCTCGCATCCGTCCACCAGCTCGGACGCCGCCGACCAGCGACCGGAGACGAGGGCGTCGAGCAGCGTGAGGGTGTCCTCGGCCACCCGGGTGCCCAGCACGTCGCGCAGCAGTCCGCAGCGGTCCTCGCCGGAACGGGAGGGGTCGGCCAGCGCGCGCCGCAGCCGGGGCTGCTGCTCCAGCAGCGCCGCCACCGCCAGCAGCTCGTCAGCGACGGTCCGCAGCTGGGCCGGGGTCGCCCCGGTCGCGTAGCCGTCCAGCCGCTCCCGGGCGGCGGCGTAGGTCTGGCGGCTGGCGGCCTGCATCAGCGCGCCCCCGCCGTCACCGCGCCGCCGCCCTCGCTGTCCAGCTCGGCGAGGAAGCGCTCCACGGTCCCGGAGCGCCGGGCCTCGTCGGCCAGGGCCTCGCCGACGATCCGGCTGGCGAGCTCGACCGCCAGCTCGCCGGTGTAGGCGCGCAGTTCGCGCAGCAGGCGCTCCCGCTCGGTGGCCAGCGCCTCCCGGCCGGCGGCGATGATCCGGTCGGCCTCCTCCCGTGCCTTGGCCAGCACGTCCTCCCGCATGGCGGCGGCGTCGGCGCGGGCGTCGTCGCGGATCTTGGCGGCCTCGGTGCGGATCTCGGCCAGCTGCTGCCGGTACTGCTCCAGCAGCCGGTTGGCCTCCGCCTGGGCCGCCTGGGCACGTTGCAGGCCACCCTCGATCTCGTCCACCCGCCGCTGGTACATCTGCTCCATCCGCGGGAAGACGTACTTCATCAGCACGAAGCACAGCAGGGCGAAGGCGATCGTGCCGATGAGCACCTCTTCCCACATCGGGACGATGGGGTTGTGCTCCTGGTGTTCCTGCGCCAGGAGATGCCGGGTCAGGTTCGGCATGACTGTCTCCCCTTGGCCGGTCGGTCGGTCGGGGCCGGTCGGTCGGTCACTGCGGCGCGGCGAAGACGAAGCCGAAGGCGATGCCGAGCAGCGCCAGCGCCTCCACCACCGCGAAGCCGATCCACATGAACGGCTGGGTCATCCGGGCCGACTCCGGCTGCCGGGCCGTGGCCTGGATGTAGGCGGCGAAGATGATCCCGACGCCGATACCCGGGCCGATCGCGGCCAGTCCGTAGCCGACCGCGCCGAGCGAGCCGGTGACCTGTGCGAGATCCATGGTGTGGTTCCTCCGTTGTCGGTGCGCGAGTGCGCGGTTTCCGTTGAGCGGGTCAGTGTCCCTCGGCGAGCGCCCCCTGGACGTAGCTGGCGGTCAGGACCACGAAGATGTAGGCCTGCAGGATCGCGATGACCGCCTCCAGGAACGTCAGCGCCACGGTCATCAGCCAGCTCACCAGCGAGACCGGGAACAGCAGCGCGTTGGCGTTCATCAGCGCGAACCCGCCGAGGGTGAAGACCAGCAGGATCATGTGGCCGGCGAACATGTTGGCGAACAACCGCAGCGCCAGGGTGACCGGCCGCACGATCAGGTTCGAGAAGAACTCGATCGGGATGAGGATCGGCAGCACGAACGCGGGCGCCGGCGGCACCAGCTGCACCTTGAGGTACTTCAGCAGCCCGTGCCGGCGGATGCCCACGGCGATGAACAGCACGTAGCTGATCACCGCGAGGAAGGCCGGGAAGGCGATGTGCGCGTTGGGCGAGAACTGGATGCCCGGGATGATCCCGAACAGGTTGTTCACGAGGATGAACAGGAAGAGCGTGGTGAAGTACGGCGCGAACCGTACGCCCTCCCGGCCGATCATGTCGACGGCGATGTTGTTGCGGGCGAAGCCGTAGATCGACTCGGCGATCCACTGCCGCTTCGTGGGCACCAGCTTCGGATCCCGGTACGCCCACAGGAAGAAGACGATGAGCAGCCCGACCGTCAGCCAGATCAGCACGGTGACCTTGGTGAACCACGGGTCGGTGCCCTCGACGATCGCGGGCAGGAAGAAGTTCTCCTCCACGTCGGGAGGGAACGGCGCCTCCGCTGCCGCCGCGAACCCTGCGATCCGTTCGCGCACCGTCGTCCTTCCTGCTCAGGCGCCCAACCGCCGGGCGATGAGGTACACCCCGCCGGCCGCGCCGATGACTGTCCCGATCGCGATGGCCACGCCACCGGTGTCGAGCCAGCGGTCGACCAGCCAGCCGATGACCCCCCACACCAGGATGCCGGTGATCAGGTACGAGATCGCGGTCCATCCCTGGCCCGCTCCGTCCGGTTTCCCGTCCGGATCAGGCCGCGGCGGCCGGTCATCGACCATGACGCGGCGAAGGTTATCAGCCCCGCGACCCCGGCCCTCCCCCGGGTCCGGTCTGTCGGTCCCCCTCACCGGCCGGTGAGGGCCGGTGGCGCCGGTCGGTGACGCCGCAGCCGGGTACCGTTCCGCCCGCGTCAGTCGGTGACCGGCGCCTCCGCGCGCCGGGGCGGCCGGTACTCCAGCCGGGGCTGGTGCGTCAGGATCCACCAGATGTGGCTGCCGGTCCAGACCACGACGGCCGCGACCACGCCGACGCCCAGCGCCGGCAGCCCGTCCCAGCCGGTCGCCACCACCGCCGCCATCGCCACGCCGATGGCGGTGAACTTGACCAGGTAGGTGGTCAGCCCGACCGGGAGCACCAGCCGGACCTCCACCGAGTCCGCCCAGGCCACCAGCAGCGTGGTGAGCAGGTAGCTGCCGGCCACGAGGGCCACGCCCGCGGCGGCACCGGCCGCGGCGGCCGCACCGCCCGCCAGCCAGCCGGCCACCGCCGCGACCAGCAGCAGGGCACCCGTCGCCGAGAGCACCACCGGCAGGTGCGCCAGCCGCCACCCGAACCGGGCGCCGACGCCGCCGGCCCCGGACGCGCCGGGGCCCGTGCGGCCGGTGACCTTCGAGAACGTGCCCACCGCGCCATGGTACGCCGTCGCGGCCGGCTGTCGGCCGCGGCGCCGGGTAGGGTGTCGATCATGGATCTGGAGCAGGCGCGTGCGTTCCTGCGGCGGCACCACCGGGCCGTCATGGCCACCCGCCACCCCAGCGGCCGGCTGCAGATGTCGCCGGTGCTGGTGGGTGTGGACGACGCCGGCCGGGCGGTGGTGAGCACCCGGGAGACGGCCCGCAGGACCCGCAACGTGACCCGCGACCCGTGGGTGTCGCTGTGCGTGGTGAACGACGGGTTCTTCGGAGAGTGGGTGCAGGTCGAGGGCGAGGCGGAGGTCGTGCACCTGCCCGAGGCGATGGAGCCGCTGGTGGACTACTACCGGGCAGTCGCCGGGGAGCATCCGGACTGGGACGACTACCGCGCCGCGATGCGGCGGGAGCGGCGGGTGCTGATCCGGGTCAACCTGACCTGGGCCGGCCCGGACGTCCACGGCTGACGACCACCGCCGAGCGGAACGTCCACACGGACCGGACCGGCGACGGGCCGACCGGGTCGGCGACAGGCCGACCGCCGGCCGGTCTCGGGTCGCGTCGACCGGCGGTCCCCGGGGGCCGCGGGGTCACCTCGCCGGGTCGACCGGGGGTCAACCGGCGGGTCCCCGGGCGGCCGGCGCGACCGGCCGACCGAGCAGCCCGGCGGCGAGCGACCGCACCATGTCCTCGATCTCGTCCGCCACCCGGGCGTACGTGCGGTCGCCGTGCCCGAAGGGGTCGTCCACCTCGTCGGTCGGCCGCGGCGGGCGGCCGTCCCGGGTCTTGTCCACCGCGGCGACCAGCGCCACCCCGCGCGCGTGGACACCCTCCGGGCTCAGGTCCGCCGTGGGCAGGTCCGTCAGGTCCGTCTCGGCCAGCAGCCGGCGGAACTCGCCCATCACGAACGTGCGCGGCGCGGCGTCCGGCCGCAGGCTGCACACGTACCGCGCCTGGTCGACGGTGGCGCACAGCACCAGGTCCGACGCGTCGATGTGCGCCGGCTCCAGCCGCCGGGCGGTGAACCCGGTGGCGTCACCGCCGCGGGCGCGCACCTGCCGGGCCGCCGGCGGGTGCATCGGCTCGCCGGCGTGCCATCCGCCGGTACCCGCGCTGTGGCTGTGCACCAGTGCCTCGGCCTTGTCCTGCGGCAGGCCGGACAGCTCGGCGACCGCCGCCCGCAGCAGCCGCTCCGCCATGGGCGACCGGCAGATGTTGCCCATGCACACGTGCAGGACCGTGAACGGCGGCACGCCTCACCCCTTTCCCGCGGCCGCGGGCCCCGGACCCGTGCCGCCCGCGGCCGCCGGCTCCGGCTCGACCAGGTCCGGGAGCACCTCGCGCAGCCGGTCCACGCTGACCGCGCCGGCCCGCAGCAGCCGGGGCACGTCGCCGGTCAGGTCGACGATCGTCGACGGTACGGGGGCCGGACACGGCCCGCCGTCCAGGTACACCCGGACGGCGTGGCCGAGCTGCTCCTTGGCCTGCTCCACGGTGGTGGCCGGCGGCTGGCCGTGCCGGTTGGCCGAGGAGACGGCCATCGGGCCGGTCTCACGCAGCACCTCCAGCGCCACCGGGTGCATGGGCATCCGTACCGCGACGGTGCCGCCGGTGTCGCCGAGGTCCCAGTCGAGGCTGCGGGCGTGCTCGACGATGATCGTGAGCCCGCCCGGCCAGAACGCCTCCACGAGGTCCCGCGTCACGGCCGGCATCCGCTGGGCGATGCCGTCCAGAGTGCGGCGGGACCCCACGAGCACCGGGGTGGGCACGTCCCGGCCGCGCCCCTTGGCGCGAAGGGCGGCGGCGACGGCCTGCTTCTGGAACGCGTCGCACCCGACCCCGTACAGGGTGTCGGTGGGCAGCACGACCAGGTCGCCCCGCCGTACGGCGGCGACCGCGGCCGCGACGCCCTCGTCCCGCTCGGCGGGTGACCTGCAGTCGTACACCTTCACGGCAAGCAAGTCTGCCACCCGGCCGGCCCCCGCAGCGGCGGGGAGGCCCGTGGCGGGGGCGGTCGTGGCGTCACCCGGCCCGCTGGGCGGTCGCGTACCGCGGGCGCCCGGCCAGGTCACGGTGGTCGCGGACCCGGTGGAACCGACCGTCCCGGCGCAGCAGGTCGGGGACGGTCTCACCGTGACTGTCGTCGTGCTCGATGCCGAACCAGCCTCCGGGCCGCAGCAGGCGGGCGGCCCGGTCGACCACCGGGACGATGACCGCCAGGCCGTCCGGGCCGCCGAAGACCGCCTCCGGCGGGTCGCTGCGCACCTCGGGCGCCACCGCCGCGGAGGCCGGCACGTACGGCGGGTTGCACACGACCAGGTCCACGGTGCCGTCAAGCTCGGCCAGCACCGCCGGGTCGCGGGCGTCGCCGGCGACCACCCGTACCGGGCGGTCGCCGGCGGCGGCGCGTGCGGCGGCGTTGCGCCGCAGCCACCGCAGCGCGGCCGGGGAGCGCTCCACCGCGTACACGGTCGCCCGCGGCAGCTCGTGGG
>VSBZ01000214.1:0-4094 GCA_047459215.1 Micromonosporaceae bacterium | reverse complement strand
ACGTTGAGCTGGCCGTGGTCGGCGGTGATCACCAGCGCGGCGTCGGCGGGCAGGCCGGAGACGAGCCGGTCGAGGACGCGGTCCAGCCGGCGCACGGCCCGCCGCCAGCGGCGGGAGCCGACCCCGAACACGTGCCCGGCCCGGTCCACGTCGGGGTGGTAGCCGTAGACCAGGGTCGGGGCCGGGTCGGTGGTCAGCGCGGACAGCATGGTGGCGGCGAGCGTGCCGGCGTCGGCGCCCACGTAGTCGGCCCCCCGGAACGCGGACCTGGTCAGCCCACTGCCGGCGAACTCCGGCATGCTCACCACGGTCACGCGCACGCCGGCGGCCGCGGCCTGCGCGAACCGGGTCGGCAGCGGCTGCCAGGCCAGGGGGTCGGGGTCGTCGCTCCAGCGGATGTGGTTGAGCACCCGGCCGGTGCCGGGCACCCGGACGGTGAACCCGATCACGCCGTGCTCGCCCGGTGGCCGTCCGGTGCCGAGGGTGACGAGGTTGATGGGGGTGCTCGACGGGAACGCCGCGGTCACGGCGCCGGCCCACCCGGACCTGCCGGAGGCGGCCGCCGCCAGGACCGGCGCCACCCGCGTGGCCTCGGGCAGCTGCAGGTGCCCGAGCCCGTCGACCAGCAGCAGCGCCACCCGCCGCGCCCCGGCCAGCACCCGGGCGAGACCCAACGGGTCGGCGACGCCGGGCACGCCGAGCGCCGCCAGGATCCCCGGCAGCACCTCCGCGAGGCTCCCGCCCTCGTACGCGGGAGGCACCCGATCGTACGGCTCCACTCAACCACCCGGCAGATCCGTGCCGCCGGCCACCGCGGGTGCACCGTGGGCGGGCGCCGGGGCCGGCCGACCGTCGCCGGCCTTGCGCGCGAGCACGTGGATCTGGGCGGCGATCTCGCGGTACGGCGACTCGGTGGACAACCGCACCTCCAGCTCGCGCAGGGTGGCCGGGTCCGCCTCGGCGACCGTGGCCGGGATCAGGTCGGTGAGCACCCGCACACCGTGGACGGCCTCGACGGACAGCCCCGCGCTCCTCAGCAGCGCCACCGCGCCGGCGGCGTCGAAACGGCGGCGCAGCGGGTCCCGCGGGTCGGCCCGCCCGTGCGGATCGGTCGCCAGTGCCCACGCGGCGTCGAGGTGGCCGGCCATGGCCCGGGCGAGGACCGCCGCCGGCCGGTTGGGCACCAGCACGCTGACCGCGCCGCCCGGCCGCAGCGTCGCCGCCACGGCCCGGACCACCTGCGCCGGGTCGTCGGCGACCTCCAGCACGCTGTGGCACAGCACCAGGTCGGCCGAGCCGGCGGGCACCACCGACCCGAGCCGGTCCCCGTCCCCCTGTACCGCCACGACCCGGTCGGCCACCCCGGCCTCGGCGGCCCGGCGGCTGAGCGCCGCGAGCGCGTCCGGGCTCGGGTCCACCACGGTGACCCGGTGGCCGCGGCGGGCCAACGGGACCGCGAAGCCACCGGTACCCCCGCCCACGTCGACGACGGCGACGCTCCTGCCGGCGGCGCGGGCCAGCTCGGCGTGGAGCACCTCCCAGACCACGGCGGTCCGGGGGCCGGCGAGCGGCCCCTCGGTGCGGGTAGCGGCGTGGTCCACACCGCGAGCCTAGGCCACCCGCGCCGCTGCGGGTGTGACGCGGCCGGCCGGCGCGCCCCGCCGCGCGTACCCTCGACGGGTGGCACGGCAGGCGCTGCGGGTGACCACCCGCAACTCACGGTTCCAGCAGTGGGCGGCGCTGCTGGCCAACCGGACCAAGCGGCAGCGTGCCGGCGCGTTCCTCGTGCAGGGTGTCCGGCCGGTCACCCTCGCGGTCAGGTGCGGATGGCCGGTCCGCGAGCTGCTGTACCGGGCGGACGGGCGCCTGTCGACGTGGGCGCGCGGAGTGCTCGACGCGGTGCCCGTGGCCAGGTTCGCGGCGCCGGCGACCTGATGGCCGAGCTGGGCGACAAGACCGGTGGGGTGCCGGAGCTGCTGGCGGTGGTCGCCGTGCCGGACGACGACCTCAGCCGGATCCCGACCGGACCCGACCTGCTGGCGGTGGTGGTCGACCGGCCGACCAGCCCGGGCAACCTCGGGACCCCGGTCCGGTCGGCGGACGGGTTCGGCGCCAGTGGCGTGGTCGTCACCGGCCACGCCACCGACGTGTACGCCCCCGGACGGTGCGGGCGAGCACGGGGTCGCTGTTCGCGCTGCCGGTGGTGCGGGCGCCGTCCCACCGACCGGTGCTCGACTGGGTCGACAGCTCCCCCAGCTCGCGGCAGGCCGCCACCAGCGTCGCCAGGACGGTGTCCAGGCGCGGGCTGGCAGCCGGATCGCCGCGCCGCTCGGCGCGCGCCAGCTCCCACGGGCGGGTCTGCTCGACGTACCGGTTGGCCGCCTCGACGAGGCTCCACACCACCGCGCAGGCGGCCCGGAAGTCCGCGTCCGCCAGCGCCCGGTCCACCAGGCCGGGTGCGGCCCGGCCGGCGCGGGTCACCTCGGCGCCCGCGTCCACCGGGGCGGGGGCACCCGACCGTACCGGTAGCGGTGCACCATGGTCACCACGCGGTTGACGACGTTGCCGAACCCACCGGCGAGGTCGGCGTTGGCCCGCTCGACCAGCCGCGCCACCGTGACGTCGGTGTCACCGACCCGCGGCACCTCCCGCAGCAGCCACCAGCGCACCGCGTCGGTGCCGAACCGGTCCACGAGCGCCACCGGGTCGGCGCCCCCACCGGACGATTTGCTGATCTTCTGTCCGTCGATCATCAGGTAGTCGTGGACCAGCAGGTCGGTCGGCAGCGGCAGCCCGGCCGACAGCAGTATCGCCGGCCAGTACACGGCGTGGAACCGCACCACGCCCTTGCCGAGCAGGTGGACGCGGCGGTCGCTGCCCTCCCACCAGTGCCGGTACGCCGGACCGCCGGTGCCGTAGTCGAGGCTGGTGACGTAGTTGCCCAGGGCGTCGAACCAGACGTAGATCACCTGGTCGGGGTCGTCGGGCACGCCGATGCCCCAGCCGCGCGCCCGCGCCCGGGACCGGGACACGGAGAAGTCCCGCAGGCCGGCGTCGATGAGGGCCAGCACCTCGTTGCGCCGCTGCGCCGGCTCGATCCGCATCCCCGGCGGCGGCGCAGGCGCGCCACAGCCGCTCCACCCCGACCGGGTGCCGCGGGTCGCTGCTGGTGCGGATGAAGTCGTCGTACGACAGCGCCAGCGGACCGCGCAGCGCCTCGATCGCGTCCGCGTGGCGGTCCACCCACTCCCGCACGCTCACCCCCGCCGCCTGAGCGGCCAGCACGTTGTTCAGCGAGTTGTCGTCGGTGCCGGTGAGCAGGTCGTCGCCGTCGAGGTGGCCCGCCGGCAGCCGGACGGCACGTGGCGGTGGGTGCTCGACCACCCGAACCTCGGTGGATGAGCAGCCGCGCGCTCGGACGACGGATCGGCCGGTGGCTGACGGGACCGCTAGAGGTTCATCAGCTCCATCGCGCGGTACACCGCGAACGCGGGCCAGACCAGGGCCTTGAGGATCCCCAGTACCGCCTCCCCGCACCGTCGGCGTGCGCCACGACGTAGACCGCGGCCCCGATGACGGTCAGGAAGTACAAGCCGCTCGACGTGTGGCGGCCGCGGTCGACGTGGACCGTCCGCTGTGCTGGGCCCTCTCGCCCTCTGATCCGGCCATGTCTGCCTCCGTTCCGGTCGGGTGGCGCAGCCTCGCCCATCGTAGAGACGCGTGGCGGCACGATCCCGCGGTGAACCGGCCCGCCGTCGCCTACGGCGGGCCACGCGTGCGCCGCACGGGCCCCGGATGACGGGCGACCCGGTACACACGCGAAGGTCCGCGTCTGGCTCCATCCGGCCACGACAGCGAGGCGGGAGACCTATGGTCGGCGGTATGCGCCAGATGCCGTCCGCCGAGATGGTGAACCTGATCTCGTTCCTGGCCGTTCTGCTGATCTTCTTCAGCATCGACGTACGCGCGCGGGAGGCGGAGGCCACGGACCCGTGGCACGTGCACTTCTTCGGGTGGACCGCGCGCATCGGCGGGGGCGCCACGGCCGTGGCCCTGGCACTGGGGTGGGTGGACCTGTACCTGCCGGACGAGGG
>VSBZ01000046.1:0-24953 GCA_047459215.1 Micromonosporaceae bacterium | reverse complement strand
GCCTGGTCCTGGTCGGCACCGGCCTGATCGTGCAGTGGGCCGGTGCCGCCGGCGAGGAGTCGCTCGGTCCGCCGCCTCGGCCCGAGCTGGTGCCGACCGTGCCCGTCTCGCCGGACGGTGCCCGGCCGGTGACGCCCGACCCGTCGACCGGGGGTGTCTCGTCGACCGGCGGTGTCTCCTCCGACCCCGCCGGTCGGGAGGGCGACGCCGGCAGCGGGGAGGGCCCGACGCGCGACGGGCCGGCCGGGACCGCACCCGGGTCCTCCGGGGACGCGGCCGACCCGGCCGGGAACGACGCCGGTTCCGGCGGCGGCACGTGCGAGGTCGAGGACGGCGCCCTCACGCGCGGCGCCTCGGTCGAGGCGCTGGCGGCCGCCTCCGGCGGGCGGGTGGTGAAGCTGAACCCGAACGCCGGTGTCGAGCTGTCCGGCATCACGGTGGACCGGGCCGGGACCTACCTCCTGACGGTGTACTACGCCGCCACCGCGAGCCGCAGCGTGGAGATCTCGATCAACGGTGGGCGGTTCGTGACCGTGGAGTTTCCCGAGCTGGACCGCGGCGTGGTGGGCACCGTCGTCCTGCCGGTGGCGCTGGCGGCCGGAGAGAACACCATCACGGTCGCCAGCCACGACCTGCCCGGCCTGATGCTGGACAAGATCACGGTGACCGACTGACCCGGGGCCCGCGGGTGGCGCGGAGGTCCAGCGCGTACTGTCCCCAGTAGAAGAGACCGCCGCCGACCAGCACCGTGCGCGCCGACCGCAGGACCGTGCCCAGGTCCGCGCGGGGGCGTGCCGCAGGCGGTTCATGCCGAACACCGCGTCGGAGCTCCCCGGCGGGAAGGTCAACGCGGCGAAGTCCCTCACCTCCACCGCCGGGCCCCTGGCCCGGCAGCGCGCCACCAGCTGCGGTGACAGGTCGGTGCAGACCACCTCCCACCCGTTCGGTGCAGACCACCTCCCACCCGTCGTCGGCGACGTAGCGGCCACCGACCCCGGTGGCCGCGCGATCTCCAGCAGGGTGGTGGCACCGGCGGCCCACCGGACGCGAGCGGGCCGCGTCACCCGTGCCGCCGGGGACGCATCCCGGCTCGCGCGCCGTGGGCGGGATGCCGGAGGGGCGTGTCCCGAGGTGTGGCCAGCCAGCCGGCTGCCACTGCCGCGCGGAGGGGCCTGGCGATACCGTGGACGCATGGCGATCGCGACAACGAACCCGGCCACGGGTGAGGTGCTCAAGACGTTCGACCCGATGCCGCAGGCCGAGGTCGAGAAGGCGCTGCAGCGTGCCGAGGAGGGGTTCGCCGCGCTGCGGCGCACCTCGTACGACGAGCGTGCCGGCTGGCTGCGGGCGGCCGCGGACATCCTGGACGCCGAGGCCGACAGCGTGGCCCGCACCATGACCACCGAGATGGGCAAGACCATCACCGCCGCCCGTGCGGAGGTGGCCAAGTGCGCCCTGGCGTGCCGGTACTTCGCCGAGCACGCGGCGGAGTTCCTGGCCGACGAGCCGGTCGACGGCGCCGTCGTCGGGGCGAGCCGGGCGTACGTGCGCTACCAGCCGCTGGGGCCGGTGCTGGCGGTGATGCCCTGGAACTTCCCGCTGTGGCAGGCGATGCGGTTCGCGGCCCCGGCGCTCATGGCCGGCAACCCCGGCCTGCTCAAGCACGCGTCGAACGTGCCGCAGACCGCCCTGTACCTGCAGGACCTGTTCGCCCGTGCGGGCTTCCCCGCCGGGTCGTTCCAGACGCTGCTCATCGAGGTCGACCAGGTGGAACCGGTCCTCGCCGACCCGCGGGTACGGGCGGCCACCCTCACCGGCAGCGACCGGGCGGGCCGGGCGGTGGCCGAGGCGGCCGGGCGCTACCTGAAGAAGACCGTGCTCGAGCTGGGCGGCAGCGACCCGTTCATCGTCATGCCGTCGGCCGACATCGAGCGGGCCGCGGCGGTGGCGACCACCGCCCGCTGCCAGAACAACGGCCAGTCCTGCATTGCCGCCAAGCGGTTCCTGGTGCACACCGACGTCTACGACGCCTTCGCCGAGGCGTTCGTGGCGAAGATGTCGGCGCTGCGGGTGGGCGACCCGATGGCCGAGGACACCGAGGTCGGGCCGCTGGCCACGGAGCAGGGCCGCGCCGACGTGGAGGAGCAGGTGCGCGACGCGGTGGCGAAGGGGGCGCGGGTGCTGTGCGGTGGCGAGCGCCCCGACCGTCCGGGCTGGTGGTACCCGCCCACCGTGGTGACGGACCTCACCCCGGAGATGAGGATGTGGTCGGAGGAGGTGTTCGGGCCGGTCGCCGGGCTGTACCGCGTCTCCTCCTACGAGGAGGCGGTCGAGATCGCCAACGCCACCGACTTCGGCCTGGGCGCCAACGCCTGGACCAACGACCCGCAGGAGCAGGAGCGGTTCATCACCGACCTGGAGGCCGGGCAGGTGTTCATCAACGGCATGGTCGCCTCCCACCCGGCGCTGCCGTTCGGTGGCATCAAGAACTCCGGGTACGGCCGGGAGCTGTCGGCCCACGGGATCCGGGAGTTCTGCAACATCAAGACCGTCTGGATCGGCTAGCTCCGGCTCGGCGTGCTCGGGCCGCTGGAGGTGGTGCGAGACGGCGCGCCCTGGCGGTTCCGGCACGCCGGCAGCGCGCCCTGCTCTCGCGGTTGGCGCTGGCACCCGGCCGGGTGGTCCCAGCCGCCGAGTTGATCGCGGCGGTGTGGGAGGACCGGGCGACCCACGCGCTGCAGGTCCACGTCTGGCGGCTGCGGGCGCTGCTCGGGCCGGCCGCGGGTGCGCTGGTCACCCGCGCGCCCGGCTACGTGCTCGACGTCCCGCCGGAGGCGGTCGACGCTGAGCGGTTCGAGCGGGGCGTGCGGCGGGCCGCGGAGGCCGAACCGGCCGCCGCGGTGGAGCTGCTGGGGCGGGCGCTGGGCCTGTGGCGCGGGCCGGCGTACGCGGGTTCGCCGACGGGTTCGCCCGCGCGGCCGCGGTCCGGCTGGAGCTCCTGCGCACCGGTGCGGCTCCGGCAGGAGGAAGGTGCGGGCGTACGGGTCCTCGGCGTCCTCGTCGACCTGCAGGATCCGGCGACGGCCTGCTGCTCGGCCACTCGCGGGCGTACCGGGGTGGATACCGGCGCGCCCGGCGAGCCGGCGGGCGTCCTGCGGACCGTCGGCGGGCGCGCGGTAGAGCCCGAGATCCACGCCCAGGCTGATGCTGAGCGTCTCCCATGGTGGCCACCGCGTCGGTGAGCAGCCGCTCGGCGAGCGCCTCGGCGGTCCCGGCCGGGGCGGTGGGTGACGTGGTCATGATCCCCTCCTCGTTCCGCCGTGGTGACGGACCGGGAGAGCGTGACCCGACCGCCTCACCGTCGGCTCACGGCGCGCTCACCGCCCGGCGCGCTCACCGCGCATGCCCGCCCGGACCGCCGGCTCGCCGCCGGGTGCCTTGAGGGTCGCCCGCTCGCCGTGCCTCGTGGGCCGCCGCTGGCCGCCGCCTCAGCCGGTGGCGCGCAGGCGGGCGATCTCGGCGCCCGTGCGGTCCACCAGGACGAGGTCCTCGCCGTCCAGCCCGGCCCGGGTGGCCTGTGTCAGCCAGCCGCCCACGGGGACGTTGTCGCAGCCGATGAGGGTGCTGGGGCCGCTGACCGCCAGCAGCAGCCCGTCCGGGCCGGCGACCCACCGGCCGCCCTGCTGGTTGCAGCCGTCGCTGCCGTGCCACGAGCCGTCACGGTCGAGCTGGAGGAACACCCCGACGCCGGCCCCGTCCGCCGGTCGCCAGGTGCCGATCAGCGCCGCGCTGTCGGCCGGGTCGAGGCCGGGCGGCAGGTCGGCGGGCGGTGCGTACCGCTCGCGCACGTCGTCGGTGACCTCCGGTGGCGTCGTCCTCGACGGTGCCATGGTGGGGCCGGGTGGCGGGGTGGCGCTTGGCCGCAGCCGGGCGGTGACCTCCCCGTCGACGTCGATCAGGTTCACGCCTTCCGGGACGGGGCGGAACGCGACCGCCTGCGCCATCCAGCGGGGCGTGCCCGGAGCGTCGCACCCGGGTCCCGAGGTGGCGTACGCGTACCCGACCCACATCCCGGCGGGGTTCGCCGTCCACGTACCGATGCGACCGCACCCCGACCACCACCACCGGAAGTCGCCCGGGGAGAGGCGGATGACGCCCTGGTCGGTTCCGGTCGAGTCCTCCACCGCCCAGTCGCCGATCAGCTCCACCGGGTCGACCGGCGCTGACACAGGGGGTGCCTGTGGACCGCCGCCCGGTCCCCGCGCCCCGCCGCCCGGCTGCGCGGCGCAGGCGGCGAGCACGCACGCGAGCACCGCCACCGCGTACCGGAGTCGTCGCATACCCGTTGGACGCCGTGGCCGCGGCGACGCGTTCCGGCGGGTTCCGGCGGTTGCGGACGCATACCGTTCCTGCGTGACGGAACGGATGCAGGACGTACTGGTGTGGTCGGCCACGCTTGACATAACGTCTTAGTCGTGGACAGGGACGATGTGGGACAGGGCTACCTCGAACACCTGACCGACGAGGATCTCCGGGTGTTGATGGTCGCCTCGGGGCTTCCCGCCTCCCGCGCGCCGCAGCTGCGCGCCGCGCCCGCCGCGGTGCCGGAGCTGTTCGAGCAGCCGGCACTGTTCGACATCGTCTACGGCCAGGGAGCGGAGGGCCTGGTCCGGGTCTCCCCGTTCTTCGCCTTCATGGTGGCCGTGCACCGGGCCGCGAAGGAGCTCGCCTCCACGCCGTACGTGGCGGAGCGGTCGGCGGTCCGCCAGCAGGTGCCGGTCTTCGACGCCGCGCAGCTGGCCGAGTTCCTGGCCGACCCGCGGCACCGGCTGTTCCTCGCCGAGCTGCTGGCGTCCTTCGTCCGAGTCGCCAGCGGTCGCTACTGGACCCGTACCCGCCGCGGGCTGCGCGCCCGCCGGTACAGCGAGCTGGACCCGGTGCGGCTGGCGGAGTACGCCGCGGAGGCACCCCCGGCGTACCGGCCGGGCCTGTACCGGCGTCTGGGAGACGTGTCGCTGTTCCTCGCGGGCGTGTACCCCGACTACGCCCAGACCCGCGCCTTCGGGCCGTTCGACGCCGCGCGGCTGCTGCGCGCCGTCCGCCTGCCCGCCGACGAGGCGGACGCGCTGTCCGCGGCGCCGCCGATCCAGCTGCTGGAGCACCTCGGCCAGCGGTGGTACCGGCAGGCGACCCAGCTGGCCCCGGTGCCGACCGCCCACATGAAGGTGGTCTCGCAGGTGGCCGGCAGGTTCCGGGACGCCCGGCGGGTGCTCAACCACATCACCGACCGCTACTTCTCGCGGGTCGACAACCCGTGGTTCCGCCCGCCCGGCTCGTAGCAGGCGTCGAGGTCCGCGCCTCGCCGGGCTCGGTCGTGGTCTGCGCCTGTCACGGCTGAGGTGCGTGTACCGGCTGCGGTCTGACGAGCGCAGACTGAGCTGACCATTCAGTCGCCCGAGCCGGGCAATATGCCCGGAATGATGCGGAGCATCCCGGTGATGAGCGCCCCCGGCAGGATTCGAACCTGCGCTCCCGCCTCCGGAGGGCGGTGCTCTATCCCCTGAGCTACGGGGGCCGACCGATGTGAAGGGTAGCAGGTTCGCCGGACTGATCGCGCGCGGCGGCCGGTCGGGTCACGTCCCGGGCCCGATGGGCGGCGTGGTCGCGCGTCCGGCGGCGCGGCCGTACCCGATCGCAGCGAGTCTCGCCCGTTCGTCCGATTGCTGCGGGCGCCGTGACGTGACGATCATGAAGCGTTTGGTCCGTACCAACGACCCCTGAAGGAAGCACGCATGGGTAAGCGCCCGCTTGTACGACTCGCCGCCGCGGCCGCCGGTGGCCTGCTCGCCCTGGCCGTCGCCGGGCCGGCGTTCGCCGTCGACCACACCGTGTCGCTCCAGGAAGACCACAAGAACACCACGGCACCCGGGTTCGACGAGCACAAATGCGACGGGATCTTCGAGGCGAAGGGTGATGACGAGGACGGCTGGCACTTCCTCCTCAACCAGTTCTTGGGCTCGGTCAGTGATGTGAAGGCCTACTCCCTGTCGTTCACGGACCAGAACGGCGACCCCGTCAACATCAACCTCGACAACATCGGCACGCACCAGTTCCAGAAGACCGGTCCCGTCGGCGTAGCCTCTCCAACCTCCTCGACAACTGATCCCGCGGGTACGGATCGCGTGGGGGCGCCGGACGGCGCCCCCACACCGTTGTCGCGGGTACCCGGCGTCGGCGCCGCCGTACCGACGGCGGCCGACCTCGGCCGTTCGTCCGATTGCCGCCGCCGGCAGGATCTGACGATCACGACCGTCTCGCGCGTAACCCCTTAGGAGGACGCCTCATGGGACACCGGCTCCTCGTCCGACTCGCCGTCGCCACCGTCGGCGGCGTGCTGGGCCTGGTCGCCGCGGCGCCGGCTCTGGCCGCCGACACCACCGTGCCCCTCACCGACGACCACAAGGGGACGGTCGCGAAGGAGTTTCCGACGCAGGACTGCGACCGGATCTTCCAGGTGAAGGGCGACGACGAGGACGGGTGGTACTTCGAACTGGGCCCGTTCCGGCTCCCACCGCGGCCGGACGAGGTGGGATTCTCCCTGTCGTTCGCCGACGCGGACGGCAATCCCGTTGCCATCACCCCGGAGACCGTCGACGACGTCGGCACCTCGCTCGATGCGGTCACCCAGTCCAACCGCACGTGGAAGTGGCAGCTGTGGCTGGTGACCCCGGCCGGCTGGACCCTCCTCGGCGGGTCGGTGGCGGTTCCGGCCGACAAGCTCGGCAGCGACCCGCGGTTCGGCCTGGGACACACCTGCCCGGGTGAGCCGCCCGCGACCGAGGAGCCGACGCCGCCGCCCACCGAGGAGCCCACTGCTCCGCCGAGCGGGGAGCCGACGCCGCCCGCGAGCGAGGGGCCGACCCCGCCGGCGAGCGAGCAGCCGACCCCGCCGGGTGAACAGCCGAACACGCCCGGCCTGCCGGTGACCGGTATGAGCGTGGGTGGCCTGCTGATTCTCAGCGGTGGGCTGCTGTCGGCCGGTATCGCGCTGGTGGCGGTGCGGCGTCGGCGCAGCTTGTCGAGCCTGCTCGACACCTGATCCCGCGGGTACGGATCACAGCGACGGTGTGGGGGCGCCGATCCGGCGCCCCCACACCCTTGTCGCAGCTAGCGAGCGGCTGTGCCGGCGCCCGGGCCTGCGGGTCGGCCCGGGTCGAGCCGGACGGTCCGGACCGGTCCGCAGGACGCGGGCCAGGCAACAGCATCGGTGGAGCCGGGCGTGTGGGCGCGGGGGCAGCCCTCCCGAGCCGACGGCTCCCGGGACCGGCTGCCCAGCGCCGGCTCAGCTCACCGGACCGGGGAGGGTGGTGCCCCCGCCGCAGGTGGCGTTCTCGATCCGAGCGTTGTACCGCAGCGCCCGGATGAACTCGTCGATCCGCTCGTCGTCGGCGTCCTGGACCTTGAGCTGGTAGCCCCACGCCTGCAGCGAGATCGGCGCGTCCAGCCCTTCGAAGGGGCTCATGAACAGGTAGTCGACGCCGTCCACCCGGTCGGCGAGGCGCTGGACCTGGTCGTCGGGCAGGTCCGGGCGGTACGTGACCCACACCGCGCCGTGCTCGAGGCTGTGGACCGCCCGCTCGTTCGCGACCGGGTCCTCGTACACCATGCCCTGGCAGTACATCCAGGTGTCGTTGTGGTCGCCGCCCACCGGCGGCAGCACCTCGTACGTGATCGGCCCGTTCTGGTGGTTGCGGGTGAGCATCTCCGGCCGCTCGACCCGGTAGTTGACGATGCCCTCGATATCGGCGGCGATCTCGTCCCAGGTGCGGGTGTCCTTGGACACGACCCCGGCGGCGGCGTAGCCGATGATCGCGAGGGCGAGGGCGGCCACCACCCCCAACATGATGATCATTCCCCAGTTGCGATCCTTGCCGACGCGCACGGGAGCGACCGGCTTGCCTTTGCCCTTGCCTTTCGCGCCGAAGGGCTGGGTCTTCCCGCCGGGTCGGGACGTCCTGGTGCTCATCGGTGCCTCGCCAGATCGCTCAGGGGTCGGGGGTTGCGCGGCCGGCGTCGTCAGGCCGGTCGCCGTGCAGTGTATCCCCGGACGTGGCTGACCGTGGCCGGTAACATGGCGCGGTGACCCCTGAGCAGCTCTCTCACGAGGTACTGGCCGCCTGTCGCGCCACCTTCGCCGAGCGCGGGCTGGACGCCTCCGTGCTGCCGGAGGCGGCGCCGCTGGAGCGTCCGCGCAACCCCGCCCACGGCGACTACGCCAGCGCCATCGCCCTCCAGCTGGCCGGTCGGGTGGGGGTGCCGCCGCGGGAGCTGGCCGGTGCGGTCGCCGAGCGGCTCGGCACCGTCCGCGGGATCGAGTCGGTCGAGGTCGCCGGTCCCGGGTTCCTCAACGTCCGCCTGGAGCCGGCCGCCGCGGGCGAGCTCGCCCGGGTGATCGTGCAGGCCGGCGAGCGGTACGGGCGCAGCGACGTGCTGGCCGGCCAGCGGATCAACCTCGAGTTCGTCTCCGCCAACCCGGTCGGCCCGGTCCACCTCGGCGCGGTGCGGTGGGCGGCGGTCGGCGACGCGCTGGCCCGCCTGCTGCGGGCGACCGGGGCGGACGTGACGACCGAGTACTACTTCAACGACGCCGGCAGCCAGATCGACCGGTTCGCCGAGTCGCTGCTGGCGGCGGCCCGCGGTCAGCCGACCCCGGAGGACGGCTACGCCGGGGCGTACATCAACGACATCGCCGCGGCGGTGGTCGCCAAGCACCCGCGCGCGCCGTCGCTTCCGGACGCCGAGGCGGTGGAGGTGTTCCGCACCGAGGGCGTCGCGCTCATGTTCGAGGAGATCAAGTCCTCCCTGGCCGGTTTCGGGGTGCACTTCGACGTCTACTTCAACGAGAAGGACCTGCACGACCGCGGGGAGATCGGCGCGGCGTTGTCGCGGCTGCGCGAGCAGGGCCACGTCGAGGAGCGGGAAGGGGCGGTGTGGCTGCGCACCACCGACTTCGGCGACGACAAGGACCGGGTGCTGGTCCGCCGCACCGGTGCGCCGACCTACTTCCTGGCCGACTGCGCCTACTACTACGACAAGCGGAAGGTGCGCAACTTCGACAAGGTGGTCATCCTCCTGGGAGCGGACCACCACGGGTACGTCGGTCGGCTGCGCGCCATGGCCGCCTGCTTCGGCGACGACCCGGACCGGACGCTGGAGGTCCTCATCGGGCAGATGGTCAACCTGGTCCGCGACGGGCAGCCGGTCCGGATGAGCAAGCGCGCCGGCACGGTCGTCACCCTCGACGACGTCGTCGAGGCGATCGGGGTGGACGCCGCCCGGTACGCGCTGGCCCGGTACGCCATCGACTCGCCGATCGACATCGACGTGGAGCTGTGGACCCGGGCGACCCGCGACAACCCGGTCTACTACGTGCAGTACGCGCACGCCCGGATCGCCTCCCTGCTGCGCCACGCCGCCGACCTCGGGATCACCCGGGGCGACGACTTCGACCCGTCCCTGCTGTCCCACGAGCGGGAGCTCGACCTGCTCAAGGAGCTGGGCGAGTTCCCGCAGGTGGTGGCGACCGCCGCGGAGCTGCGGGAGCCGCACCGGGTGGCCCGCTACCTGGAGGACCTCGCCGGCACGTACCACCGCTTCTACGACAGCTGCCGGGTGCTCCCGCACGGCGACGAGCCGGTCACCGACCTGACCCGGGCCCGGCTGTGGCTGGTGGAGGCGTCCCGGATCGTGTTCGCCAACGGCTTGCACCTGCTGGGCGTGTCCGCACCCGAGCGGATGTGACCGGCGCCGGGTGCGCGTGCCGGCGAGGGAAGCGGGCATCCGGCACGGCTGAACCTCGGAGACCGCGTCGCCTACGCGCCCGCCCAGGACCTGGACGAGCCGCTGCGGTTCAAGGGTGACGGCGTCCGCCACACTGACGTGACGCCCGCGGTGTGACTCCCACCCGGCCAGCCGGCCGTCCCGCGCCCGAGGTGGGGGGTCGTCGCGCACGCGGACCGGCGACGTTAACCGGTCGCGCCGCCGCCGGAGGCCGGATAGCTTTCCGGCATGCCGGATCCTCCCGCACGGCGGTCCGGTCCGGGTCGACGCGCGGCAGCGCCGGATCGCGGTGCGCTACTGACCGCCCGGCCCACGGCCGACCGCGGACGTCACCGCCGTCCCCGCCACGCTGCCGGGCCGCGCGGGGGCGGAATCCCGCACAGTGGTAACCAGGCGGCTGCGGTCGGTACGCCCTGCTTGTGTCGATAGCATGAGCCGGTGCAGGTCATGATCCCCAGGAGCCCGCATGCGCGCGCATGAGGCTGGCGCGCTGCACGCCGACCTGGGTCATCACGGGCCGGCGTGGCTGCGCGTACCCCCCGACGTCAACGCGCTGGCCCCCCAGCTGTGGCCACGGACGGTGGCCCGCGGCGCCGACGGGGTCCTGACCGTCGGCGGGGTGCCGGTGACCGCGCTCGCCGCCGAGCACGGCACGCCCGCGTACGTCCTGGACGAGGCGGACTTCCGCGCCCGCTGCCGCGCGTTCGCCGACGCCTTCGCCGGCGCCGACGTGTACTACGCCGGCAAGGCCCTGCTGTGCCGCGGCGTCGCCCGGATCGTCGCCGAGGAGGGCCTGCGCCTCGACGTGTGCACCGGCGGGGAGCTCGCGGTGGCGCTCGCCGCCGGCTTCCCACCCGACCGGATCGGGTTCCACGGCAACAACAAGTCCGTCGACGAGCTGACGCGGGCCCTGGACGCCGGCGTCGGGCGGATCATCATCGACTCGTTCGACGAGATCGAACGGCTGACCGCGCTCGCGCGGGAACGCGGGCAGCGGCCCGCGGTCCTGATCCGCGTGACCGTCGGCGTGGAGGCGCACACCCACGAGTACATCGCCACCGCGCACGAGGACCAGAAGTTCGGCTTCTCGCTGGCGGGCGGGGCGGCCGCCGAGGCGGTGGCGAGGGTGCTCGGCGACGGGGTGCTGGAGCTGGTCGGCCTGCACTCGCACATCGGCTCCCAGATCTTCGACACCTCCGGCTTCGAGGTGTCCGCCCGCCGGGTGCTGGACCTGCACGCGCAGGTCGCGCGCAGCCACGGCGTCCTGCTCCCGGAGCTCAACCTCGGCGGCGGCTTCGGCATCGCGTACACGCTGCAGGACGACCCGGCCTCACCGGCCGAGCTGGCCAAGAGCCTCCAGGCGATCGTCGAGCACGAGTGCGCCGCACTCGGCGTGCCGGTGCCGAGACTGGCGGTCGAGCCCGGCCGGGCGATCGCCGGCCCGGCCGTGTTCACCCTCTACCGGGTGGGGACGGTCAAGGACGTCGACGGCATCCGCACGTACGTCAGCGTCGACGGCGGGATGAGCGACAACATCCGGACCGCGCTCTACGACGCCGCGTACTCGGCGACGCTCGCCTCCCGTGCCAGCGACGCGCCGCCGGCGCTGGTCCGGATCGTGGGCAAGCACTGTGAGGCCGGGGACATCGTGGTCGCCGACGAGTTCCTGCCCGCCGACGTCCGCCCCGGCGACCTCGTCGCCGTTCCCGGCACCGGCGCGTACTGCCGCAGCATGGCCAGCAACTACAACCACGTGCCCCGGCCGCCGGTGATCGCCGTGGCCGCCGGACGGTCGCGGGTGCTCGTACGGCGGGAGACGGAGGCCGACCTCATGGCGCTGGATGTGGGATGAGGGCGGTCCGGCTGGCGCTGCTGGGCTGCGGCACCGTCGGCTCCGAGGTGGTCCGCCTGCTGCACAAACAGGCCGACGACCTCGCCGCCCGGATAGGTGCGCCGGTGGAGCTGGCGGGCATCGCGGTCCGGCGGCTCGACCGCGACCGCGGTGACCTGCCGGTCGACAAGAGCCTGTTCACCACCGACGCGCTGGGCCTGGTCACGCGCGACGACGTCGACGTGGTGGTGGAGGTCGTCGGCGGCATCGAACCGGCGCGCACCTGGCTGGTCGAGGCGCTGCGCCGGGGCAAGGGCGTGGTGACCGCGAACAAGGCGCTGCTGGCCGAGGACGGCGGCACCCTGCACGAGGCGGCCGTCGCCGGCGGGGCGGACCTGTACTTCGAGGCGGCGGTGGCCGCCGGCATCCCGCTGCTGCGGCCACTGCGCGAGTCGCTGCACGGGGACCGGATCACCCGCGTGACTGGGATCGTCAACGGCACCACCAACTACATCCTGTCCGCGATGGACAGTGCGGGCACCGGCTACGCCGAGGCCCTGGAGGAGGCGACCGCGCTGGGGTACGCGGAGGCGGACCCGACCGCCGACGTGGAGGGTTTCGACGCCGCCGCCAAGGCCGCGATCCTCGCGTCGCTGGCCTTCCACACCCGGGTCACCGCCGCCGACGTGTACCGGGAGGGCATCACCGGGGTGACCGCGGCGGACGTGGCCAGCGCCCGCGAGATGGGCTACGTGATCAAGCTGCTGTGCCTGGCCGAGCGCACCCCGGCGGGGATCGACGTGCGGGTCCACCCCGCGATGATCCCGCGCACCCACCCGCTGGCCTCGGTGAACGGCGCGTTCAACGCGGTGTTCGTGGAGGCGGACGCGGCCGGGCAGCTGATGTTCTACGGCGCCGGGGCGGGCGGGTCACCGACCGCCAGCGCGGTGCTCGGCGACATCGTGGCGGTGGCGCGTCACCGGCTGGTGCCGGGCTCGCGGCCGCGGCACACCGGGCTGGAGGCGTACGCCGACCTGCCGATCCGCCCGATCGGCGAGGTCATGACCAGGTACCACGTCCGGCTCGAGGTGGTCGACCGGCCCGGTGTGCTGGCGAGCATCGCCAGCGTCTACGCTCGCCACGGCGTGTCCATCGCGACCGTGCACCAGACCGGGCGCGGGACCGACGCCACGCTCGTCATCGTCACCCACGCCGCCCCCGACGCGGCGCTGGCCGCGACCGTGGCGGAGCTGCGGGCGCTGCCGGTGGTCCGGTCGGTGGTCAGCGTGGTCCGGGTCGAGGGGTAGGGCGACGGATGCCGAGGGATGGGGTGTGGGACCGGCCGTGTGGCGGGGAGTGATCGAGACCTACCGGGACCGCCTGCCGGTGGACCCGGACACGCCGGTGGTCACCCTGTACGAGGGCAACACTCCGCTGCTGCCGGCTCCGACCCTGTCGGAGCGGACCGGCGCGAACGTGTTCCTCAAGATCGAGGGTGCCAACCCGACCGGCTCGTTCAAGGACCGCGGCATGACGCTGGCGGTGTCCCGGGCGGTCGGGCGTGGTGCCCGGGCCATCATCTGCGCCTCGACCGGCAACACCGCCGCCTCGGCCGCCGCGTACGCCGCCCGTGCCGGCGTGACCTGCGCCGTCCTCGTACCCGCCGGCAAGATCGCGGTGGGGAAGCTGGCGCAGGCGCTGGTCCACGGGGCGAAGCTGCTGCAGGTGGCGGGCACGTTCGACGACTGTCTGCAGGTGGCCGCGAAGCTGGCGCAGGAGCACCCGGTGGCGCTGGTCAACTCGGTCAACGAGGACCGGCTGTACGGGCAGCAGACCGCCGCCTTCGAGATCGTCGAGGCGCTCGGTGACGCGCCGGACATCCACTGCCTGCCGGTGGGCAACGCCGGCAACATCGTCGCGTACTGGATGGGCTACGTCGCCGACCACGCCGCCGGGCGGGCCACCCGGCGGCCGAAGATGTACGGCTTCCAGGCGGCCGGGGCGGCTCCGATCGTGCGTGGTGAGGTGGTCCGGGAGCCGACCACGGTCGCCAGCGCCATCCGGATCGGCAACCCGGCGTCGTGGGCACGGGCGGTGGACGCGCGGGACGCCTCGGGCGGGCTGATCCACTCCGTCACGGACCGGCAGATCCTGGCGGCGTACCGGATGCTCGCCCGCGAGGTGGGCGTGTTCGTCGAGCTGGCCAGCGCCGCCAGCGTGGCGGGGTTGCTGCAGTCGGCGCAGGCCGGGCTGGTGCCGGTCGGCTCCACGGTGGTCTGCACCGTGACCGGGCACGGCCTCAAGGACCCGGACTGGGCGATCTCCACCGCGCCCGCGCCGATCACTGTGCCGGCCGACGTGCAGGCCGCCGCCGAGGCCCTCGACCTCGCCTGAGGCGCCCGGGCACGCCGCGTGGCGGCACGCCGTGACCCGACCCTGCCCGACCTG
This sequence comes from Micromonosporaceae bacterium, assembly GCA_047459215.1. Lineage (GTDB taxonomy): Bacteria > Actinomycetota > Actinomycetes > Mycobacteriales > Micromonosporaceae > Natronosporangium. Next base: position 10,834 of record VSBZ01000046.1, on the reverse strand, counting down.
CCGGGGACCCGACGCCGCACCGCCCGTGCGCCCCACCTCGCGGGACACGTCCGGCACGCGGGCCTCGCCGGACGGGGCGACGTCGACCCGGGACCCGCCCGCGCGCCGGACACGCTCGCGCCCGACCGTGCACGAGGGGCGCCGGCGCGGGACGCGCCCACGGCGCCCGCCGGCGTGAGCGTCTCGCCCCAAAGTTCGGACTGAGTAGTTTCATCCCAACGTTGTGGCGTGTCGGTTTGGGCGCTGACCGAACGGGTATGCCAGAAACGTGGAATTCCTACTGTGGCTCATCGCGGTCATCCTCGTGATCGCCGGCATCGTGATGTTGTTCCGCCGGCGGTTCCTCTGGGGGATCGTGCTGATCATCGTCGGCCTGCTGGTCGGGCCCGGCGGGGTCAGCGTGTTCACCTGACCTTCGCGCCGCCGGCGGCGGCCACGCCCGGGCGCTGAGGGCCCCGGGCGTCGTCGGCGTGCCCGGGGACGGGCCAGGCGGGCCGGCGGTGAGCTCCGGTGCCCGACGGGCCGGACGGAGCCCGCACGATAGCGTGAGCCATCGTGCCCTCCGTACTGTCGGTCCTGGCGCGTCACCGTGACTTCCGCCGCCTGTTCCTCGCCGAGCTGGTGGTCTTCGGCGGCGACTGGTTCGCGGTCATCCCCCTCATGTCGCTGCTGGTGGATCTCACCGGCCGCGGCGTCTGGGGCGGGCTGGCGCTGACCGCCGACACGCTGGCGCTGGCGCTGCTGCTGCCGTACGCCGGTACCGTGGCCGACCGCCTGGACCGCCGCCGGATCGTCATCACCACCAGCCTGGTGGCGCTGCTGGCGGTGATCCTGCTGCTGGGGGTGCGGTCGGCGTCCCTGGCGTGGCTGGGTCCGGCGGCGATCGGCGTCCTGGGGGCGGCCAAGGCCTTCTACACCCCGGCCGCACAGGCGGCGCTCCCGAACCTGGTACCCGAGGAGGACCTCGCCACCGCCAACGCGATCGCGGGCAGCGCCTGGGGCACGATGCTCGTGGTCGGCGCGTCCCTGGGCGGGGTGCTGGCCGCGGCGGTCGGGCCGTACGCCTGCTTCCTCATCACCGCCGCGTGCCTGCTGGCCGCCACCTGGCAGGTGTGGCGCATCCGGCGACCGATGCAGCAGGGCCCGTGGGAGCGGCCGAGGCCCGCGACGGTGGCCCTGCGGGAGGCGCTGGGGTACATGCGCCGCCACCCCCGGGTCCTGTCGCTGGTCACCGTCAAGTCGGCGGTGGGCGTCGGCAACGGGGTGCTGGGGACGTTCCCGCTGCTGGCGGCCGGGTTCGGTCTCGGCCCGGCGGGCAACGGGCTGCTGTTCGCCGCCCGGGGCCTGGGGGCGCTGACCGGCCCGCTGCTGATGCGGCGGATCCTGTGGCGACGCGCGTGGCTGCTGCCCGGTCTGGGGGTCTCCATGGGCGTGTACGGCCTGGCCTACCTGGGGGTGGCGGCCAGCCCGTGGTTCGCGCTCACGCTCGGACTGGTGGTGGTCGCCCACATCGCCGGCGGGGGCAACTGGACGATGAGCAACTACGCCCTGCAGGTGGAGGTGCCCGACGCCCTGCGTGGGCGGGTGTTCGCCACCGACATGATGATCGCCACACTGGCGGTCTCGGCCAGCCTGCTCGCGGTGAGCCTGCTGGTGGACGCGGTCGACCCGAGGGTGCTGGTGGCGGGGTGCGCGACGGCGACCCTGGTGTACGCGGTGGTGTGGAGGCTGCTGACCCGCGGGCAGTCGCTCGGCGGTCCGGGCGTCGCACCCGGCACCGGCCCGGTGACGCCCATCACCGGCGGCGCGTGAGCCGCCCGGCCGCCCCTAGCATGGCGGCGTGGAGTTCCAGCCCGGCCCGGTGACCGTGCGCGTACCCGCGAGCAGTGCCAACCTCGGCCCCGGGTTCGACGCCCTCGGCCTGGCGCTGGCCTGGTACGACGAGGTGACGGTACGGGTCAGCGCGGCGGACACCACCACCACCGTCACCGTGTCCGGGGAGGGGGCCGGCGAGCTGCCCACCGACGACCGGCACCTGGTGGTGCGCGCGATGGACGTGGCCTTCGACGCGCTGGGCGTGGCCCGGCCGGGCCTGTCGCTGCACTGCCGCAACCGGATCCCGCAGGCCCGGGGCCTCGGCTCCTCGGCGGCCGCGGTGGTGGCGGGCCTGCTCGCCGCCCGGGCCCTGGTCCGGGACGGCCGCCAGCGGCTGGACGACACCGCGCTCCTGCGGCTGGCCGCCGAGGTGGAGGGTCACCCCGACAACGTGGCGGCGTGCCTGCTGGGCGGGCTGACGGTGGCGTGGACCTCCGGCGGGCAGGTCCGGGCCGCCCGGCTGACCCCGGCCCCGCAGGTGCGCCCGGTCGTCTTCGTCCCCGACCAGCGCGGCCTGACCGAGGCCGCGCGGGCGGCCCTGCCCGAGCGCGTGCCGCACGCCGACGCGGCCCACGCCGCGGGGCGGGCGGCCCTGCTCGTCCACGCCCTGACCAGCGCCCCGGAACACCTGTTCGACGCCACCGAGGACCGGCTGCACCAGCCGTACCGCGCCGCGGGAATGCCCGACAGCGCCGCGCTGTTGAACCGGTTGCGCGCGCGGGGTGTCGCCGCGGTGATCAGTGGCGCGGGACCGTCGGTCCTGGCGTTGACTCCCGTACCTCCGGATGTGGCGGCAGGCCCGCGTGTGTCACGTCACGAGCTGGCCGTGGACCACGGCGGTGCCGTCGTCACGACCGGGTAGAGTTGGCAAGACGTTGCATCCGACGCATGACACGCCGACGGCGGTCGGTGTTGCCCGTCCCGGGCCTGTTGTCTAGGCTTTAGGCAGCACAGCCGCACCAGCGGCGCGATCTGCGGAGATGCTGCGAGCTTCGCAACGCACACACCCCGGGAACAGTCGGCGGCCCTTCCGTCACACCCCTACCAGCGCACGTCGGCCGCGGCCATGACCGACAACGCCGTTGCTGTGCACGAGGCTCCCGTGGCGGCATGCGGGTGCATGGGCGACCTGCACCAGCACTCGTGACGTCCCGGGGATGGCTTCGGCCCATCGAGGAAGGACACCATTGAGCGACATCACCGATGCCACATCGGGCACCTCCCACGTCGCAGACGCTGACGACCGCACCAGCGGCCTGTCGGCGAAGCTCCTCCCAGAGCTGCAGAGCATCGCCGCCTCGCTCGGCCTGACCGGCACCACCCGGATGCGCAAGAGCGAGCTCATCGCCGCCATCCAGCGGCACCAGGCGGACGGCGAGGCCCGGGCTCGCAACGCCGCGGTCGCGGCGGCCGAGCCCCGCGTGGAGGTACGGGCGGAGGTCCGCGCCGAGGCCGCGGCGTCCGGCGACGGCGCGGGTAGGTCCACTCGGGCCACCCGGCCGGCCGGACCGCCGGACGGTGACGCGTCGCGGCAGGCGTCCGCGGGCGAGACGACCGCCACCGCCTCCGGACCGGCGGCCGACACGGCGGCGGAGGCGACCGTCGCTGCCCCGGCTGACGGGGACGCGGCCGGCCGGGACGCTGCCCGCTCCGACCGTGCCGCGACGGTGTCCACGTCCGACTCTCAGGACGCTCCTTCCGGCGGCGTGGCCACGGAGCCTGGACCGCAGCGCCGCGGCGACACGCCGGACGGCTCCACCGGCCGCGACGTGGGCGCGGGCGGGAACGCGCGCGGCGACGGGCAGGTCGTCGCCGGTGACGGGCAGCCCGCTGCCGGCGACGGTGCCGCGTCCGAGGGCGCCGACGCCGGTGGCCGCGGCGAGACGGACGCCGGGGACGCCGACCGCGGCCGCGCGGACCGCGGCGACCAGGCCCGCCAGGGTCGCAATGGACGGGCCGAGGAGGAAGGCGAGGGCGGCGGCCGGCGGAGCCGGCGCGGTCGCTACCGCGACCGCCGGCGCGCCCGGGCAGCCGAGCGCGCACCCGCCGCCGGCGAAGGGGAGCCACAGGTCTCTGAGGACGATGTGCTGGTGCCGGTCGCCGGCATCCTCGACGTCCTCGACAACTACGCGTTCATCCGGACCAGCGGCTACCTCGCCGGGCCCAACGACGTGTACGTCTCCATGGCGCAGGTCCGCAAGTACGGTCTGCGCCGGGGGGACGCCGTCACCGGGGCGGTGCGCGCCAACCGCGAGGGCGAGGGCCGGCGGGACAAGTACAACCCGCTGGTGCGCCTGGACTCCATCAACGGCATGGACCCGGAGGAGGCGAAGCACCGGCCGGAGTTCTACAAGCTCACCCCGCTCTACCCGCAGGAGCGGCTGCGCCTGGAGACCGACCCGCACAACCTCACCACCCGGGTCATCGACCTCATCATGCCGATCGGCAAGGGTTCCCGGGCGCTGATCGTCTCCCCGCCGAAGGCCGGGAAGACCACGGTGCTCCAGAACATCGCCAACGCGATCACGACCAACAACCCCGAGTGCCACCTGATGGTCGTGCTCGTGGACGAGCGGCCGGAAGAGGTCACCGACATGCAGCGCTCGGTGAAGGGCGAGGTCATCTCGTCCACCTTCGACCGACCGCCGACCGACCACTGCACCGTCTCCGAGCTGGCCATCGAGCGCGCCAAGCGGCTGGTGGAGCTGGGCCTGGACGTGGTGGTGCTGCTGGACTCCATCACCCGGCTGGGTCGGGCGTACAACAACGCCACGCCCGCGACCGGGAGGATCATGTCCGGTGGTATCGACGCCACCGCCCTCTACCCGCCCAAGCGGTTCCTCGGTGCCGCCCGCAACATCGAGAACGGTGGCTCACTGACCATCATCGCCACCGCGCTGGTCGAGACCGGCTCGGTGATGGACACGGTCATCTTCGAGGAGTTCAAGGCGACCGGTAACGCGGAGCTGAAGCTCGACCGCAAGATCGCTGACCGGCGGGTCTTCCCGGCGATCGACGTCCATCCGTCGGGTACCCGCAAGGAGGAGCTCCTGCTGGCTCCCGAGGAGCTGGCGATCATCTACAAGCTCCGCCGGGTGCTGCACTCCCTGGAGCCGCAGGCCGCGCTGGACCTGCTGCTGGACAAGCTGCGGGAGCACAAGACCAACGTCGAGTTCCTCATGCAGATCGCCAAGACCACGCCCGGCGACTGACGACCGGTCGCGTCAGGCGGGGTCGCGGCCCGGAACGGGCGGCATCCCGCCGGTCCCGCCCGCCAGGCCGCGACCCGGGGGCGGCGACTGGCCGGGGTCGGCGGGACCGGCCTGTCGCTGGACCGGTACGTGGACGCTCCTGCCACCGAGGTGGAGGGCGGCCAGCCGGGCCGCCTCCACCACGGCGAGCGGGGCGAACAGGTCCTTGCCGTGCCACAGGGGCACCGTGGCGCGGTCCGGCGGCGCCGCCGCCAGGAACCGGCAGCCGCGCGCCACCGCCCGGGCGGCGCCCTGGTGCCGGGACGCCTTCGCCAGGGTCTGGACCGCGTAGGCGGTCTCCTCCACAGTGCCCTCCCAGCGGCCCCACGAGCCGTCGGTCCGCTGGGTGCTGCGCAACCACGCCAGGGCCCGGTCGATGGCCGGACGGTGGCCGGCCGCGTCGTGCAGCAGCAGCGCCCGCACCGCGAGGGCGACGGCGTGGTACGGCGAGGCGTGGCCCGGGTCCCGCCAGTACCCGTCGGGATGCTGGTGGTCCCGGAGCCAACCGGCTGCCAGCCGCGCCGCCGCCGCGAACCGGGAGCCGCCGGCGGGTCGGTGGGTGAGGTAGAGCGCGAAGGACTCCAGGGCGTGGGCGTTCCCGCTCACCGAGGCCTCACCGGAGCCCGGCTCGTCGGTGAACCCGTCGGCGGACCGGAACTCCAGCAGCCGCTCGGGGGAGTGCAGGCGACCGTACCGCATCAGCGCGGACAGGACCGCGGCGGTGTGGCCGCAGTCGACCGGCAGACCGGGCGCGGGCGCCGCGCCGGTCGGCCCCAGCGCCTCCTCGAGGCGCTGCAGCAGCCGCGCCGGCACGGGTGGCCGGACACCTCCGACCGCCAGCAGGTTGAGCACCCACGCGGCCTCGAGGTGGGACACCGGTGTGACCGCCGGGACCGGTCCGCCACCACGGGCCTGGACGCGGTCCAGGTACGCCCGCGCGTGCGGGTCCCCGCTCCCGCCGCCGAGCCACGCCGCGGTCGCGGCCGGCGAGCAGGCCACCGCCCCCTGGCGCGGCTGCACCGAGGGGTTGGCCACCGCGGCCGGACCCAGGACGTCCAGGCAGGCCCACCACCGTTGCGGCAGCGCGCGGTCGGCGAGCTGGCCGCGGACCCGGGAGAGCAGGTCGGGGTCCGCGCCGACGGGCGGCGGCAGCTGGTCGACGCCGGCGGGCAGGTCGGCGAGGAACGGGTCCTGTCGGGCCGTGCGCACCAGGTCCCGCGCCTCGGCGAGCAGCGCGGGAACGATGAGCGGGGCGCCGACGGTGTCCGGAAGCCGGAGCCGGCCGGCCGCCTGCAGCCAGCGGTGCACCGCGTCGACCCCGCGGACCGCGGCCCGCGCGAGCCGCCGGTGCTCGCCGCGGCCGGTGACCCGACCGACCTCGGTGAGCAGCGCGCACACCGCGGCGAGGGTGGGCACCAGCCCGTACGCGTCCGGACCGCCCCAGCCGCCGTCGCGGCGCTGGCACCGGAGCAGGAAGTCGACCCGCGCCCCGTGGCCGGCCAGCCACGGGGCCAGCAGGACCAACCGGGCGGTCTCGTAGCCGGACGGCGTCACCCGCCCGTGCTCGTCGTCGGCCACCTCGTTGAGGAGGTCCGTGACGCGGCTGGTCAGCGAACCGCGACCCGTCCCCATGGTCACCCCCGCGCGGTACCACTGCCCTCGATCTCGAGATTTACGGTCGGCTATCAGCGTGATCGAGGCTAACGGCAAATCGGGGGAGATGTCACCCCGGTCGGGGCGTATCCGGACAGCGTGGGTAATTGGACTCCCACCGGTGCGTGGCTGCCGCCCCGTGGCACACTTGGACGTCGACCCGGTACCGGTTCACGCCCGAGTCGGCCGCGACCGGAGCGGCCGGCGGTGACGGCGACCCGGCGACCGACGAGGAGAGGAACGACACCCATGAAGCCCGACATCCACCCGCCCTACGTGGTGACGCGGGTCACGTGCTCGTGCGGCAACACCTTCGTGACCCGCAGCACGCGGACCAGCGGCGAGCTCCACATCGAGACCTGCAACGTCTGCCATCCCTTCTACACCGGCAAGCAGCGGGTGCTCGACACCGCCGGTCGGGTGGCCAAGTTCGAGCAGAAGTACGCTCAGGCCCGGCAGCGCGCCGGTACCACGACGAAGAAGAAGAAGGCGTAGGCACCGGGCCGGGTCGGACGCCGCACGGCGGCGTCCGACCCGGCCGTGACGAGGGCCGTCCCGCTTTGCGGGAGACCGGCCCGCGGTCCCGCCGGAGGTCGGCCGGCGGCCGTCGTGGCGCGCCGCCGGCACCAACCCACGATGGATGAGGTACGGCACCGATGAGTTCCGCCGAAGCGGGTCGCCTTGCGTCGCTGCTGGCGGAGTTCTCCGAGCTCGAGAAGCAGCTGGCGGACCCCGCCCTCCACGCCGACCCGGCGCGTGCGCGCGCCGTCGGGCGGCGGTACGCGCAGCTCGCCCCGATCCACCGGGTCGCGGGTGAGCTGGAGCGCGCCCGCGCCGACCTGGCCGCCGCCCGGGAGCTCGCCGCGGAGGATCCGAGCTTCGCCGCGGAGGTGGAGTCGCTGTCCGCCCGCATCCCCGAGCTGGAACGGCGACTGGCGGAGCTGCTGGCACCGCGTGACCCGGACGACGCCAAGGACGTCATCCTCGAGATCAAGGCCGGCGAGGGCGGCGAGGAGTCGGCCCTGTTCGCGCGGGACCTGCTGCGCATGTACCAGCGGTACGCCGAGCGTCGGGGCTGGGTCACCGAGATCATCGACCTGCAGGAGTCCGACCTGGGCGGGGTGAAGGACGTCGCCCTCGCGGTCAAGTCCCGTCGCCCGCCCGAGGACGGCAACGGTGTGTGGTCCCGCCTGAAGTGGGAGGGCGGGGTGCACCGGGTCCAGCGCGTCCCGGTGACCGAGTCCGCCGGGCGCATCCACACCTCCGCCGCCGGCGTGCTGGTCCTGCCGGAGGCCGAGGAGCTGGAGGTCACCATCGACCCCGGTGACCTGCGCATCGACGTGTTCCGCTCGTCGGGGCCGGGCGGCCAGTCGGTCAACACCACCGACTCGGCGGTGCGGATCACCCACCTGCCCACCGGCATCGTGGTCTCCTGCCAGAACGAGAAGAGCCAGCTTCAGAACCGCGAGCAGGCGATGCGCGTGCTGCGGGCCCGGCTGCTGGCGCTCGCGCGCCAGGAGGCGGACCAGGCCGCGGCCGACGCCCGTCGGGCGCAGGTGCGGACGGTCGACCGCTCCGAGCGGGTGCGCACGTACAACTTCCCGCAGAACCGGATCACCGACCACCGCGTCAACTACACCGCCTACAACCTCGACCTGGTCCTCGACGGTGAGCTGGACGCCGTGCTGGACGCGCTGGCGGAGGCGGACCGGCGCGCCCGCCTGGAGGGCCAGCCGGCGCTGGCCCGCTGACCGGCCGTGGGGTCCTCAGCGCCGGTCGGGTCCGGCCGGGCTCATCGTGCCGGGGCGGCTCGCCGTGACCTGCGACGGGCCGCCGGCGGCGGCCACCGGGGCGCCGGGACGGCCGGGGTCGGCGCCCGCCGTGCCGCGCCCGTCGGCCGAGGGCCCGACCTTGTCCCACGTCACCGTCACCGCGATGCGGGTGCCGGGCACCAGCTTCGCCCAGTCCTCGGCGTCGACCGCCTCCCGGATCCGGCGCGCGACCTCCGTGGCGTGCGCGGCGGACGCCTCCGGCAGGACCACGACGAACTCGTCGCCGCCGCACCGGGCCACGAAGTCACCGCGGCGCATGACCCGCGCCAGCAGACCGGCCAGTCGCTGCAGCACGAGGTCCCCGGAGAGTCGACCGTGAACTTCGTTCACGGCTGCCAGACCGTCCACGTCCACCGTGCCGACCACCGCCCGCTCGCCGCGGCTGACCAGCAGCGCCAGGTAGCGGTCCAGGTGCCGCCGGTTGGGCAGCCCGGTCAGCGGGTCGGTGACCGGCTCGCCGCCGTGCCGGTCCACCGCCCGACGCAGGTCCTCGTGGTCGAGCCTGGCCGCGATCCCCTCCAGGAACATGTCGCGCAGCCGGTCGGTCCGCTGCGCGGCGAGGCGGAAGGCGTACCGGTCGGCCTGGTGGGCGGCCGCGTGGTCGCCGGCGGCCGTGAACGCCAGGCTCCGCAGCCGGGCCGGCTCCGCCGGGCCGAACGTGTCCGGCGAGACGGTCACCGCCTCCAGCCGGGTCAGCGCGTCGGTCGCCTTCCCGGCGGCGATCATCAGGCACACCTCGCCGAGCGCCCGCATGTCGCGCGCCCGCTGACCCTCCACTCCGGCCGCCAGCAGCGGCCGCGGGTCCGTGGCGGGAGGCTCGTCCAGGGCGGCCCGGCGGGCCAGCGCGTACCCGAACGCCACCTGCCCGCTGGGGCGCAGGATCCGGTCGCCGTACTGCTGCTGTTCCTCGCTCAGGTCCCGCAGGACGCGCAGGCACCCGTCGGTGTCGCCGTGGTGGTCCATGGACAGCGCCATCCGCAACCGGATGCTCGGCACCGCGAACAGCTCGACCGCGACGCCCGCCCGGGCGCCGATCTCGCGGGCGCGTTCGATGGCGCGCAGCGCGTGGCCGTGGAAGCCGAGGTAGGAGTAGGCCATCGCCAGGTCGTGCCAGCCCCAGGCCAGGTCCGCGTCCGGCTCGGTCACAGAGCTCAGCGCGCGGGCCGCGTACACCAGGTGCGTCACCCCGCGCTCCGGCGCACCCTGCTGGCGGGCGGCGAGCGCCGCCAACGCGTGCAGGTGGCCGTGGGGGTAGGGCTCGGTCAGCTCCCGGATGGCGGCGAACGCCTCGTCCACCGCCGCGGTGTACTGCGCCGTGCGGCCCAGGTTCACCAGCGCGCACACCCGGTCAATGTGGGCGCTGGCCAGCGCGTAGGGGTTGGTGACCGTCCGCAGGGCGCGTTCGGCGTGGCGGAGGGCGGCCGCGGTCCGGCCGTGGATCTGCAGCTCGCGGGATCCAATGACGACGTCGGCGTCGTCCCCGAAGTGGTCACGCCACGTCACCCCGCCCTCCACCTCCCAACGGCGGTTCCGGCGAACCCCCGCGGCATTGATTATCGTTCGCCAGCCGCCTGGCTGAACAGTCCCCGTCTCACCGCCCGCGCCACGCCGCCCCGGGACGTGGGTGTCCGGGAAGGAGGGTCGTGGTGACCACGTCGTTGCGCGAGCAGCTCGCGGCGGCGGCCCGCCGGCTCGAGGCCGCCGGCGTACCGTCTCCCCGCACCGACGCGGAGCTGCTCGCCGCCCACGTGCTCGGCGTGCCCCGCGGCCGGCTGGCGCTGGCCGGGCCGCTGTCCGGGCCCCAGTGGCGGCGGTTCACGCGGTTGGTGGCCGCCCGTTGCCGGCGGGTCCCGCTGCAGCACCTGACCGGCACCGCCGCCTTCGGCCACCTGGAGCTGGCGGTCGGGCCGGGCGTGTTCGTGCCGCGCCCGGAGACCGAGCTGCTGGCCGAGTGGGCGGTGGCCCGGGACGGGGCGGTGGTCGTGGACCTGTGCAGCGGCAGCGGGGCGCTGGCACTGGAGATCGCCCACGCGCTGCCGCAGGCAACCGTGTACGCGGTAGAGCGTTCCCCGACCGCGCTGCGGTGGCTGCGGCGCAACGCCGCCGCGCGCGCCGCCGCCGGCGACCGCCCGGTACGGGTGGTCGCCGGCGACGCGCGCGACCCGGCGGTGCGGGCCGAGCTCGACGGCAACGTGGACCTGGGCGTGGGCAACCCGCCGTACG
>VSBZ01000213.1:0-4149 GCA_047459215.1 Micromonosporaceae bacterium | reverse complement strand
GACGCCGACGAGCGGGCGCTGCGGCAGGCCGGAGACGTGCTCGCCGGCCAGGAGGAGGCCGTCCTCGACGTGTGGTACGGCTACGTGGCGTCGCAGCCGCACCTGGTGGCGTACTTCGCCGGTCCGGACGGCACGCCGGACGACCGGTACCTGTCACGGGTGCGGGCGAGGTTCGGCCAGTGGATCCGGGACCTGTGCCAGCGACCGTGGGACCGGACGTGGCTGGACTACCAGGAGGAGATCGCGCTGCGTCACACCGCCGCGAAGAAGAACGTCACCGACGGCGCCCAGGCGCCGGCGGAGATCCCCCTGCGGTACATGATCGCCTTCATCTACCCGATCACCGCCACCATCAGGGACTTCCTGGCGGCCAAGGGACACCCGGCCGAGCAGGTGGAGGCCATGCACCAGGCCTGGTTCAAGGCGGTGGTGCTGTCCGCCACGCTGTGGGCCCGCCCGTACGCCGGCCAGCGCTGGTAGAAAGGCAGGCATGTTCGACGAGCCGGTGCCGCCGCGGCTGGTCACGGGCCTGGCCAAGCTCGCCACGGCGATGCGCAGCCAGGCCTGGGAGCAGGCCGCCCGGCGCCGGCTCACCCCCACCCAGGCGACCGCGCTGCGGCTGCTGGCCGCCCGACCCGAGGGACTGCGCGTCGGCGAGCTCGCCGACCAGCTCGGCGTCACCGCCCAGACCGCCAGCGACAGCGCGGCCGCGCTGCTGCGCAAGCGGCTGGTCCGCAAGAGCGTCGACCCGGCCGACCGGAGGGTGACCCGCCTCCACCTCACCGAGGCCGGCGAGGCCGAGGCACGCCAAGTCGCGGCCTGGCCCGACGCCCTGCTCACCGCCCTGGCCGACCTCGACCCGGACGAGCAGCGAGTGATGATGCGGGTGGTGGTCAAGCTCATCCGCGGCATGCAGGAGCGGGGCCAGATGCCGGTGGCACGGGTCTGCGTCACCTGCCGGTTCTTCATGCCGTACGCGCACCCGGCCCCCTCCCCGCCGCACCACTGCCGGTTCGTGGACGCCGCATTCGGCGACGAGCAGCTCAAGATCGACTGCCCCGACCACTCCGCCGCGGACTCCGCGACCCGGGCCGATCTCTGGCGTCGCTTCACCACCCGGGCCGCGTGACACAGCCGAGCCGGCGCCCCCTCGAAGGCGGGCGCGGTCACGACCATCTCAGCGCGCCAGCAGTTCGTCCACCCGCGCGTCGGGGAGGATCTCCCGGACCTCTTGCGCACACCGGCAGGCGGCTGCGATCTTGGCTGCCCACCGGACGGCATCTGCCCGGGTCGGGACGTCGAGGATCGTGAAGCCCCCGACCATCTCCTTGGTCTCCGGGTAGGGGCCGTCGGTGACCGTACCGTCGGGGGCGACGAGCGTCGTCGGCTCGTCGTCGGCGATCCCACCGCTGAAGACGAAGACGCCGGCGTCGTGGGCCTCCCGGAGCACGGCACGGCCCGCTGCAGCCACGTCGGCCAGTTCCTCCTCGGGGACCTTCATCCACCCCCGGTCGAACGAGATCAGGTATCGCGGCATCGAAACACCCTCCATCCGGCGGCCCGATGGCCACCCCTCACCTCAACGAACGGCACCGCCGCGATCCGACACCGCCGCGGCGTCTTTTCCGGAGTCCGCGGGTGCCAGGGGGTCGGCCGCGGACCCTGCCGCCCGCGGGTGATCTCTGGCGTCGGTCCACCACCGGGACCGGGTGGGCCACCGAGCCGACTCCGCCCGGCGCGCCGCCGCGACCCGCGTCACCGCCTCCACGTGGCTAAGCGCACCGTTGCCGTGGTACGCCCCGCGCTTCCGGCGGTGAAATGGCGCCGAACTCCGTGATTTCCACGGCGGAACAGGCTGAACGGCGTGGAAGATGTCTGTGCCCCCGGGAGTTCTACGGCCTGCTGCTGAGCCTCAACGCCCTGGTCATCGTGGTCGCTGAGCTGCCGCTGACCCGGTTCACCGAGCGGCGGCCACCGCTGCGGGTGATCGCCGTCGGCCTGGTGCTGCTCGGCATCGGGTTCGGCCTGACCGGGCTGTCCCGCACCGAGGCACTGCTGCTCGCGGTGGTGCTGGTGTGGACCGTGGCCGAGATGATCTACACGCCGGTGGCGGCCGCCTACCCCGGCCTGGTGTCGCCCGAGCACCTGCGCGGCCGCTACCAGGGCGCGGAGGCACTGGCCCACACCACCGGGCAGGTGCTGGGCCCGATGGCCGGCGGCGCCCTCTACGGCTTCTCCAGCTGGCCTGCACTGGACGGCCTGCGCCGTGGTGGGACTCCTCGGTGCCGGGCTGGTGCTGCTGGCCCGCCGGCCGGTCACGGTGACCACCACCGGGGATCCCCCGGCAGCGGCGCCCGCGGCGAGCGCGGTCGCGTCCGGCCAGCCCCCGCCGTCGCGTCCGGCTAGCCCGTCGGAGGCGAGGCGGTCTGGGCCGTCAGGTCACGGCGGGGCAGCGGGCTGGAGTAGACGATGTTGGACGTCACCGGGCCGAGGGTGGCCAGCCGGCCCGTGACCTCCTCCAGGTGGCGCATCGACCGCGCCACCGCCTTGAGCACGAAACAGCCCTCGCCGGTCACGTGGTGGGCCTCGATGATCTCCGGCGTCTCGTCGAGCAGCTTGGGCAACGGCTGGTAGTTGCCGGACGGGTAGCGCAGCCGCACGAACGCGAGGACGCGCAGGCCGAGCCGCTCGGGATCGACCGTCGCCGTGTAGCCGGTGATCACACCGGCCTCCTCCAGCCGGCGGACCCGCTTCGGTGACGGCGCTGGGCGACATGGCCACCTCCGCGGCGAGGTCCACGTAGCTCATCCGACCGTTGCGTTGCGGGGCCTCGAGGATCCGCTAGTCGGTGGCGTCAGGGAAGCGCGTGCCCATGGGTGGTGTCGTACCACACGGCACCGCCACCCCGGCACGTCGCGAACCCGTCTCGGCGCCGCCGCCAGGCGCGCGTGACCGCGTTCCCGCGACCGGCCGCTCGCCGCCGCGCGCCGGCGCCCCCGGGCGACCACGCTGCTGGCCGCCCGGCCCAGCGACCAGGCGTCCGGTACTGCCCTCGGACCCTCCGCAGGCCACGGGCACAGCGGGGCTGCCCGTCCCGTGAGGCATGCGGCTAGCCAGCCGGCGCGGCCGCTTCGATGACGCGGTGAACGCGGCGCTGAGGGGGAGACGACGACGGCCGAGCGACCAGCACCGGCACGCCGGCGGGTCCGCGGTGAGGCGGCCCGGCTACTCGGCCATTTCTGGATCTTCATACGCGACTGGCCGCCTACCTGGGCTGGTAAACGGCCTGGTACGGGGTGGAGCCGAGGGGACTCGAACCCCTGACCCCCACACTGCCAGTGTGGTGCGCTACCAGCTGCGCCACGGCCCCATGCGCCCGCGCACCGCGGGCACCCGGGCAATAGTACACATCCGCGCCGTCCCGGTGCGTCACCGGTAGCCCGTCCGGTGTCGACCCGGGGTCAGTTCAGGCTGGGGTCCGGCGGGTAGTTGGCGACCGCGGCCAGCAGCCCGCCCTGGCGGCGCAGGACCAACCCCCACAGGTCCTCCGGCCGGCTCATGAACGGGTCTCCGGGCAGGGCGGAGAAGGTGAACCACGACCCGGACTCGATCTCCTCCTCCAGCTGTCCGGGCGCCCACCCGGCGTACCCGGCGAACAGCCGCAGCCCGTCGACCCGCCCGCGCAGGGCGTCGGGGTCACCGCCGAGGTCGACCGTGCCCAGCCGGCCGAAGAACGGGCGGAACCCGGGCACCGGGTCCTCCGGCCGGTCCACCCGGGCGATGCAGATGGCCGCCTCCGGCTGCACCGGCCCGCCCTCGAACAGCACCGCCGGCTCGTCGGCCAGGGGCGCCCACTTCTCGAGCACGTCGCTGACCCGTACCTCGGTGGCGCGGTTGAGGACCACGCCCATCGCACCACCCTGCTCATGGGCAATCAGGAGCACGACGGTCCGCTCGAAGCTCGGGTCGGTCAGCGACGGCGTGGCGACCAGCAGCGAACCCAGCAGCGAGCCTCGGGGCCGCTCGAACCGCAGCGTCGGCTCGGCGAACCGCAGGGTCGGTTCGCCGTACGGATCCGGCGCTCCCGGCTCGTGCTGCATCCCCGCCATGCCCGGAACGATAGCTTGCACGGGCGGGCTGACGCTACGC
>VSBZ01000045.1:0-25066 GCA_047459215.1 Micromonosporaceae bacterium | reverse complement strand
GTTCGACTACGCCCAGGAGATCCGCATCAGCCACGACGGCCGCCCGTTCCTGGCCTTTGAGTCGCGGGCGTGGCTGCTCGACGGGCACTCCCGGCCGGTGCGGCCCGCCGCGCGGGAGAGCGGCTGGTGGCGGCCGGTGGTACGGGCGGGCCGGCCGACCGGTGAGGTGGAGGTGCTGCTCACCACGCCGACCGGGATCATGGAGCTGTACTACGGCCGGGTGGAGGGCGGGAAGCTGGAGATCGCCACCGACACGGTCGTGCGCACCGCCACCGCCAAGGAGGTGACCGCCGGCCACCGGTCGTTCGGCATCGTCGACGGTGCCCTGCTGTACGCGTACGAGATGGCCGCGGTCGGCCACGGCCTGACGCCGCACCTGTCCGCCCGCCTCCGCCGGGTGGCCGCCTGACGGCCGCGCCGCACGCCTGACTGGCGCGCGACCACGCCGGGCCGGTGCGGACCGGTCACGCCGCCGGTGGCCGTCGGCGCCGTCGGCGCGCCGGTCAGTCGCCGGGCGACCGCAGCGGAAGGGGCGCACCCGCGACGGCCACCGGCACGCTGTCGGCGTACACGTCGGCGCGCACCCCCACGTGCGTGAGCTCCACCTGCGGCGGGACGTCGAACCTGACCCGCGCGGTGGCGCTGTCGCCCGGTTCCAGGGTGCCGAACGGCTCCGCCTCCCCTCCGACCGGGAGGTACCGCACGCTTCCCGGCCCGTACAGGACCAGCGCCTGGGCCGGCACCGTGAGCTCCTCGTCGCCCAGGTTGCGGACCGACACGGTGACCTCGCACGCCCGACCGTTCACGGTGTTCTCCCGGTCCTCGCCGCACCGCAGCTCGTGGACCACGAACACGGCCGACCCCGACCTGACCTCGTCGCCGAGGTAGCGCTGTCCGGCGGGGACCTCCGCTCCCCGTACCGACAGGTGCACCGCCACGGCGATCGCGGCCGGCCCGAGGATGAGGACCACCAGACCGGTGAGGGCGACCGTCAGGGTCAGCGTGGTGCGGCGCAGCCGCCGGAACGGCGGCCGCCAACGGCGCATCTTCGGCATCGACCCCCCCGTGGTGCGTGGCGCACAGACACGCTAGGCAGCCGCGTCGCACCGCCGTGGCGTACCGACCGGTAGCCGCCCGTGCGTGGGGCCGTGCTCAGAGCGGGTAGCCGAGGAGGTCCTGGATCGCGGCGGTGTGCGGGGAGGGCGGCAGGGCGACGCCGTCGAGCTCGCGCACGGCCGCGCAGCCGCGCACCGACGAGGTGAACCACACCCCGGCCGCCGATCGCAGCTGCGACGGGGTCACCATGCGCTCCTCGGCGGTGAAGCCGAGGTCGCCGGCGTGGTCCAGCAACCAGCGGGCGGTCGTCCCGGCGAGCACGCCGGTGGCCTCGGGCGGCACCGTGCACAGGACCGTGCCGTCGAGCCAGACCAGGCTGGAGGTGGGTCCCTCGAGGGCGTAGCCGTCGGCCGAGGTCCACAGCACCTCGTCGGCACCGCGGCGGCGGGCCCAGCGCAGCGACGCCATGTTGACCGCGTACGACAACGACTTCGCCCCGCCGAGCAGCCACGGCGCGTCCCGGCGCGCCCCGGCGGCGAACCCGAGCGTGGCGGTCACCACCGCCACGCCGTCACGCCGGCTGCGCCGCAGATGGTCCGGGACCGCGGCGACGGTGGCGTAGACGGTCGGCGGCCCGCCGTCCTCGGGACCGCGCGTGCACACCAGCCGCAGCGCCCCCTCCTCCGCCTCCGGCCAGGCCGCGCACGCGGTCGTCACCAGCTCCTCCAGCTCGTGCCGCGGGGGGAGGCCCAGGTCGAGGGCGCGCGCGGAGCGGGCCATGCGGTCCAGGTGCTCGTCGAGCAGCCAGGGACGCCCCTGCCGGACGTGCAGGGTCTCGAAGACGCCGTCACCGCGGAGGACGCCGAGGTCGTCCCCGCGCAGGACGGGATGCTCGGCCGGCACCACACCCAGCCCGGGTACGGCCACGATGCGCTTGGTCACGCGGGCAGCCTATCCGGGCGCTTCCCGGCTACGAGGTGAGAGCCTCGACGATCTGTCGGGCCCGCGCCTCGTGCCGGGCGTAGGCGTACGGGAACGCCGACTTCTGGACCGACTGGGCCGCCAGGGTCAGCGGCATGTCCTGCCACCCGGGGACCCGGGCGAGCGCCTCGTAGAACTTGCCGGCCGCGTACTCCGGGTCCATCAGCTGCGCGACCGGGCCCCAGCCGGTGCTGGCGCGCTGCTGGAACAGGCCCACCGAGTCGTGGTCGTACCCGGTGCCGTCGTGCGGGTGCTCGAACGACTCCGGCCACGCGGGGTTCGCCAGGTTCAGCAGGTTGCTCTCCTGCAGGGCGGTGGCGACGGCGATGACCCATGCCTCCTTCGGCATCCCGGCCCGCTGGCCGACTGCCACGATGGTGGCCGCGTGGTCCATCTGCCGCTGTGTCAGACCGGCCACGGGCGGGGTGCCGTACCGCGGGACACCGGGCGGGGGCCCGCCGGTGGGCGTCGGTGCGGGGGTCTGTCCGGCAGCGCCGTCCCCCTGCGCCGCGTCGGCGGCCTCCGCGGTCGTCGCGGGGTCCTCCGCGTCCGGTGGCGGGGTGCGGGAGGCGGAGCGTGACGTGGCGTCCAGGCCCTGGGCGCGCTCCGCGAGCTCCCCGGTGGGGCCGGGGGACGGTGCCCCCGCGAGCGTCCCGCCGCGCGGGGCGGTGACCGCCCCGGGGTGGGAGCGCTCGACGCTGCCCGAGAGCGCGGCCACGGCGATGAACAGCATCGCCATGATCACGGCGGGCCGCAGGCCACGCCAGCCCCCGGAGGCGCGCGCCGCCGTGGACACGCGGCGGAACCGCCGGGCGAGCGGCCGGGCGTGGTGCCGGCCGCGGTAGAACCACCTCCGCCAGTACCGTCGAGCTGCCTCAAGCAGGTGCCGGGGGGGTTGCACGCGGTCACCATAAGCGGCATCCGGGGGAGAAATCGCTGGTCAGAGGGGGTGTGCTCGGTCACTGTTCGGCTCCGAGACCACGACGGACGAGCCCAACGAGGGCCGGTGCGGGGCAACGCTGGCGTCCCCGGAAAGTCCGACATGGGGTCCGAGGCGGGCGGCGTCGGGGACGGGTCGGGCGTCGCCTGGCGTGGCCTCGGGACCGGCTCGCGGGGCCGTCCGGTGGGGTGCCGAGGGGTGTCGGCGCGGCCGGCGACGTGGCGCCGGCGCGACCGGCGGGGTGCTGCGGGCCGGTTCGCGGAGGCGCCGGGAGACGGGTCGCGTGGTCGGCGGCGGCCCCTGCGCAGACTATGATCGGATGGTGCCGGAGAAGCTGGCCGATGTGCTGAGGTCACGCGGGCTGCGCATGACTCCGCAGCGGCAGCTCGTGCTCGACGCCGTCCGCCAGCTGCGGCACGCCACTCCCGAGCAGGTCCACCAGTCGGTGCAGCGGGTCGCCGGGTCGGTCAACATCACCACCGTCTACCGGACCCTGGAGCTGCTGGAGGAGCTGGGCCTGGTCAGCCACACCCACCTGTCCCACGGCGCCCCGACGTACCACGTTGCCGAGGAGCACCAGCACATCCACCTGGTGTGCCGCGACTGTGAGCGGGTGGAGGAGGTGGACCTGTCGGTGCTGCAGCCGCTGGCCGACCAGCTCGCCCGCCGGCACGGGTTCACCATGGACATCCGGCACGTCGCCCTGTTCGGTACGTGCGCCGACTGCGGGGGAGGGGCACGATGACCGTTCCGAAGGCGGTCGCGGTCGGGGTTCTCGACCCGTCGTCGCCGGACGCCGGCGTGCCCGCGCACTACGGCGACCCGGTGCGGGAGCAGCGCGCGCTGGCCACCGAGGTCGGTGTGGTGGACCGTTCGCACCGGGCGGTGGTGGCGGTTCCGGGACCGGAGCGCCTCAGCTGGCTGCACAACCTCACCACGCAGCACCTGCTCAACCTGCGGGCCGGCGAGGGCACCGAGACCCTGGTGCTGTCCCCGCACGGCCACATCGAGCACCACCTGCACGTCCTGGAGGACGGGTCGACCACCTGGCTGGACACCGAGCCGGCGGGGGCGGCGCCGCTGCTGGAGTTCCTGCACCGGATGCGGTTCCTCACCCAGGTCGAGCCCAGGGACGCCACCGGGGAGCTGGCGGTGCTGTCGCTGCTCGGTCCCCGGGTCGGTGAGGCGCTCGCCGCGCTCGGGTGCGAGCCGCTGGACCTGCCGGACGTGCTCCCCGTACCCGCGCCCAAGTTCCCGTCCGGGGCGGTGCCGCCGCGCCCGACCGCCCGGTACGCGACGAGGCCGCTGCCCTCCGGTGGGTGGGCGCGCCGGGGGCGGCTCGGCGTGGACCTGCTCGTGCCCCGGGAAGCGGTGGACGAGGTGTGGCGCGCGCTCGGGTCGGCGGGGGTGCCGCCGTGCGGGCTGTGGGCGTACGAGGCGCTGCGCGTGGCCGCCCGCATCGCCCGGGCGGGCTTCGAGACCGACCACCGCACCCTGCCGATGGAGATCGACCTGGTCGCGCCCGGGGTGCACCTGGAGAAGGGGTGCTACCGCGGCCAGGAGACCATCGCCCGGGTGCACCACCTCGGCCGGCCGCCCCGTCGCCTGGTGCTCGTCCACCTCGACGGGGTCGAGGACGCGCTGCCGTCGCCGGGGTCGGCGGTGACCATGTCCGGCCGTGCCGTGGGCTTCCTCGGCACCGTGGCGCGCCACTACGAGCTCGGTCCGATCGGGCTGGCGGTGCTGCGTCGCAGCGTGCCCGACGACGCGGACCTGCGGGTCGGCGACACCGCCGTCGCCATCGACCCGACCGGGGGCACCGAGGGCTGAACCGCCCCCGGACCGGGTGGGACGATGTCGGGCATGGGACCCGGAACTCTCATCACGGTGGCGCCCACCGGCGCCGAAGCGGACAAGGCCAAGGTTCCGGCGCTGCCGGTCACCCTGGACGAGCTGATCGCCACGGCGAAGGAGTGCCAGGCCGCCGGTGCCGCCGTCATCCATGTGCACATCCGCGACGACGAGGCCCGCCCCACGCTGGACCTGGCGCGCCTGCGCGACACCGTCGCCGCGCTACGCTCCACGACCGACCTGGTGGTGCAGCTGTCCACCGGTGGGGCGGTCACCGACACCGAGGCGGACCGGCTGCGGGTTCTCGACGCCGTACCGGAGATGGCCTCCTGCACCATGGGCACGGTCAACTTCGGCGAGGACGTGTTCTCCAACCGGTGGGAGTTCATCGTCGCCCTCCACACCCGGATGCAGGAGCTGGGTGTGGTGCCGGAGTACGAGATCTTCGACCTCGGTCACCTGTGGTCGCTGGAGCGGCTGCTGGACC
The DNA here is from genome assembly GCA_047459215.1 of Micromonosporaceae bacterium. Lineage (GTDB taxonomy): Bacteria > Actinomycetota > Actinomycetes > Mycobacteriales > Micromonosporaceae > Natronosporangium. Next base: position 19,751 of record VSBZ01000045.1, on the reverse strand, counting down.
GGTACGGGCTGCCGGCCGGCGGCCACGTCCACGTCGACCTGGTGATGGGCGTCCCGGGTGGGATGCCGGGCACCGCGGAAGCCCTGGTCGCCTGCGTCTCCGCCCTGCGCAACCTGCCGGAGGGGACGACGTTCTCGGCGACCGGCATCGGCCGGACTACGCTGCCGGTGATGCTGGCCTCCCTGTCGGCCGGCGGTCACCTGCGGGTGGGGATGGAGGACACCCTCTCCTACGCCCACCGCCAACCCGTGGAGTCCAACGCCCAGCTGGTGAGGCGCGCGGCGGAGCTGGCGCGGCTGGCGCAGCGGCCGCCGTTGACCCCGGACCAGGCCCGGGAGCTGCTCGGTATCCCCGCACCGGCGGGGAGGTAGGGTCGACGGTCGTGTCGGCGACCTATCAGGGCGGCGTCGTGCTGGCCCAGGTGGTGCGGTCGGGCTTCGTCGAGGGGCGCCACCACGGATCCGTGGTCGTGGTCGACGACGCGGGCAAGGTCGTCGCCTCCGCCGGCGACGTGACGTCCCCGGTCTTCCCGCGCTCCTCGAACAAGCCGATGCAGGCGGTGGGCATGCTCCGGTCGGGGCTGCGCCTGACGGACCCGGCGGACCTGGCCGTGGTGTGCGCCAGCCACCACGGGGAGGAGTTCCACGTCGCCCGGGTGCGGGCGATGCTCGCCGCCGCCGGGCTCGACGAGACGTTCCTGCAGTGCCCGCCCGACCTGCCGCTGCACCAGCCGACCAGGGACGCGGTGCTGCGCGCCGGCGGAGGACCGGAGCGGATACGGATGAACTGCTCCGGCAAGCACGCCGGCATGCTGCTGACGTGCGTGGCCGCGGGCTGGCCGGCCGGGACCTACCGGGACCCGTCGCACCCCCTGCAGCGGCGACTCAAGTCCACAGTCGAGGAGCTGACTGGGGAGCCGGTCGCTGCGGTCGGCGTCGACGGTTGCGGTGCGCCCCTGTTCGCGGTGTCACTGACCGGCCTCGCCACCGCGTACCACCGGCTGGTCGGCGCACCGTCGGGCACGCACGAGCGCACCGTCGCGGATGCGATGCGGGCGCACCCGATGCTGGTGGGTGGGACGGACTCGCCGGACTCGCGGCTGATGGCCGGCGTTCCGGGCCTGCTGGTCAAGAGCGGGGCCGAGGCGGTGGTGGCAGCGGCGGCGCCGGGAGTGGGCGCGGTGGCCGTCAAGGTGGACGACGGCGCCGCCCGGGCGCGGATGCCGGTACTGGTGTCGGCGCTACGCCGGCTGGGGGTCGACGCGCCCGTTCTGGACGAGCTCGCCACCACGCCGGTCCTCGGGGGCGGTGAGCCGGTCGGCGCCGTCACTCCACTGTGGTGAGGTTCGGGCCGCCGCGAGGAAGAGTCGTGCTTGCGACACTTCTGCCCCTGACACGTGCCGACATGTCCCGCTCGGACGTCGGCACGTGGTAGCCTGCCGCGCTATGACGTACACCACCCCCACTCAGCCGGGCGGCCCGACGGCTCCGCCCGGACCACCACCACCATCCACAGCGCCGAGCGGCTTCTTCGGGCGGCTGTTCGACATCCGGTTCCGCGGCTTCGTGACCCCGATGGTCGTGCCGGTGCTGTACGTGCTCGGGATGATCGGGATCGGGCTCGGCTACCTGGTCTACGTCGTGTCGGCCTTCGCCATCAACCCGGGCCTCGGCGTCTTCGTCCTGCTCATCCTCGGCCCGATCATTGCCCTGATCGGGCTTCTCTTCCTGCGGCTGACGCTGGAGTTCTACAGCGCGCTCACCCGGCTGTCGGAAGACTTCCGCGAGTGGCGTGCGGAGTGGCAGCGCCGCCAGGCGTCCTCCTGACAGCAGCCTCGGGAACGCGGTCGGGCGCCGGCGCCTCGGAGATGGGCCCGTGCCGGGTGGCGGACGCGCGGCGCGCACCGTGGTGGGGTTCCCGGTGCGCCGCCGGAGCGGGTCCGCCGGCTCACGGGCGTGCGGCTCCGGGGGCCGGCGCCCGACCGCGGCGACGCCGACGACCAGCGGCTGCATCCGAGATTGCGGTCGCCCGGGACTGCGGCGCCGGCTGGCGACGCCGGCGGCCTCCCCGGTCGAGGGGGCCCGCTCGGTCCACGCTGCGGCGGCGTCCCGGGCCGCCGCAGCGCCGCCCGGTGTGGCGGACGTCTCGCTTGCTCCAGCTAGCGAGTGCTTGCAACTGCTAGCACCCCGCGGGTAGCGTCCGCCCCGTGACCCGTTCCGTCGACCCGCCCGACTCCGGCCGTGGGGTCGGCGCCTTCATCCGCGACCTGCGTCGCAGTGCCGGCGTGTCCCTGCGCCAGTTGGCGCGCAAGGCCGGGGTCAGCAACCCGTACCTGTCGCAGGTGGAGCGCGGCCTGCGCCGGCCGAGCGCCGAGGTGCTCGTGCAGATCGCCAACGCGCTGCGGGTCTCGACGCCGGTCATGCTCCTGCGCGCCGGTCTACTGGACGCGCGCGAGGGGCAGAGCGTGACCGCGGCCATCGCCGCGGACGCGGACCTGACCGCCGCACAGAAACAGACCTTGATCCAGATCTACGAGACCTTCCGACGGGAGAACGCCCGGGGGGACGGGCCCAGTCGACAGGGGGAGAGACATGAGCAAGCGTGACCTGCCCGCCGCCGTCTACGCCGCGGCCGGCGCCGGCGACCTGGCGCTTCGGGGGCTGCGCCGACTCAACCGCAGCGCCGGCCGCACCGTGAAGGCCGCGGCCGTGGCCGCCACCGACCTGCGGGAGCGTGCGACCGACCTGCGGGAGCGGATGGGCGATCTGCGCGAGCGGATGACCGACCTGCGCGAGCGGGCGGGCGGCCTGCGGGGACGCGTGACCGGCCTGCGGGAGCGGGCGGCCGCCGTGCGGCCGTACCGGATCGACCGGGTCCGCGTCGACGCCGAACTGGCCAGGCTGCGCGAGTCCGCTCGACGCGGCGGAACGATGCTCGTGACCGGGGCGGTCGCCGCGCAGGAGCGCGCGGTCGCCGGCTACCGCCGCCTGGTCGCGCACGGCCGGCGCGTGATGTCGGGTACCGGCACGGCGGTCGACGAGCGGACGGCCACCCCGCTGCCCGCCGCCGGGGAGGCCGACGAGCCCGGCGCCACGGCGGCCGGCGGCGGGGCCGCGGCAGACCGGACGGCGGCGGAGGGCGGGGCCGCGGCGGACGAGCGGCCCGCTGGATGAGGGGCCGGTTCGACGCCGCGGAGGTTTCGGGCATAGGCTCCCCATATGTGGCACTACACGGTCGTGGCGATCGTCAGCGGTCTGATCACGCTGCTCACGATCGTGCTCGGGCTGGTCGCCTTCGTGCACTGCGCGACCCAGCGCAGTGACGCCTTCCCCGCCATCGGCACCCTGCACAAGCCCGCCTGGCTGGCGATCATCGGCATCTCGGTGATCCTGGCGATGATCAACGGCAGCCGGCCGTTCATCGGGATCTTCAACCTGATCGCGCTCGCCGCGTCCGCGATCTACCTGCTGGACGTACGGCCGGGGCTGCGGGACGTCACCGGCGGCAGGGGCTCCTGGTAGCCGCGGGCGCCGCCGTGGCCGGCGGGTAGGCTGCGGCGGTATGGGCGTGACTCACCACGGCCGCACCGAGCGGCTCGACCTGGCCGATCCCACGCTGCGGGAGTGGCAGTGCACGGTGCTCTACTCCGGCCCGGAGGGCATCGTGCTGGACCGGTCGGCGTTCTACCCGGGCGGCGGCGGTCAGCCCCCCGACCACGGCGTGCTGCTGTGGCAGGGGGTGCAGACCCGCATCGTGGACACCCGCAAGGGCGACGACCTGTACCTCATCCCGGCCGAGGGCGACCCGGTCCCGCCAGCGGGGACGGCCGTGACCGGCGCGATCGAGGACGAGCGCCGGACCCTGCTGATGCGCACCCACTCCGGGTTGCACGTGCTGTGCGGCGTGGTCTTCCGGGACTTCGGCGCGCTGGTCACCGGCGGCAACATGCAGCCGGGTGAGGCGCGGATGGACTTCAACCTGCCCGAGATCCCCCCTGACTTCAAGAGCACCCTGGAGGAGCGGGTCAACGCCGAGATCGCGGCCGACCGCCGGATCGAGATCCGGGTGCTGCCGCGCGAGGAGGCGCTGGCCATCCCCGACATCATCCGCACCCAGGCGAAGCTCATCCCCCACGACGAGCCGCAGATCCGGATCGTGGACATCGTCGGGCTGGACGTGCAGGCCGACGGCGGTACCCACGTCGCCTCCACCGCGCAGGTGGGACGGGTCCAGATCACCAAGGTGGAGAGCAAGGGCAGGGCCAACCGCCGGGTGCGGCTCCGGCTGGTCTGAAAGGACGGAGGAGACGATGAGCACCCCGGCCCCCGCGTACCCGGTCGCGCTGACCGTCGCCACCACCGACTCCGGCGGCGGAGCGGGGATCCCCGCCGACCTGCGGACCTTCCACGCCCTCGGGGTCTTCGGCACCTGCGCGGTCGCGGCCACCACCGCGCAGAACACGGTGGGCGTGCACGCGATCGACGAGCTGCCGGCACGGGCGCTCACCGACCAGATCGACGCGGTGCTCGGCGACATCCCGGTCGCGGCCGCCAAGACCGGGGCGTTGCCCAGTGCCCCGCTGCTGGAGGCCGCCGCCGACGCACTACGCCGCCACGGCGTGACCACGCTGGTGGTGGACCCGGTGGCCATCTCCAAGCACGGTGACCCGCTGCTCGCGCCGGAGGCCGTCGAGGTCATGCGCGACCGCCTGCTGCCGCTGGCGGAGGTGGTCACGCCGAACCTGTACGAGGTGGAGCTGCTCACCGGGGTCAAGGTCGCCGAGCCCGCCGACCAGCGGCGCGCGGCCGAGGTGCTGCTCGGGTACGGACCGCGGTGGGTGCTCGTCAAGGGCGGCCACCTGCCCGGCAGCGACGAGGCGGTGGACCTGCTCACCGACGGCACGCAGGAGTACCGGCTGGCGCGTCCCCGGATCGACAACCGTCACACCCACGGCACCGGATGCACCCTGTCGGCGGCGATCGCCGCGTACCGCGCCCGGGGCCTGGACGTGCCGACGGCGGTACGGGAGGCGAAGGAGTTCGTGACCGGGGCGATCCGGTACGGTTTCCCGCTCGGCCACGGCATCGGGCCGGTCGACGTGCTGTGGCGCACCCGCGAGGCGTCGTCGTAGTCCACCGGCCCCGGCACCACCCGGTGCCCGCGGCCGCGCGGCGGCGGACCGCAGCGGGCGACCTGTCCGCCCCGGACGGTGCGGAGCAACTAGGGTCGCTGCTATGACGCCCCCCGCACCCGTCCGGCCGGTCGGCGCCCTGCGTGCCGCGGCCCCGATCGCTCTCATCGCCACTGTCCACCTCGTCACCGTGGAGCTGGTGCGGGCCGCGACCCCGCTGCTGGACCTGGCGGCCGGCCGCATCGGGGTGGTGGGCGCGGCCGGGGTGGCCGCGGTCATCTTCGTCGCACCGGCGCTGCCGGCCGCCGTGGTGGGACGGCTGGCCCCGGTGCCGGCGGCCGCGGTGACGGTCGGGCTGGTGCTCGTGCTGCGCCTCGTGGCCCAGGCCCAGGACCCGGCGACGCTGGCCGTCGTCGGGGCCGGCGCGGCCGCCGCGGTGGCCGCCCTGGTGGTGTCGCTGCGCGTCGCCGGCGACGGCGTGACCGCGGCCGTCGGCCTCCTGCTCGGCACCGTGGCGGACCTGACGCTGCGCACCGCGTTGCTCAGCTGGGACCCCATCGTCCGGCCCGGCGTGGTGCCGTGGCTGGTGGTCGCGGTCGAGGCCGCGGTGGCGGTGGGGGCGGTGGCGCTGCGGTGGCGACCGCACCCCACCGGCGGGTCACCGCTTCGGGGCCGGTGGGCCCTCGGCCCGTTCCTGGCGCTGTACGTCCTCGGGTTCGGCAGCGCGCCGATCGCCGCGGCGCACGGCGGGGTGCCCCTGCCGCTGGCGGGCGCCGTGCTGGTCGTGGCCGCCGTGGCCGGGGTGGAGCTGGTGACCCGCATGCGCCTGCCCGGCGGCACCGGCGCCATCCCGGAGCCGGACCGCTGGTTCGCGGGGGTCGCGGCACTGGTGGCGCTGGTGGCCGGCGTGGTGGCCGCGTACTGGGCGACCGGCGCGGTGGCGCTGGTGGGCCTGGCGGTGGCGGCGGTGGCGGCGGCGGTCCTGCTGGCGCGCGCCCTGACCCCCCGCGAGGCCGCCGCCACCGGTGCGCGCGGCCGGACGGTCGGGACCGCGGCGGCCGCGGGTGCCGCGGGCCTCGGCTACCTGCTGCCGGTGATGGTCTACCAGGTCCACTACGAGCTGGAGTTCCCGTTCGACAACCGGTACGCGCTGGTCGCCGCCGCCGTGCTGCTGGGCGTGGCCGGTTCGGGGGCCAGACCGCGGGAGCGCGCGGACGACCGCCGGCCGCTGTGGGCCCGCCCGGCGGCGGCCTCCGCGCTCGCCACGGCCACGCTGCTGGTCCCGCTCGCCGTGGCGGTGACCCGGCCGGCCGTGCCCGCGGCCACCCAGACCGGCGCCGACCTGCGGCTGATGAGCTGGAACGTCATGTACGGCCGGCACCACACCGACGGGGTGCCGGATCCGGAGGCGGTCGCCGCGGCGATCGAGGCGGCCGCCCCCGACGTGGTGCTGTTGCAGGAGGTCAGCCGGGGCTGGCCGATCGGCGGCGGGGTGGACCTGCTAGAGTACCTGTCGCGTCGGCTCGCCATGCCGTACCGCTGGTCACCGGCGGCCGACGGCCAGTTCGGCAACGCGGTGCTGACCCGGTTGCCGGTGCGCGACGTGGTGGCGGAACGGCTGCCGTTCGTCCAGGGTCCGATGGAGCGGTCCTACCTGGCGGTGACCCTACGCCTGGACGGCGGCCGCGAGGTGCGGCTCATCAACGCGCACCTACAGCACCGCAAGGAGAACACCCCGACGCGGCTGGTGCAGACCCGAGCGTTGCTGGACGCCTGGGGCGGCCTGTCGGCCACGGTCGTCGCCGGCGACTTCAACTTCTGGCCGAGCTGGCCGGAGGCCGGGTTGTGGGAGGAGGCCGGGTTCGTCTCCGCCCAGGACGTCACCGGTCACGGCGGCGAGTTCACGGTGCCCAGCGACGCGCCGGACAACCGGGTGGACTGGATCTTCGGTACCCCGGATGTGTCCTTTTCGGACTTCGAGATCCTCACCGACGTGACCGTGTCGGACCACTTCCCGCTGGTGGTCACCGTGTCGGTGGACGGTTGAGGGGCGTCGCCCGGCCGACGGGCGGGTCGACGGTCGACCGGGCGGCTCAGCCGGCCTGCGGCCGGGGGTCGTCGGCGACCCGCAGGGACTCCAGCAGCTCGACCTCGCCGGACACCTCCAGCACGTCGAAGGGCACCCGTCCCGACAGCGCCAGCACCAGGTCGCTGGCGGTGCCGCGGGCCTGCGCCCGCGCCTGCGGGTCCTCGTGGTCCAGCCAGCTACCGGTGTCCAGCAGCGCCAGTCCGCTGCCGCGCAGCCGCACGAACCACTCGTGGTCGGGGTCGGTCGCCACCAGGTGCACCACCCCGAAGCGTTCGGTGCGGTCGCGCCGGCGACCGGCCGGCAGCAGCGTGTCGAGCACCTCGGTGACCCCGTCCGCGGCCAGCTTGGCCTCGATCGGCTCCACCCTGCCGGCGGCGGTCTGGGCGTCCCACCGGTGCACCGCGGTGAAGTGCGCCATCCGCCGCTGCCAGAAGGACAAGTCCTTGGGCCGGGGCGCCCAGTTCCAGGCCGGCTGGTGGGGATCCAGCGACTCCAGCAGCTGGAGGAGTTGCTCGTGCTCTTCCGCCCACCACTGGATCGCGGTCGCGTCCGGGGGTGGGGGCGGGGTCGACGGCAGCTCCTCCGGCCGGCTGGTGACCCCCCGGCTGACGTGCGAGCGGACCTCCCGGTACCGGGCGCCGACGTGGTGGATGAGGTCGAGCACCCGCCAGCCCGGGCGCGAGGGCACGGACGTGGCCAGGCCCTCCGGCGTGGCGGCCACCTGCTCCAGCGCGAGCCGCATGGCTTGGCCGTCCGCGCGCAACGCGGACAGCCACAGCTCCCTGGTGCCGTGCGTCCTCGCCATCGCCTCTCCTGGAGTGTGCGGACCCTCCCGGGCTTCTCAGCCTAGGCTGGGTCCCGTGCCCGACGTTAGCGCGACGCCGCCCGGTGTAGCCGACCCTGCCGCCCACCGGCTTGACGCCTACACGACGCTCGGCCTGGGAGGCCCGGCCCGGCGGGTGGTCACGCTCACCGATACGGACGAAGTGATACAAAGTGTACGGGCACTCGCGGCCGAGGGAGAACCGACCCTCGTCCTCGGCGGCGGCAGCAACGTGGTGATCGCCGACGAGGGCTTCCCCGGCACCGTGATCCTCATCCGTACCCAGGGCATCCGGGTGGTCGAGGCGGAAAGCGGCACCGTGACGGTCGAGGTCGACGCCGGCACGGTGTGGGACGAGGTGGTCGCCACCGCGGTGGCGGAGGGCTGGTCGGGTCTGGAGTGCCTGTCCGGCATCCCGGGGTCGGCCGGTGCCACGCCCATCCAGAACGTCGGGGCCTACGGGCAGGAGGTCGCCGAGGTGATCACCGGCGTACGGGTGCTGGACCGGCACACCGGGCAGGTGGTCACCATGCCGCCGGAGCGGTGTGGGTTCGGGTACCGGACCAGCGTCTTCAAATGCTCCGACCGGTGGGTGGTGTTGTCGACCACGTTCCGGCTGCGGCGCCGCGCCGCCTCCGGGCCCCTGCGGTACCCCGAGCTCGCCGCCGCGGTCGGGCTGCGCACCGGGGACGTGGCGCCACTGGCCGAGGTCCGGCAGGCGGTGCTGGAGCTGCGCCGGCGCAAGGGCATGGTGATCGACCCGGCGGACCCCGACACCCGCTCGGTCGGGTCGTTCTTCACCAACCCGGTGCTCGACGAGGCCGCCTGGCGACGGCTGCGGTCGCGCACGGTCGAGCCGCCGCCGTCCTGGCCGGCCGGTGAGGGTGCCGTCAAGGTGAGCGCCGCCTGGCTCATCGAGCGGGCCGGCTTTCCCAAGGGGTACGGGAACGGTGGCGGCGTGGCCATCTCCGGCAAGCACAGCCTCGCCCTGACCCACCGCGGCGGCGGCACCACCGCCGCGCTGCTGGCGCTGGCACGGGAGATCCGCGACGGGGTCCGGGACCGGTTCGGGGTCACGCTCCACCCCGAACCGGTGCTGGTGGGCTGCACCCTCTAGGGGCGGCTGCACCCGCGAGGAGCCCGGCCGCACCGGCGGGCGGCCACGGCCCGCAGGGACCGTCGCCGGTCGGCGGCGTCCGCCGGTCAGGACCGTCCCTGGTCGGCGGCGGCCACCGGTCGGGACGCCTCCGGATCGGTGACGCGGTACAGCTTGTGCTGGGCGGCCTGGGCCAGGGGTCGCACCACCAGCCGGTCGATGTTGACGTGGTGCGGCCGGGTGACGCACCAGGCGATGCAGTCCGCGATGTCCTCGGCGACCAGGGGGTTCGGCACCCCGGCGTACACCGCCTCCGCGGCCGCCGCATCCCCCCGGAAACGCACCAGCGAGAACTCCTCGGTCTTCACCAGGCCGGGGTCGATCTCGATGACCCGCACCGGCCGCCCGCACAGCTCCAGCCGCAGCGTCTCGGCGACCGCGGTCTGGGCGTGCTTGGCGGCCGTGTACCCCCCGCCGCCCTCGTAGACGATCAGGCCGGCGGTGGAGCTCATCACCACGATCGTGCCGGCGCCCGACCGTTCCAGCGCCGGCAGCAGCGCCTGGGTCACCCGCACCGTGCCGAGGACGTTCACGTCGTACATCCACTGCCAGTCGTCGATGCGGGCGTGCTCCACATAATCCATGCCCAGCGCCCCACCGGCGTTGTTGACCAGGACCGTGACGGGCTCCGGGACGGCGGCGGCCAGCGCGGCGACCGAGTCGGTGTCGGTGACGTCACAGGTCACGGCGGTGGCGGAGCCGCCGGCCTGCGTGATCTCCGCGACCAGGCGGTGCAGGCGGTCGGTGCGCCGCGCCGCGGCGACGACGTGGAAGCCCTCGGTGGCCAGCCGGCGTGCCGTCGCCGCGCCGATGCCGCTGGAGGCGCCGGTCACCACGGCCGTAGGCAGCTCGCTCATACCCGCATCCTGCCAGCACGCCGGCTGCCACCGTGACCCCGGCGCGGTGCGCAGGGCGGGGACGGACCGTCGCGGGCGAGGGGTGGGAACAGCGCCGCGGGTGGGGTGGTTTCATGGGTAGCGGTGCATCCGGACCGGGCCGCGCGGCCGTGGTGCGGGGTGCCCGCCCGGCCCCACCCCCGACTCGAAGGAGCCACGTGCGGCGCATCGCGACGATCTCGGTTCACACCTCTCCGTTCGACCAGCCTGGCACCGGCGACGCCGGCGGAATGAACGTCTACATCGTGGAGGTCGCGCGGCGACTGGCGCGGTCCGGCATCGAGGTGGAGATCTTCACCCGCGCCACCTCCAGCGTGGCCACCCGTACCGTGGAGATGTTCCCGGGCGTGTGGGTCCATCCGGTGGTGGCCGGGCCGTTCGACGGGCTGGCGAAGGAGGACCTGCCCTCCCAGCTGTGCGCGTTCACTCACGGTGTGTTGCGGGCGGAGGCCGAGCGCGCCCCCGGCTGGTACGACCTGGTCCATTCCCACTACTGGCTGTCCGGTCAGGTGGGCTGGCTGGTCAAGGACCGGTGGGGGGTGCCGCTGGTCCACACCGCCCACACCCTCGCCCGGGTGAAGAACTCCCGGCTGGCCGCGGGCGACCGCCCCGAGCCGCACACGCGGATCATCGGCGAGGAGCAGGTGGCGGCGGTGGCCGACCGCCTGGTGGCCAACACTCCCGCCGAGGCCCTGGACCTCACCAGGCTGTACGGGGTGGAGCCGGAGCGGGTGTGCGTGGTGCCACCGGGTGTCGACCTGGAACGCTTCCGCCCGGCCGCCTCCGACCGCCGGGACCGGGTACGGCGGGACGCCCGGCGGTCGCTGGGGCTGCCCGAGGACGGGTTCCTGGTCACGTTCGTCGGCCGCCTGCAGCCGCTGAAGGGCCCGGACGTGCTGCTGCGCGCGGTGGCGGAGCTGTACGCCCGCGACCCCGAGCTCGGCGCCCGCGTCAACGTCGCCGTGGTCGGCGGTCCCAGCGGCAGCGGCCTGGAGCGGCCGACCGCGCTCCCGGAGCTCGCCCGGGAGCTGGGGATCGCCTCGCGGGTGACGTTCCTGCCCCCGCAGCCCGGTGACGTCCTCGCCGACGTCTACCGGGCCTCGGACCTGGTGGCGGTGCCGTCGCACAACGAGTCGTTCGGGCTGGTCGCGCTGGAGGCGCAGGCTTGCGGTGTCCCCGTGGTGGCGGCCGCCGTGGGCGGCCTGGTCACCGCGGTCCGTGACGGTGTCTCCGGGGTGCTGGTCGACGGCCACGACCCGGTGCGGTGGGCGGGCGTCCTGCGGTCGCTGTTGGCCGCTCCCGGCTGGCGGGCGGAGCTGGCGCGCGGGGCCGTCGCGCACGCCCGCAACCTGTCCTGGGACCGGACGGCACAGCGGCTGCTCGCCGTCTACCGTGAGGCTGTGGCAGCCAACCGCGCCCGCCTCTCCTCGCAGCTGGTGGGGTCGTGAGGTGCATCCGGTGAGACCCCGGCACGGGTTTGCCGGACCGTCTGGTGAGGTCGTGACATGAACCACGCCGACCGGGTGGCAGCTCTCATCGAGCAGGTGTGTGCCGAGCGGGAGCTGCCCTGCGAACGCACCTCGGAGCGCTCGTACGCGGTCACGCTCCCGGGTGTCCACAAGCTGAAGACCGTCTGCAACCTCATCGTCGGCGAACACGCGCTGCGGATCGAGGCGTTCGTCATGCGGCGACCGGACGAGCGCCGGGAGGAGCTGTGGGCGTGGCTGCTGCGGCGCAACGCCCGGATGTACGCGGTGGCGTTCTCCATCGACGCCAACGGCGACGTGTACCTGACCGGACGGGTCGGCCTGGCCGGCGTGACCGCCGAGGAGCTGGACCGGATCCTGGGTGCGGTGCTGACCTACGCGGACGAGTCCTTCGACACCATGCTCGAGATCGGGTTCTCGGACGCGATCCGGCGGGAGTGGGCGTGGCGGATCAGCCGGGGCGAGTCCACCGCCAACCTCGCCGCCTTCCGCCACCTCGCCGACGGTTCGCCGCGAGCGCCGGGTGGCTAGACTCCGGCCATGGTGAGGAACGTCGCCAGAGCGGTCGCGGCCGCGGCCGGCGCGTTGCTCGCCGCCGCGGTCGCGCGGGAGCTCAGCCGGCCGGCCGACCAGCGGACGTGGCACGGCTCGGTGGCCGGCGTTCCGTACGACCTCCGTCCGCCCACGGTGGAGAAGATCCGCCGCGCGTTCTGGAACCCGGACGATCCGCGGCTGTTCACCCCGCACGTGTTCGGGGTGGGGTGGTCCGTCAACCTGGCGCGGCTGGTGGAGATGCTCCGGCCACCCACACCGGACGAACCGGTCCGGCCGGCCGCGCCGGACGAGCCGGCCGCGTCATCCGACGCCGATGCCTCCGACGCACCATCGAACGCGCCCGACTCCTCCGACGAACCGTCGGCGGCACCCGGTCCCTCTGGCGGGCCTTCGACGCCGCCCCACTCCTCCGACGGACCGCCGCCCGGCGACGGCCGGGCCGACGCCGCGTAACGCCGGGCTGACTGTTGGCGTTGTGACCAGCGACGCATCCGATCCGGTTGTCGCTGAGCCGGACGCTGACGTACCGTTCCCTACGCATACCGCTGCTTGGTGAAGGAAACCGGGGATGCAGCAGGGGGTTCTTCGGTTTCCTGCCTGATCCGCCGAAGGTTCGTCGGCAGATCGCCCGGGCAGCGTCGGGGGGCGGGTGGCTGGCCGGCCGCAGGGGACGGCCGCCACCTGACAACCGGCGGGGTTGCGGGCGGCGTCAACGGGGGTGGGCGCCGCCCGCCCCGCCGGAGTCTAGAGTCCAGCCCATGAGCGGACCGTTGACCGGACTCGCCGTCGTGGAGCTGGCGGGCATCGGTCCGGCGCCCTTCGCCGCGATGGTGCTTGCCGACCTGGGCGCGGAGGTGCTGCGGATCGACCGTCCGGGGGCGTCCCGCTACCCCGGGGACCCGCGCCACGACCTGCTGAACCGGGGCAAGCGGTCGGCCATCGTGGACCTGAGGCGCCCGGAGGGCGCGGCCGTGGTCCGCACGCTCGCGGCGCGGGCGGACGTGATGCTCGAGGGCTTCCGGCCCGGCGTGGTGGAACGGCTCGGCGTCGGCCCCGAGGAGTGTCGGCGCGTCAACCCGCGGCTGGTGTACGGCCGGATGACCGGATGGGGCCAGCACGGCCCGCTGGCGCACACCGCCGGGCACGACCTGACATACCTGGCCACCAGCGGCGTGCTGCACACCATCGGGCCGGCCGGCGGGCCGCCGGTGCCGCCGCTCAACCTGCTGGGCGACTACGGCGGTGGCGGCATGCTGCTGGTCGCCGGCGTCCTGGCGGCGTTGTGGCACGCGCAGCGCACCGGCGTCGGCCAGGTCGTGGACGCGGCGATCGTGGACGGCGCGGCCCTGCTCGCCACCCAGCTGTACGGGTTGCGGGCGGACGGGCTGTGGCGGGACGAGCGGGGTGCGAACCTGCTCGACGGCGGCGCTCCCCACTACTCGGTGTACCGCACCTCGGACGGGGGCCACCTCGCGGTCGGACCGCTGGAGCCGGAGTTCTACGCCGAGTTCCTCACCCGCCTCGGACTGGATCCGCAGACCACCCCCTCGCCGTACGACGTGACACAGTGGCCGCGGTTGCGCCAGCTGATCGCCGACCGCCTGGCCACCCGGACCCGCGACGAGTGGGTGGCCGTCTTCGCCGACTCGGACGCGTGCGTGGCACCGGTGCTGTCGCCCGACGAGGCCCCGGACCATCCGCACCTGGCGGCGCGGGAGGTGTTCGTCGACCTCCACGGGGTACGGCAACCCGCGCCGGCACCCCGCTTCTCGGGCACACCCGCCCGGCCGCCCGCGCTGCCTCCCCCGTACCCCGGCGAGCACACCCGCCAGGCGCTGACCGACTGGGGCGTACCCGATGTCGACAAGCTGATCGCGGACGGGGTGGTGGTGCAGGCGGACGTCTGACCCGGGTGCGGCGACGGCGGCCAAGATCGCGGCGCACTACGATGGGTGCATGGTGGGGACCCTGGTGCTGCTCCGGCACGGCGAGAGCGACTGGAACGCCCGTAACCTGTTCACCGGCTGGGTGGACGTCGACCTCACCCCCGCCGGTGAGGCGGAGGCGCGACGCGGTGGGGAGCTGCTGGCCGAGCACGGCCTGCTGCCCGACGTCGTGCACACCTCCGTGCTCCTGCGGGCGATCCGCACCGCGGAGCTGGCGCTGCGGGCGTGCGGCCGGTCGTGGATCCCGGTCTCCCGCTCCTGGCGGCTCAACGAGCGCCACTACGGCGCCCTGCAGGGCAAGAACAAGCGCGAGATCCGGGAGAAGTACGGCGAGGAGCAGTTCATGCTCTGGCGCCGGTCGTACGCCACGCCGCCGCCTCCGCTGCCCGACGACGACCAGTGGTCGCAGGTCGGGGACCCGCGCTACGCGAACCTGCCGCCGGAGCTGCTGCCCCGCACCGAGTGCCTCAAGGACGTGCTCGAGCGCACCCTGCCGTACTGGTACGACGCGATCGTGCCGGACCTGCTCGCCGGCCGGACGGTGCTCGTGGCCGCCCACGGCAACTCCCTGCGGGCACTGGTCAAGCACCTCGACCGGATCTCCGACGAGGACATCGTCGGCCTGAACATCCCCACCGGCATTCCGTTGCGCTACGACCTCGACCCGGAGACGCTGCGACCGCGCCGGCCCGGCGGGACGTACCTCGACCCGGAGGCCGCGAAAGCGGCGATCGCCGCGGTGGCCAGCCAGGGTCGCTGACGGCGTCGGCGCCGGCCGGCCGGGGGTGCCTACGATCGGGTGGTGGAGTGGGTGTCCGTCCTGGCTGGCGCCCTGGCCGGCGCGACGGCGGCCACCCTCGCGATCCTGGCCGGCCGCCGGGCGTTGATGCGGCGGCGCGGTCGGGACGGGTCGGTGATCCGGGCGGACCGGGGGGCGGCGGTGAACGGGGGCGTCCAGGCGCGCGGCGAGCTGGCCCGCAAGGGGCTGGAGTCGCTGCGCGCGGCCGTGGTGATCCTCGACCCGGACAACATCCCGGTGATCGTCAACCCGTCCGCGCGCGCCATGGGTCTGCTCCGTGCCGGTGACCGCACCGGCGCGGTGACGGCCCACCCGCTGGTGCGCACCCTGGCCGGACAGGTCCGCCGCAGCGGCGTGCGCCGGGAGATGGAGGTCGACCTGCCCCGCGGCGGTGCGGGCGGCGCCGCCGGCCAGCTCAGCGTGCTGTTGCGGGGGGTCGAGCTGGGCGGTGGGTACGTGGCGGTCGAGGGCGCGGACGTGACCGAGTCGCACCGGGTGGCCCGGGTCCGGCGCGACTTCGTGGCCAACGTGGGGCACGAGCTGAAGACCCCGATCGGTGCGCTGCAGCTGCTCGCCGAGGCGCTGCTGGACGCCACCGCCTCCACGGCCACCGCGTCCCCAAACGGGCGGGAGGCCGCCGGCCACCTGGCCGAGGACCTGGCGGCCGCGCGCCGCTTCGCCGAGCGCATCCAGCAGGAGTCCGCCCGGCTGGGCAAGCTCGTCTCCGAGCTGCTGGAGCTGTCCCGCCTGCAGGGGGCGGAACCGCTGCCGCAGCCGGTGCCGGTGTCCCTGGACGCGGTCGTGGCCGAGGCGGTCGACCGGGTGCGCACCGCGGCCGCCGCCCGCCGGATCCACCTCGAGGTCACCGGCGAGCAGGGGCTGACCGCGTACGGGAGCGAGAGCCAGCTGGTGACCGCGGTGGCCAACCTGGCCGAGAACGCGGTCGCCTACTCGCCGGAGGGCAGCCGGGTGGTGCTGACGCTGCGCCGCGAGGACGACCTGGTCGCGGTGGAGGTCGCCGACCAGGGCATCGGCATCCCGCCCGAGGACCTGGACCGGATCTTCGAGAGGTTCTACCGCTCCGACCGCGCCCGTTCCCGCGCCACCGGCGGGACCGGCCTGGGGCTCGCGATCGTCAAGCACATCGCCACCAACCACGGTGGCCGGGTGGACGTCACCAGCGCGCCAGGTGAGGGCTCGACGTTCACCCTGCGGCTACCGGCCCGCCCTCCGCAGGACTCCGGAGGTTCACCGACGGCGGGTGGGATCGACGGCGAAGGTACGGACGGTGACCCCGACCGCGGCGACCGCCCGGTGCCGACCGTGCCGGGGCCGGAGGCCGGCGGTCCGGCTGTGGACTGACAGGGAGTGGACTGGTGCCACGCGTACTCGTGGTGGAGGACGAGGAGTCGTTCTCGGACGCGTTGAGCTACCTGCTGCGCCGGGAGGGCTTCGAGGTGTCGGTGGCCGCCACCGGCCCGGAGGCGCTGGCGGAGTTCGACCGCACCGGTGCGGACGTCGTGCTGCTCGACCTGATGCTGCCGGAGATGTCCGGCACCGAGGTGTGCCGGCAGCTGCGTACCCGCTCCCAGGTGCCGATCATCATGGTCACGGCCCGCGACAGCGAGATCGACAAGGTGGTCGGACTCGAGCTCGGGGCCGACGACTACGTCACCAAGCCGTACTCCCCGCGGGAGCTGGTCGCGCGGGTCCGGGCGGTGCTGCGTCGGCGGCGGGCGGAGGCGACCAAGGCGACCGACTCGGTGCTGTCGGCCGGGCCGGTACGCATGGACGTCGACCGGCACGTGGTGACGGTCAACGGCGAGCCGGTGCAGCTGCCGTTGAAGGAGTTCGACCTGCTGGAGCTGCTGCTGCGCAACGCCGGGCGGGTGCTCACCCGCGGCCAGCTCATCGACCGGGTCTGGGGCGCCGACTACGTGGGGGACACCAAGACCCTGGACGTGCACATCAAGCGGTTGCGCTCCAAGATCGAGCCGGAGCCTTCCTCACCCCGGTACATCGTGACCGTGCGGGGCCTGGGCTACAAGTTCGAGCCCTGACGGCCCGACCGGCCCGGTCGGGCGTCCGGTTCCAGCCGCGGTCCGGGCGCCTGGGCCGCGGCCGGCGCCCGGACCGTCCGCAGGCTACGAGCGGGTCACCGACAGCGGGCGCGCGCGACCGGTGCGCAGCCGGACCACCGCGCCGCACCAGCACTCCACCACGACGACGATGCCGGTGGCGGTGTTCGACAGGGAACGGATGCGGCTCGGCGGGACGAGCACCCGCCGGGCGTGAACCGGACAGTCGATGGCGAGCACCCCTTCACCGTCGTCACCGAGGTGGTACCCCGCCAGTGGCAGGACTGACGGATATCGCAAGATTTCTGCCATACTCAGGCCTCGTGACCGCGACGCGACCCTTCCGCTCCGTCGCCGCGTACCTGCCGTCGTGCGTGGGTGACCTCAGCCTCGGCATCGTCGGCGAGGTGTTCGGGTGCGACCGCAGCGCCGGCGGCCTTCCCGGGTTCGACTTCGCCTGCTGCGCCCACCGGCCGGGCCGGGTCCGGACCGAGTCCGGCATCGAGGTGCAGGTCGACCACGGCCTGGACCGGCTCGTCGCCGCCGACCTGGTGATCGTGCTGCCGCCCGGGTACGCCCCCGACCGGCCGGAGCCGCCGGAGGTGCTGGCCGCGCTACGGGAGGCGCACCGGCGCGGCGCGATCGTCGCGAGCTGCTGCACCGGCGCGTTCACGTTGGCCGACACCGGCCTGCTGGACGGGCGGCGGGCCACCACCCACTGGCAGTGGGCGGAGCGGTTCGCCGCCCGCTACCCGTCGGTGACCCTCCACCCGGACGTGCTCTACGTCGACGAGGGCGACCTGCTCACCGGCGCCGGCTCCGCCGCCGGCATGGACCTGCTCCTCCACCTGCTGCGGCGGGAGTACGGCGCGGCGGTCGCCACCGCGTTCGCCCGGCACATGGTGGTCGCACCCCACCGCGACGGCGGTCAGGCCCAGTTCGTCGCCCGTCCGTTGCCGGACGGCTGCTGTGACGACAACCTGTCCGGGGTCCTCGAGTGGGCCCTGGCCAACCTGGACCGACCGCTGACGGTGGAACGGCTCGCCGCCAGGGCGCTCATGAGCCCGCGCTCCTTCGCCCGCCGCTTCCGGGAGGCCACCGGCCCCACCCCCGCGGCCTGGCTGCGGGCGCAGCGCCTACGGCAGGCCGAGGAGCTGCTGGAGACCGGTGACCTCAGCGTCGAGGAGGTGGCCCGCCGGGTCGGGTTCGGCAGCGCCGCAGCCCTGCGGGAGCACTTCGTCCGCCAGCGCGGCGTCCCCCCGCGCGACTACCGTCGCGCCTTCGCCGGCCGCTGACGCCGACGGCCCTGCCCCTCGGCGGCCGCCACGGTGGCCGGGTGCGGCGCCACCAGGCCGCGACGTGCCCGCTGCGCGCACAGCTCGGCGAGCCGCCGGTAGGCCGGCTCGCCGATCAGGGCGGTCAGCTCGGCGGCGTACGAGATGTAGAGGGGCTCGCCACCCCCGTGCGCGTCCGGGGCGGCCGTGCACCACCAGTACAGGTCGTGGCCGCCCGCGCCCCAGGCCCGCCGGTCGAACTCGGTCAGCACGGTGACCAGCACCTGCGTGTCGTCGGGCCGGGTGACCCACTCCTGGGTCCGGCGGATCGGCACCTGCCAGCACACGTCCGGCTTGTACTCCATCGGGTGGACGCCGTCGCGCAGCGCCTGGTGGTGCAGGGCGCACCCGTGCCCGCCCGGGAAGCCGGGGTCGTTGTGGAAGATGCACGTCCCGTCCTTCCCGCGGGTGGCGGTGCGCCGGGCCGGGGTCTTGCCGTCCACCGAGTCCATCTCGGTCCAGTTCTCGAACCCGCGCCGGTAGTGCTGCCAGGTCTCGCGGGTCAGCCGCCGCACCGCCCGGCGGACCCGCTTCTCGTCGTCGGCGTCGGTGAAGAACGCGCCGTGGGAGCAGCAGCCCTCGGCGGCCCGGCCGGGGAGGATGCCGTGACAGCGGGTGCCGAACACGCACGCCCAGCGCGACAGCAGCCAGGTCACGTCGGCCCGGATGAGGTGGTCGGGATCCTGCGGGTCGGTGAACTCGACCCATTCACGCGGAAAGTCCAGCTCCTGCTCGCGGGACCGCGGGTCGTCCGGGTCCTCGACCGTCACATGCACTCGGGCCACCGGGCCAGACTACGCCGGGTAGCCGGACGATCCGCGGTGGTTGGGCATGCCGCGCCGCGGCGACCTGCGCGCCGGGCTTCGGGCGTCCGACCGCAGGCCTCCGATCCGCGGGCTCCGGCCCGCGGCCCCCGGTCGGCGTGCCCTTGGTCGTCCCTCGACCTACGTGCCCCGGCTGTGGGCCCCGGCGTGCGGTCCCCGGACCCTGGGCGTCCGACGTGCGGGCCTCCGGCCCGAGTCGTCCGGCGCCCACACGTCCGGCGAGGAGTGTCCGGCATGCGGGCGTCCGGCGCGCGGGCTCCCGCTGCCGGGTCGCCGCCGCCACCGGGCGGCTAGGGTGGGTCCGTGAGCCCTCCGGTGCTGCTGTCCACCTCCTCGGTGTTCCCGGAGCCGACCGCGGCCGCCTTCGAGATCGCCGCCCGGCTCGGGTACGACGGCGTGGAGGTGATGGTCTGGACCGACGCGGTGAGCCAGGACGCGAGCGCGCTGCGCGCCCTGTCCGCGCACTACGGCGTACCGGTACGGTCCGTGCACGCGCCCTGCCTGCTGGTGACCCAGCGGGTGTGGAGCTCCGACCCGGTGGTACGGCTGCGCCGGGCCACCGAGCTGGCCGAGGAGCTCGAGGCGCCGACCGTCGTGGTGCCCCCGCCGTTCGCGTGGCAGCGCGACTACACC
>VSBZ01000044.1:0-25141 GCA_047459215.1 Micromonosporaceae bacterium | reverse complement strand
TGGTGGCGGGTCATGCGGAGGTCGACCCGCCGCTCGATGTCCGCCACCGAGGCGCCCGGGTGGCCGATCCGGATCACCGCGCGGGCGTAGTCCTCGGTCTGCAGCAGGCCCGGCACCAGCTGCATCTCGTAGGTGCGGATGAGCTGCGCGGCACCCTCCAGGCCGAGGTAGGCCTGGAACCACGAGGGGAGCAGATCCCCGTAGACGTGCCACCAGCCGGGTGCGTTGGCCTTCCGCGCGAGCTCGAGCAGGGCCTGCCGCTCGCGCTCGTCGGTGACCCCGTAGAGCGTGAGCAGGTCGGCGACGTCGCGCTCCTTGAACCCGACCTTGCCCAGCTCCATCCGACTGATCTTGGACTCGGACGCCCGGATCTCCCAGCCGGCGGCCTCCCGGGTGACGCCCTTCGCCTCGCGCAGCCGACGTAGCTGTGCGCCCAGCAGGATGCGGCGCACGGTCGGACCGCCGTCCTCGAACTGGACGCTCGCCACGTTTCCCTGCCTCCGCACCTACGTGCAGCCGACCGCTACGGGTCGGCGTCTCTGCGTAAGCATGCCACAACCTGACCAATCGTGGGGTGGCACGTACGGTCCGTTTCGGCGACGCGCCGGCGGTGCGGACGTCGGGCTCCGGGGACGGGGCCGGGACGCCCCAGGGCACGACTGCCGGGCCCAGGGCGGTGGCGCACAGAGGAACGGACGCCGCAGCGGAGGACGGGGCGGGACGTGGTCGGCGGTCTCCGCAGTGTGTCCACTGCGGAGACCGCCGACGGTGCAGAGGCGGCCGCGGGGTGGCTCCCGCGGTCCGGTCAGGAGATCAGGTCGTCGAACTCGCCGTCCTTGGCGCCGAGCAGGAACGCTTGCATCTCGCTGCGGGTGTAGACCAGGACGGGTCCGTCGGGCTGCCGCGAGTTCCGCACGGCGACGCCCGCGCCGTCGGGAAGAACGGCCAGCTCGACACAGTTGCCGCTCGCGCCGCTGCGGCGGCTCTTGCGCCACGTCAGCGTCGACAGGTCCGCAGCGGTCAGATCGTTGTGGATCTTCGCCATCAGATTTTCGCTCTCTGTGGGTACGGACAAATCAACACGACTATGTGTCCTGTTCGACGCACTTCAGTCGATAAAACCACCTCTCGCTCCGTAACCGGACGACATCTGCACGTGCATTCGCTCTTGCGTCTGCACGAGATTGGGCACATGATAACGCTTGTGCAGGTGTACTTGCTCGCTTACGCTTCGCAATGGACGGCGACGTCCGTTGCGACCACGGGCGGTTCAACGGACGCCTGCCCCACCGGTTCCCGGACCAGCCGGGCTCCGGCCTCCAGCGGGAGGGGAGAGGACATGCCAGCTCCGACGTTCACCCCGGATGACCGGGACCCGAGGGCGGTCGCACCCGCCGACAGCTACCGTCCGTCCGATCCGGTGTGGGTCTACCGCGGCAACACCTGGTGCGCCGGCGTCGTGGAACGGGCCTCGGCCCTGGCGGTGACCGTGACCTACCGACCCGGCGCCTCCCGAGGTACCGCGGTGGACACTTTGACCGCTGCCTTCCTCTGCCCCCGCGAGGACCCCGACCCGATCCTCGACCGGGTCCGTCACGGCTGGGAACGGCGCCAACCCGGCGACCCCGCCGTCCGCAAGGCCTCCTGACACGGCCTCCCGGCCCCCCCTGGCCCCGCAAGGCCTCCCTGAGCTCGGCAGACGCGCGGTGCCCCGTTCACCGGCCGCCGGCGGCGGGAACCGGGTCACTCCACGCAGACCGGCGGGCCCACCCGATGCCTCGCGAACCGCGCGCACGGGGTGAATGCATGTGCATCAGCACTTGCGTCTGCCGTGTGACATCCGGCACGATGGTGCTACCCATACGCGACCACGGGACCACGCACGGCGTGCCTGGAAGACCTCGATGACCGACCCCGCGAGCGGCGTACCGCCGACCGGCGACCTGCACCACGGCGCCACGATCGGCCGTGGCACCCCCGTCACCGGTGCTCCCGCCGGCCACGGACGCGACGGGCAGGAGCGGGCGGCCACGGTGTCCGGCGCCGCCACCGACGCGTACGTCGTGCGGCGGCCCGCGGCGGGTGACCACGGTCTGGCACGGGACGGGGCCGCGTCCGACGACGACGGTTTCCGGCCCGACGGCTCCGGCGTCCGGCCCGACGACTACGGCGTCCGGCCCGACGACTACGGCCTCCAGCCCCACGGGCTCGCGCGACCCGCCACCCGGTCATCCGACTACGACCTGCCGCTGGACGACGACCCCACCGCGCCGCCGGCCCTGGCCAGCCTCCTGCGCCGGCACATGCCCAGCCGGCCCTCCTGGACCTGCGTCGCCGACGGCCGGCCCTGGCCCTGCGCCGCCGCCCGGGTCCACCTCCGCTCGCAGTACGCCGGCGACCTGGTCGGCCTGTCCATGTACATGAGCCGGCAGCTCATGGCCGCCGCGGTGGATCTCGCCCACGACGGCGCACCGCCGCCGGACCTGTTCCGCCGGTTCGTCGCCTGGACGTGACCTCCGTCCGGAACCCCACCCACCGTCCCGCGACGGACCCTCCCCACCGTCCCGCGTCCGGAACCCGCCCGGTCGTGCCAATCCGGTCGTCGCCGCCACGGGTACCGCCCGCGGGTAGGTAGCGGTGGCGGCGGGCATCACGCACCTGACGGACCGTCCAGAGGGCGGGAGAGTACCGTGTGACAGAGGTGGGAATCCGTACGACCGTGGAGATGGGCCATGGCTGACATCCAGAGCCTGCTGGGCGACGAGGCTGAAGACCTGCTGACCTACACCTGCAAGGGCATCCCGAAAGAGGATCTGGTGCTGCCCGGGCCGGACTTCATCGACCGGGTGATGATCGACAGCGACCGCTCGCCGCAGGTGCTGCGCAACCTCCAGGCCATGTACAACCACGGGCGCCTGGGTGGCACCGGCTACCTGTCGATCCTGCCCGTCGACCAGGGCATCGAGCACTCGGCGGCCGCCTCGTTCGCCCCCAACCCCAAGTACTTCGACCCTCGCAACATCGTCGAGCTGGCGATCGACGGAGGGTGCAACGCGGTCGCCACCACGCTCGGGGTGCTCGGCATGGTGTCCCGCCGGTACGCCCACCGCATCCCGTTCATCGTCAAGCTCAACCACAACGAGCTGCTCACCTACCCCAACCGGTACGACCAGGTCATGTTCGGCTCCGTCGAGCAGGCCTTCGACCTCGGCGCGGTCGGCGTGGGCGCGACGATCTACTTCGGCGCCGAGGAGTCGACCCGCCAGCTGCAGGAGGTCAGCGAGGCCTTCGCCCGGGCGCACGAGCTGGGCATGTTCACGGTGCTGTGGTGCTACCTGCGCAACTCCGCCTTCAAGAAGGACGGGGTCGACTACCACCTCTCGGCCGACCTGACCGGACAGGCCAACCACCTCGGCGTCACCATCGAGGCCGACATCGTCAAGCAGAAGCAGCCGGAGAACAACGGCGGCTTCACCGCCCTCAACTTCGGCAAGACCCACAAGCTCGTCTACGAGAAGCTCGCCACCGACCATCCCATCGAGCTGACCCGGTGGCAGGTCGCCAACTGCTACATGGGCCGGGTCGGCCTGATCAACAGCGGTGGTGCCTCGTCCGGCGCCAGCGACCTGGCCGAGGCCGTCCGCACCGCGGTGATCAACAAGCGGGCCGGCGGCACCGGGCTCATCAGCGGGCGCAAGGCCTTCCAGCGTCCCACCGAGGAGGGCATCCAGCTGCTGCACGCGATCCAGGACGTGTACCTGGACGAGAGCATCACGGTGGCCTGAGCGGCGCCGGCCGGAGCGCCGACGCCCCGGCCCTCGGACGGACGGGCGTACCGTGACCTGACGGGCGCCGCGCCCTTGTCCGATCCGGTCGGCGCTGTCCGATCCGTCAGCGGCGGTGCCGCGGCCGGTCCGCCGCCGCCTCCTCCTCCGGCCGGGCCGCCTCCTCCGCGGCCTCCTCCGTCTCGGGTGGGGCGCCGGGCCGCACCGCCAGGTCGTAGCACAGGGCGCCGAGCACCCCGCCCGCGGCGGGAGCGATCAGGTACACCCACCACGACGGGAACTGCCAGGCCACGATCATCGGGCCCAGCGACCGGGCGGCGTTGAAGGACCCACCCGAGACGGTCAGCGTCACGAAGATGCCCGCCCCGATGACGAACCCGATGGCCAGCCCGGCCACCGCCGGGTTCGCCCGCCGGTCCGTGGCCGTCGCCAGTACGACCACCACCAGCAGGAAGCCGAGCACGACCTCGGCCAGGAAGGCCGGCCCCGCGCCCCGCAGCCCCGGCGACGTGGCGCCCAGCAGCACCGGCGCGTCCCGACCCTGCTCCCCGAACAGGGCCCAGATCGTCAGGGCAGCGAGGATCGCCCCGACGAACTGCGCCAGCAGGTAGGCGGGGACGGCGCGCCACGGGAACCGCCGCACCGCCGCCAACGCGATGGTCACCGTCGGGTTGATGTGCGCACCCGAGACGTGCCCGAACGCGTACACGGCCACGAGCACGGCCAGTCCGAACGCCACCGAGATCGAGATGACGTTCGCCGACGACTCGGGAGCGAACAGCACCACGGCCGTCACCGTGCCGGCGCCGAAGAACGTGAGGATGTAGGTGCCGATGACCTCCGCCAGCAGTGCCCCGAACAGGGGACTGCCGAGCCGTGGCACCGCGAGCGGCGTCCTGCCCTCCGCGACTGCGCGCACCGGTCCCCCCTTTCAGCCGGCCCGTGTGGGCGCATGACGGTCGACCCGTACGGTTCCCCGCCCGGACCGGCGCAAACTGGCACGGCCGGTGGCTAGCGGTGGACGCCGACGTCCCGGCGGTGGAACACGGGCAGGCTGGCGGCGACCGCCACCGCTCCCGCCAGCGGCATCCAGACGTACGCCGCCGGCAGTCCCGCCCCGAGCGGCCCGCCCTCCAGCGCCTGGTGGAACGGGGAGACCGGCAGCCACGGCTCCACCGCGTCGACCAGCCGCCCGGCCACGTACAGCAGGTAGGCGGCCACCGCCAGCGCCGAGGTGACCGCCACCGTCACCGCCCGGCGGCCGGCGACGGCCCCCACGGCCAGCGCCAGCCAGCCGAACTCCACTCCCAGCAGCACCATCGCCAGCGAGCCGGTCGCCGCGTCACCGAGCGCGATGTCCAGGCCGAACACGGGCGAGCAGGCCACCACCGCGACCATCAGCACCAGCCCGAGCACCAGCGTGCCGGCCGCCACCGCGGCCGCCTGCTGCAGCACCAGGCCCACCCGTGACACCCGGGTCATCAGCAGCAGGTCCAGCGTGCCGGCCTGCTCCTCGCCGGCGATCAGCCGGGCACCGCGCCCGATGGCGTACACGAGGAACAGCACCGGCAGCAGCGCGCTGTAGATCTCGGCGTTGAGGTAGCCGCGCCCGGTGGTGAACTCGTCCAGGTTGAAGATCTCCCGCATCGCCTCCGGGTAGTTGCGCAGGAACGCCTCCAGGTCGGCGATGTCCCCGAAGGAGGGCCACAGCGCCGACATCAGCAGGATCAGCAGGACGATGCCGACGCTCCAGCCGACCAGGCCGCGCCGCTGGTCACGCAGGTTCTTCAGGAACACGTTGCGCAGCATCTGCTCAGCCCTGCCCGTAGTAGGAGAGGAAGATCTCTTCCAGGTCCGGCTCCCGGGTGGCGATCTCGGTGACCCGGTAGGGCGCGGCCACCGCCAGCAGCTCGGCGGTGGACCCCTCGACCACCAGCTGGACCCGCTGGCCGTCGACCCGGACGTCCCGTACCCCGGCCGCGGCGCGGATCCGCTCCACCGGCACCTCGTCCTCGAACGTGAGCTGGATCTGCCGCAGCGCCCGGGCCTTCAGGTCGGTGACCGAACGGACCTCGACCAGCCGTCCCTGCCGCAGGATGCCCACCTGGTCGGCGACCGCCTCGACCTCGGACAGCACGTGGGAGGAGAGGAAGACCGTGTTGCCCGCGTCCCGGGTCTCCCGCAGCAGGGCCAGAAACTCGCGCTGCACCAGCGGGTCGAGGCCGGCGGTCGGCTCGTCGAGGATCAGCACCCGGGGTCGGGTGAGGAACGCCCGGACGATGCCGACCTTCTGCCGGTTGCCGTGGGACAGGGCGCCGATCCGGCGCGACATGTCCAGGTCGAGCCGCTCGGCCAGCCGGGCCGCCCAGGACAGGTCGGCGTCCCCGTGCAGGTGGGCGAAGTAGCGCAGGTACGCCTCGACCGTCAGGTCGGGATAGGCGACGAACTCGCCGGGCAGGTAGCCGATCTGCTGCTGTGCGGCCTGCCGGTCGCGTACCACGTCCCGGCCGAGGACGGTGGCGTGCCCGCGGGTGGGGCGCAGCAGCCCGGCCAGGAGACGGATGGTGGTGGTCTTCCCCGCGCCGTTGGGCCCCAGGTATCCGAAGATGACCCCCTCGGGCACCTCCAGGTCCAGGTCGGCCAGGGCGGTCCGGCGGCCGAACCGCTTGGTGAGCCCGAACGTGCGGATCGCCGGCCCCATGGTCACCTCCGCCGCCATCCTGGCAGACGGTCCCCTCCCGCAACCAGGGCCGACGGACCCGCAGCATGCGTCCGGTCGTCACGCGCGGCCGCGGGCGGAACCCGGACCGTCCGCGGCGCTGGTGAGGGCGTGACGCAACCGCCGGTGCGCGGCCGCGCGGGCGGCGAACAGCCGGGAACGGGACCGTCCGAGCTGGATGGCGAGCCGGTCCAACGGGATGTCCTGCACGTGGTTGGCGACCAGCAGCCGGGCCTCGAACTCGTCCAGGATGCCCCGACGGTGCGCCCACGCGAGCAGGTCCCGCAGGGCCAGTGTGGACTCGGCGTGCTCGGTGCCGGCGGCGTCGGTCCGCCGGTCGTCCACCTCCAGGCCCACCGGCGTCTCCCGGCGCAGGCGTTGGAAGCGGCGGCTGAGCCGCTGCCGGCAGTCCAGCAACAGGTTGGCCGCGACGTGGTGGGGCCGGCGCCGCCACGGGTAGGTGCGGATGCCGATCGCCAGCTCGGTGAAGACCAGGCCCAGGGCGGTGGCGTTGTCCCCCGCGTACGGGATGAGGCTGCGGGCCAGACGCACCGCTCCGGGCACCAGCAGCTGCAGGACGGTCCGCGCGGCGAGCCGGTCGTCCTGACCGTCCACGGCGGCCAGCCGTACCAGCGCCGCGAGCAGCCGGTCGGCGCGGGCCGGGTCGGCCCGGTGGTGGACCGCGGACCGGAGCTGCTCCAGGTCCGTCCAGCCGGCGAGCTCCGGCTCCTGGATCCCCCACCTGCGCAGCACCGCCGCGGTGGCGCGGGACCGCACCAGGTGCTCCCACTCGGAGTCCAGGCGCGCCAGCAGGCCGGCCGGGGACGGGTCGGTCGGTGCCGTCATGACCGCCGCCGTCGCCAGTGGTCGGCCGCTGCCGCCAGCGCCTGCCCCACTCCGGCCGGGTCACGTCCGCGCAGCCAGGCCCGCAGGGCGTGACTGGCGCGCACGTCGGGCGGCGCCTGCCCGGTGTCGACGAGGTAGGCGACGAACAGGTCGAGCGCACGCGTGGCCAGCCTCAGCGCGGCGTACCGGTCCCCGCTCCCGTCCACCGCCGCCAGCACCGCGGTGTGCAGGTCGCAGCCGAGCACGGGCGGGCAGCCGACCACCGTCGGCAGCAGCCGGGCGGCGGCGGCGAGAAGGTCGACGGGGTGTCCGGTCGGGGCCGGCGCGGCGACCGGGATCACGGGTGCCGCTCCCGCGCCGCCCGGGTGGCCGGTCCCCCGTCGCCGACCGGCGCAGCCCTGCTGGCAGTGCACCGGCCGGGACCCACGGGACCGGCCACCGGGAGCGCGGCGGCCACCACCTGTGTCCGTGCCATCGCGCCGTGACGGCGGGTAGCATGATCCACAGCCCGTACCTCCGATACGGGTCAGACCCCCCGCGCCGGTCTGCTTGGCCGCTCCGGCGCGGGGGTCGCTTGTGAGGAGCACTGTGAATGTATCGTGATCCGGTAGGACCTGTCTACCACAGGTAGGACAGGTTTCCCGGACGCCACGTCCCCGCCGTCCCCCATGATGGCGGCATGACCCTCGACCAGTGGAGTCCCGAGCCGATCTACCGGCAGCTCGCAGCCATCCTGCGCGCCAAGATCGAGTCGGGCGAGCTGGGCCCGGGCGACAAGCTGCCGAGCGAGCCGCGGCTGCAACAGGAGCACGGGATCGCACGGGACACCGTACGGGCGGCCATCCGGCTGCTGCGCGAGGAGGGGCTCGTCGTCACCCTTCCCGGCCGAGGGACCTTCGTCCGCCCCAAGTGACCCCGGCGGGCCCGCGACGCGGAGCAGGCCGCCAGGGAACCGGAGCTGGTGGGCGACCCCGCTACCTCTACCTCGGGGTGCCGCTCCTGCAGGGCTGACGGTCCGCCGGCTGCGGGCGGTCCCCGCGCACGAGACGGGCCTCTACTCGCACCGCCGCACCCGGCGGGTGCGTCGAGCGCGCCTGACGGCCCTCCGCTCGGGCGGGTCACACGGCGATGGCACACGGCCGGCCGTCGCTGAACCGCTCCGGCGGGTCCGGCAGCAGCCGTGCCGACCCGGTCGCCACGCGCCGGGCCGACCAGGCCGCGGCGGCCGCGTCGAGGACGTCGTCGACGGCGGCCAGTGCGCCGGCCGGCCCGAGGTCGGCGGGCACCTCGACACCGTGCCCGGCCAGCAGGGCCCGACGTCGCTGCGCCCCCGCCCACGACTTCTTGCCCTCGGCCAGGGGCGCCCCGGCCATGGCGGCGAAGCTCACCTCCGGGTGGACCTCCACCACCCGGACCGGCGCGTGAGCGAGCCAGTCGTCGACCTCCAGGATCCTGTCGCGCAGGCCGTAAGCCTGCGCGGACACCCCTTCGCCGGCCAGCGCCCGGTTGACGCGTACCGCCTCGGCGTGGTCGGCGGCGACGAGCGCCGACCGGACCGGTGTGAGGAACACCGACGCCGCCCGCCGAGGGCCGACCCACCGGCGGGCGAGCACATCGGCCTGTCGCCGGCCGCGGTCGGGCAGCCCGATCGGGATGTCGATGCCCACCACGTCCAGCTCGCCGTCGTGCCCTGCGGCGTCCACGAGCTCGCGGATCGTACCCGCGCAGTACGCGCGGACCCGCGCACCGTCCAGGACGATCCCCACCCACCCGGCCCGGCACACGTCGGCACCCATCACCCGGGTGTCCACGGATCCCGACCCTAGCCGCGGCCACGGCGACCCCGCAGCCGCGGGCCCGGGCTGGCCGGCGCTCCCCGGTCGCGTCGGGCCGGGCGGACCGCACCGGGCGGTGACCGCCCGGGTCCGGCATCATGACCACATGAGCAAGCCGGCCGCCTGGACCGCCGACCACATCCCCGACCAGACCGGCCGTACCGCGCTGGTCACCGGCGCCAACAGCGGACTGGGGCTGGCCACCACCGAGCAGCTCGCGCGCCGCGGCGCGCACGTCATCATGGCCGTCCGCGACGAGGAGCGGGGCCGGCGGGCGGCGGCCGACCTCACCGCCCGGCATCCCGGCGCCAGCCTCGAGGTCCGCCGGCTGGACCTCGCCGACCTCGACTCGGTGCGGGCGTTCGCCGACGCCCTCCACGCCGACGGGGTGGCCGTCGACATCCTGGTCAACAACGCCGGGATCATGTTCCCGCCGCGCCGGCTGACCCCGCAGGGGCACGAGCTCCAGTTCGCCACCAACCACCTCGGCCACTTCGCCCTCACCGGCCTGCTGCTCGACCTGCTGCGCAGGCGGCCGGAGGCGCGGGTGGTCACGGTCACCTCGCTGCTGCACCGCGGTGGGCGGATCCGGTTCGACGACCTGACCGGTGCGCGCCGCTACTCCCCGCGCGCGTTCTACGCCCAGTCCAAGCTCGCCAACGTGCTGTTCGGCCTGGAGCTGCACCGCCGCCTGCAGGCCGCCGGCGAGCGGATCCGCAGCCTGCTCGCCCACCCCGGGTACGCCGCCACCAACCTGCAGACCAGCGGGCCGACCGGGCTGATGCGGGCGATGGGCCGCCTGGGCAACCGCCTCCTGGCGCAGGACGCCGCCACCGGTGCGCTCCCCCAGCTGTACGCCGCCACCGACCCGGCGGCCGCCAGCGGTCAGGTCATCGGCCCCGGTGGATGGATGGAGCTGCGGGGACACCCGACCGTGGTGCGCCCGGCCCCGCACGCCACCGACCCCGACACCGCGCGGCGGCTGTGGGAGGTGTCGGAGCAGTTGACCGGAGTGAGGTTCGACCTGCCGCCGGCCCCGTAGTCGCGCGGGTCGGCCCGGACCTCCACCACCGGACGGTCGCGGGGCGGAGGTCGGCCGCACGTGGGACAGTGGGGGCGTGAGCGGCGGCGAGGAACGCGACGGCGTACCCCTGACCAACCTCGACCAGCCGCTGTTCGAGGGCGCGCGGGCGACCAAGCGGGACCTGGTGGACTACCTGGACGCGGTCAGCGGGTACCTGCTGCCCGAGCTGTCCGGCCGGCCGCTCACGGTGGTGCGGGTGCTGCGCGGCCAGTCGCCCTTCATGCAGAAGAACCTGCCCCGGTACGCCCCGGAGTGGATTCGGCGGGTCCGGGTGTGGGCCGAGTCGTCGCAGCGCGAGGTCACCTACCCGGTGTGCGACGACCGCCGCACCCTGCTGTGGTTCGCCAACCAGCGGGCCGTGGAGTACCACCCCGCCCTGGTCCGCGCGGACGCCTGGGACCGTGCCACCCACCTGGTGGTGGACATCGACCCGCCCGAGAGGGGCGGGTTCGCCGCCGCGGTCACGGCCGCCGGCCTGGTCCGCCGGGTGGTCGACGAGGCCGGCCTCGCCTGCACCGTCAAGACCAGCGGCGCCAAGGGACTGCACGTGCTCGTCCCGGTCGGGCCGCTCGTGCCGGTCGACGACGCGGCCGCCGCCACCAGGGCGCTGGCCGCCCGCGCCGAACGTCTCGACCCGGCGCTGGCGACCACCGCGTTCCTCCGGGAGGACCGCGCCGGCAGGGTGTTCCTGGACGCCACGCGCGCCGGCGGTGCGACGCTCGTGGCGGCCTACAGCCCGCGGGTCCGGCCGGGCGTACCGGTGTCCTTCCCGGTCGCCTGGGACGACCTGGCCGACGTAACCCCGGCCGACTTCACCATCCACACCGTTCCCGGCCTGCTGGCGCAGGGCCGGGCCGGCCCGGTACCGCCGCCGCGGCCGCTACCCCCCGACCTGGTCGAGGAGGGCCGCGCCATCCCGGTCGCCCGCGTGCAGGCGATGCACGAGGGGCGGCGGCGGGCCCGCGCCCGCCGCGACGCGGCGGCGCGGCGGGACCCGCAGGACGGGCAGGAGCGGCCGGACACGGGCGGCGATGTCGGTCCCGGGCGGTAGCGTCGACCCGTGACCACCTCGGTGTCGCGCGCGCAGGTCCTGGGGTTCCGGGTACGGGCACAGCAGCTGGACCGGGAGCCCGCCGGCGGTCGCGCGCGCCTGCGTGACACTGCCGTGCTCGACCTCGGCGTCCAGGACACCGGCCCGGACGGCGGGCGGTGGGCGCTGGTGGTCCGCGGCGTGGACGTCTCCCGCGTACGCGAGGACGACTTGGCCCTACTGTGGACCCTCCGCGGAGCACCGCACCTGTACCGGCGGGCCGACCTGCCGCAGGTCGCCGCCGCGGTGGCGCCGTTCTCCGACGCCGACGCCGGCAAGCGGATCTTCGACGCCGCCAGGTCGCTGAAGGCCGCCGGCATCGGTTACCTGGCGGCCCTGGACGCGGTCGCCGCCGCGATGCGGTCCGTGGTGGACCGGCCGATGGTCAAGGGCGAGGTCTCCACCCGGGTGTCCGCGCTCATGGACGAGCCGTACCTGCGCTACTGCCGGTCCTGCAACGCCACCCACCTGTACGAGCAGACGTTCCGGCTCGCCGCCCTACGGGCGGGCCTGCAGCTGCGCGAGGGCACCTCGCCCCCGGTGCTGGAGCCGATCCCCGGGTTCGCACCCGCGGAGACCTACCCGCCCCGGCTGGACGTGGTCCGGGGCTACCTGCACCTGCTCGGACCGGCCACGCCGCAGATGGTCGCCGGCTACCTGGACGCACCGGTCGCCGACGTGAAGCGACGCTGGCCGCAGGACGTCGTCGAGGTGTCGGTGGACGGTGAGCGCCGGTTCGCCCTGGCCGCCGACGCCGACGCCCTGTCCGCCCCACCGCCCACCGTCACCCGGCTGCTCGGGCCGTTCGACCTGTTCCTCCAGGCCCGGGACCGGTCCCTGCTGGTGCCCGACGCCGGTCTCGCCAAGGCGCTGTGGCCGGTGCTCGGCCGGCCCGGCGCGGTCCTGGTCAACGGGGAGATCGCCGGCACCTGGCGACCACGGCAGTCCGGCAACCGGCTGCGCGTGCAGGTGGAGCTGTGGGCGCCGGCGCCGCCGCCGGTCCGCGCGGCGATCGGCGCGCAGGCCGAGCGGCTGGCCGCGTACCGCGGCGTGGAGCTGGCCGGCGTGGACCTGACCGGCTGACCGTGGCGGCGCCGGTGCCCCACCGCGGCGGTGGCGGGGTGGCCGGTCGGTTGATCAGGGGCGGCCGCCTCCGGAGCGACGGTTGATCGCGACGGTCAGGCGGGCAAGAGCCGTGCGGGCCGACGCCAGGGCCTGACGCCGGGAGTCGTCCTCCGGCTCGGGGTGTGCCGAGACGGTCTCCTCCAGGTGGTCGCGCATGCGTCGCAGGGCCGCATCGACCGGATCGACGCCGGCGGGCGCCGCCGGCAGCAGCGTCGCGTCGGCCGCAGGCGGCCGGCGACGGTCGACGACGTTCGCAGCGACGGCCACCGCCTCGGAGGCGACGATGGCCGCGCCCGCCGCCAGGGCGACGTCGAACGGTCCCCGTCCGGGCAGGAGGGCGAGGCACGCGCCGAACACCACCACCGCTACCGGGAGTCCGACGGCCATCTGCACGCGTACCCTTCTCGCCAACGGAGCGGTCGGGGCGTGGAGAGCCGCCAGCGCGGCCCGCACGTACGCCCTGGCCGCGGTCAGATCGACGTACGTCACGTCCGCCGGGTCCCCGCCCGACCACCGCCGGTGGTCCAGCTCGCTCGCAAGCTCCTCACCCCAGCGCGACCACCTGGGCCGCCCTCAGGAGCAGATCGGCGCGCGGCACGGCCCGCCCCGCCGCGTAGCTGTGGGCCTCCATCGCCCGGGTGAGGCATTCCTCGGCGGACCGGGTCAGGTCGCGTGCGCCCCTCATCCAGGGACTGTCGCCCCCCTGCGTCACCTCGACCAGGCGTCGACGGACGGCCGCCAGGCGGTCCCACAGGCGGTACAGGTGAGTCAGCAGGTCCGGGTCGGGGTCCGGCGCGTCCGAGGCGGACCCGGCGGGCACCGGTGGTGCCTGCTCCGGCAGGCGGAACCAGAGCACCCCGTCCTCCGCCTCGACCTCGAGCCCCAGGTCCTCACGCAGGTACCGCTCGGCCGCGGCGGCGGTCTCGGCGGTGGGGCGCACGTACGCGCGGCCGTGGTAGTCCTGGCAGGAGCTGGTGATGTCGCAGACCTCCCACCACCTGGCCATGAGGCTGGCCAGGTGGATGTCCATACACGACTCCTTGCCGTGGGCGCGGACGTGCACCTGCCGGTGCCGCGCCGACTCGGGCCCGGCGCCGCGCCGTCGACACTCCTCGCACAGCGGATGTGCGCCTGGCGTTGCGGTCACGGGCGCTCCTCTCTGGGGCCACTGTAGGGTGAGGAGGCCCACGGGGCGCGTCCGCGGCGACACGACCGGCGAGGGCGGAACCCGTACCGCATCACGGGAGCCGCCTCACTCCACGAGGATCACGTCGAGCCGGCGCGGCCCGTGCACTCCCTCCACCCGGTCCAGTTCGATGTCGCTGGTCGCCGACGGGCCGGAGACGAACGTCAGCGGCCGGCGCGGGTCCGCCAGCCGCGCCAGGGCCGCCGGCACCGACACCGCAACCTGGTCGGCGCGCACGACGCACACGTGGTGGTCGGGAACGAGGGTCAACACCCGCCTCCCCTGGTGCGGTCCGGTGTCGAGGACGAGGGTGCCGGTGTCGGCGACCGCCACCGCGCACCCGGTCAGGACGCTGACGCCGGGGGCGTCGAGGTCGGTCACCGGCAGCGGGTCCGGGTCCAGGTCCCGCACCACCTCACCGCGCCAGCCGGCGAGCCACGCCGCGGGCAGGTCGGGTGGCACCACGACGGTCCGGGCGCCGGCCAGCGCGGTGGCGACCGCCGACGCAAGGTCGGCCCCGGTGGTGCGGTGCACGGTCGCCCGGTAGTCCACCAGCCGGTCGGCCAACAGCGCCAGGCGGTCCACCGCGGCGTCGTCGACGGTCCGGTAGTCGCGCGGCACGGCGGCCGCGGGGCGCGGGTGGTCGGCCGGCTCTCCCAACGCCTCCCGCAGCCGCCGGAGGATCTCCTCGCGCGCGGTCGCCCCACCCGGTCCGGTCACCGTCGCCTCCACCAGTCCCGGAACGACTCCCGCGGCGGCAGCGGCGCGTCCCGGGCCGCGGTCCACGCCGACAGCGGCCCGGGCAGCCGGCGGAGCCGGCCACCGCGGGCGAGCAGCCGCAGCGGTGCCGCCGCCCACCGGGCGACCCGCAGCGCGTACCGCCAGCGCCGCGGACCCCGCATGACCGAGGCGGCCGCCGCCATCGCCGCCCGCTCGGCGGGTCCCTTGCGGCCGTGCCGCCGCAGGTGCACCAGCACCTCGGGAATGTTGATCCGCACCGGGCACGCCTCGTAGCAGGCACCGCACAGGGTCGACGCGAACGGCAGCGTCGCGTTGGCACCCGCGTCCGGGCCGGTCAGCTGCGGCGTGAGGATCGCGCCGATCGGCCCGGGGTAGACCGATCCGTACGCGTGCCCGCCCACCCGCTCGTAGACGGGGCACACGTTCAGGCACGCCGAGCAGCGGATGCAGCGCAGGGCCTGCCGGCCCACCGGGTCGGCCAGCACCCGGCTGCGACCGTTGTCCAGCAGCACGATGTGGACCTGTTGCGGCCCGTCCCCCGGGGTCACGCCGGTCCACACGGACGTGTACGGGTTCATCCGCTCCCCGGTCGACGAGCGCGGCAGCAGCTGGAGGAACACCTCCAGGTCCCGCATGGTCGGCACGAGCTTCTCGATGCCCACCACGGCGATGAGCGTGCGCGGCAGGGTCAGGCACATCCGGCCGTTGCCCTCGGACTCCACCACCACCAGGCTGCCGGTCTCCGCGACGGCGAAGTTGGCGCCGCAGATCGCCACCGTCGCGGTGAGGAACTTGCGCCGCAGGTAGCGGCGGGCCGCCTCGGTCAGCGCCGACGGGTCGTCGGTCAGGCCCGGGTCGACCCCGGCCATGGTGCGGGCGAAGATGTCGCGGATCTGCGTGCGGTTGTAGTGGATGGCGGGCACGAGGATGTGGGAGGGCGTGTCGTCGGCCAGCTGGACGATCAGCTCCGCGAGGTCGGTCTCGACCGCCCCGATGCCGGCCCGTGCGAGCGCCTCGTTCAGGCCGATCTCCTGGGTCGCCATCGACTTGACCTTGACGACCTCGTCGGCGCCGGTCGCGCGTACCAGCCCGGTGACCACCGTGCACGCCTCCTGCGCGTCCCGTGCCCAGTGGACGGTCGCGCCGGCGGCGGTGGCCGCCCGCTCGAACTGGACCAGCAGCTCCGGCAGGCGGGCCAGCACGTCGTCCTTGAGCGCCGCGCCGGCGGCCCGCAACTCCTCCCAGTCGGGCCGCTCGGCGACGACCCGCAGCCGCTTGTCGCGGATCGTGCGCGTGGCCATGCGCAGGTTGGCGCGCAGCTGCCGGTCCGCCAGCCCGGTGCGGGCCGCCTGCGGGAACGGGCGCGCCGCGACGATGGCGGGCGAGGGCTGCCGGCCGGTCACGCCTGCGCTCCCAGGATCTCGGCGTAGTGGACAGGCCTGACCGGTGCGCCCCGACGGGACAGCCCGCCGCCGATGTGCGCCAGGCAGGAGTTGTCGGCGGCGGCGACGAACTCCGCCCCGGTGGCGGTGATCGCGGCGCACTTGTCGGCGAGCATGGCCGCGGACACGTCGGCGTTCTTCACCGCGAACGTGCCGCCGAAGCCGCAGCACTCCGTCGCCTCCGGCAGGTCCACCAGCTGCAGCCCGCGCACGTGCCGCAGCAGCCGGAGCGGCCGGTCACCCAGGCGCAGCGTGCGCAGGCCGTGACAGGTCGGGTGGTAGGTGACCCGGTACGGGAAGCTCGCGCCCACGTCGGTCACCTGCAGCACGTCGACGAGCAGCTCCGACAGCTCGTAGGTCCGGGCGGCCACGGGCGCGGCCGACGGCAGCAGCCGCGGGTAGGCGTCGCGGACCATCGCCACGCACGAGCCCGACGGGGCCACGATCGCCGGGTACGGGTCGAACGTGGCCACGAACCGTCGCGCCAGCTCTCGCGCCTGGTCCGGGTACCCGGAGTTGGCGTGCATCTGCCCGCAGCAGGTCTGTCCGGGAGGGAACTCCACCGTGTGGCCCAGCCGTTCCAGGAGGCGCACGACCGCCCGGCCCGTCGCCGGGTACATCAGGTCGTTGACGCACGTGATGAACAGCGCGATCCGCATCGCCACCTCCGGCCGGACCACCAGTATGCCGCCGGCTGGCGGTCGCGGACGAGGCCGCCAGGGGATGCCCCCTCGCCGGGGTCCGTGTCCTCGAGCGGGGTGACGACCGCCGACGGCAGGTCCGACAGGTCCCGCCCGCCGGACAGCCCCTCCCCCGGTCCCCCGCCCGGGTCGGGTGCGACCTCCCAGGACCCGGCGTGGGGCGGGTCCGGTACGAGGCTGTCGTCCCACCCGGTCACGACCCCCTGCGACGGGGGCGACAGCTCGGCGACGACCGCCTCGACACCGTCCTCGTCGGCGGCATCCTCGTCGCCCTCCTCGCCACCATCCTCATCACCGCCGTCCCCATCGCCGTCCTCACCGCGGGGTCCGGATCCCTGCCGCTCTCGTCGGCGACTCCGGGTCCGGCACCGGCCCCGAAGTCCAGGTCACCGGCTCCGGCCCAGGTGGACCCGGCGGGCAGCACCGGAGCGTCCGGATCCGCATCCACCCGGTGGCCGGCCTCCCGGACCCACCGTCCGGCCATTCCGGTGCCGGCGTCGGACAACCCCGCGACGTCCGGATCCGGCACGATCCCGCCCGGGTGGCGACCGCCCGGGAAGCCGCCGTCGATGCCTCTGAGGTCGAGGAACGGGCGCCGGTCGTCGGCCATGTCGATCTCCTCCTCCTCTCGCCCGTCGCCACCGGTGGACGGTGGTGAACCAGTCTGGTCCCGACGCCGTGACGGTGACATCGGGAATTTCCCCGTGATGCGAACCCTGGCGCGGAGGCGTATACAGCAGGAGGGCCTCATCGATAGGAGGAGAACTATGCCTACACCCCGCTGGGTCCTGGCGGCGTTGACCGTGATGGTGACGGCCGCCGCCGCGGTACCCTCGGCCGCCGCCGCGACGTCGACCACCGCGAGGACCGTCGCGACCGCCGGCTCGACCGTCCTCAACGGGATCGACCTGGAGACCGCCACCGTGCTGGACCTGCAGGCCGCCATGGACGCGCGCCGGCTCAGCTCGGTCCAGCTGACCAACTTCTACCTGCACCGGATCCGGGACATCGACCCGCTGCTGAACTCGGTCATCGAGACCAACCCGCACGCCCTGCGGGACGCCGCGCTCAGCGACGTCCACCGGCGCCGACACGGCGCCCGCAGCCCGCTGGAGGGCATCCCGGTGCTGCTCAAGGACAACATCGACACCGCCGACCTGATGCACACCACGGCCGGCTCGTTCGCCCTGCTCGGCGCGAGGCCCGCCCGGGACGCCTTCCTCGTCCGCAAGCTGCGCGACGCCGGCGCGGTCATTCTCGGCAAGGCCAACCTGTCGGAGTGGGCCAACTTCCGCTCCCTCACCTCGTCCAGCGGCTGGAGCGCCCGCGGCGGGCAGGTCAACAACCCGTACGTGCTGGACCGCAACCCGTGCGGATCCAGCAGCGGCTCGGCCGCCGCGGTGGCGGCCAACCTCGCCACCGTCACCATCGGCACCGAGACCAACGGCTCGATCGTGTGCCCGTCCGGGGCCAACAGCGTCGTGGGGTTCAAGCCGACCCTGGGCCTGGTGAGCCGCTCCGGCATCGTCCCCATCTCCGCCGCGCAGGACACCGCCGGGCCCATCACCCGCAACGTCACCGACACGGCGGCCGTGCTGACGGTCATCCAGGGTGTGGACCCGGACGACCCGGCCACCGGTGACGCCGCTCCGTTCGTCGACCGCGACTACCTGGAGGCCCTGGACCCGGACGCGCTGGCGGGCAAGCGGATCGGCGTGTGGCGCGAGCCCGCGGCGGACAACCCGGAGGTCGCCGCCGTGCTGGAGGACGCGGTGCAGGTGCTGCGCGACCGCGGGGCGATCGTCGTGGACAACATCCAGCTGCCCGAGCTCGACGACGCCCTCGCCGCCCAGTTCCCCGCCCTGCTGGTGGAGTTCAAGCACGACATCAACGCCTACCTGGCCGCCACCCCGGGCTCGCACCCCGCCGACCTGGCCGGCCTGATCCAGTTCAACATCGACCACGCCGACGTGGAGATGCCGTTCTTCGGCCAGGAGATCTTCGAGCTGGCGGAGGCCACCAGCGGAGACCTCACCGATCCGGAGTACCTGCAGCAGCGCGCCACGGCCACCGGGCAGGCGCGAGCGGCCATCGACAACGCCGTCGCCGCCCACGACCTGGACGCCATCCTCGCCCCCACCAACAACGCCCCGTGGGTGACGGACCTGGAGAACGGCGACGACTTCACCGGCTTCGTCAGCTCCTCCAGCCCGGGCGCGATCTCGGGGTACCCGAACGTCACGGTGCCGGGCGGGTACGTGCGCGGCGAGCTGCCGGTCGGGATCAACTTCTTCGGTCCCCGGTTCAGCGAGCCGACGCTGATGGCGCTCGCCTACGCGTTCGAGCAGGCCACCCAGGTGCGCCACGCCCCCAGGTTCCTGCCCACCCTGCCGGAGTGACCCGGCCCCGCCGGAGTGCCCCGGCCGTGCCGACCTGTCGGGGTGCTCGGACCGTGTCGAACCGCCGGAGTGCCCCGGCCGTGGCGACCCGGCGGAGTGGCCCGGGCCGTGTCGGACCGTCGGGGTGATCCCGGTGCTCGCGCGGTGGCGGCCGTGGGACCTTCCGCGGGAAGGTCCCACGGCCGCCACCCGTGACAGGCCGCTCACGGGCGCCGACCTCGCCGGCCGCCGGCCCGCCCCGTCCCGTCAGCGCGACGCCAGCGAGAAGTAGTGCTCCTCCTCGTGCGACATGTGCAGCCGCAGGATCGCCTCCAGCCCGTACATGCTGGCCAGCAGGTCCGGCACCCGCTCGGCGGGCAGGCGCGGCCCGGGCGAATCTCTCAAGTGAACACCGATGCGCTCGACCAGGTGGTCGATCTCGCGGTGCATCCGGCTCATCGTCGCCGTGGCCTGGTCGCCGCCCAGCGGTCGGGCCAGTGCCGGGTAGAGGCGGTGCTCCTCGGCGTGCTCGTGCGGCAGGACCTCCCGGACCAGGCGCTCATGTATCCGGGCGACCTCCGCCCGGGTCCCCTCCGAGTCCGGCGCCATGGCGACCTGGTCGGCGACGCGGCGCAGCTCGCCGACGACCTCCCACAGCGGCTCGTGCTCGTCGGCGAACCGCTCCAGCATCCGGCTGGTCTCCGGGGCGAGCCGCCGCTCGCCGATCCGGCCACCCAGCGCCCGCAGGGCACTACCGATCGCCAGCACGTCGATGCCCTCCTGCAGCAGCGCGCCCGGGGCCGGCGCCAGCAGGCCGGCGGCGGCCAGCGCCATCGCCAGCAGCGACAGCCCCATCCCCACCACCGCGCTCTGGGCGGCGATGCGACGGGTACGCCGGGCGATGACCACGGTGTCGCCGAGCCGGTCGAGCCGGTCCACGGTCAGGACGGCGTCGGCCGCCTCGGAGGCGGCCGTGGCGCCCCGGGCACCCATCGCCACGCCCACGTCGGCCGCGGCCAGCGCCGGGGCGTCGTTGACCCCGTCGCCCACCATGACGGTCCGGCCCGCCCCCGACTCGCGCCGCGCCAGCGCCACCTTGTCCGCCGGGCTGCACTCGGCGACCACCTCGTCGATGCCGACCGCCCGCGCCACCCGGGTGGCGACGTGGGAGCGGTCGCCGGTCACCATGACCAGCCGCCGGAGACCGGCCTCGCGCAGCCGCCGTACCGTCCGCACGGCGTCGGGGCGCACCGGGTCGTCCAGGAGGATCACCCCGGCGACCTGCCCGTCGACAGTGACCCAGCTGACCGCGGTGCCGTCGAGGTCGGCGCGCTGGACGACCGGGACCGCCCAGGACGGCACCGGTTCGGGCGCGTGGCGCCCCACCTGGACGGTGTGGCCCTCGACCGTCGCGACCACGCCGACGCCGGGCTGTTCGGAGACGTTCTCCGGGACCGGGAGCTGCAGGCCGCGCTCGCGGGCGGCGGCCACGATGGCCGTGGCGAGCACGTGCGGTGACAGCTGCTCGGCGGCGGCCGCCAGCCGCAGCACCCGGTCGGAGTCGCCACCGGGACCGGTGACCGCGGCGACCACCCGCGGCCGTCCCGTGGTCAGCGTTCCGGTCTTGTCCAGCAGCAGCGTCGTCGCCCGGCCCAGGGTCTCCAGTGCCGCGCCCCCGCGCACCACGACACCCCGGCGGGCCGCGCGGGACATGCCGGAGACGATGGCGATCGGGATCGCCAGGATCAGCGGGCACGGGGTGGCGACCACCAGCACCGCCACCGCCCGCACCGGGTCCGCGCTCAGGAGCCAGGCCAGCCCGCCCAGCAGCAGTGTCACCGGGAGGAACGCGCCGGCGTAGCGGTCGGCCAGGCGTACCACCTGCGCGGACTCCGCGGTCGCCTCCTGCGCCAGCCGGACGATCCCGGCGTAGGTGCTGTCCTCGGCGGTGGCCGTCGCCCGCATGCCGAAGGCCGGCCCGGCGTTGATCACACCGCTGGCGACCGGGTCGCCGACCGCGCGCTCCACCAGCAGCGACTCGCCGGTCAGCACGGACTCGTCGAGCGTGGCGGGGCTCTCGCACTCGCCGTCGACCGGCACCACCTCACCGGGGCCGACGAGGATCCGGTCGCCCGGCGCCACCTGCGCCAGCGGTACGACCTCCACCGTGCCGGCGGCGGTGCGTCGACGGGCGGTGCGCGGGGCGTGCGCCACCAGCGCCCGCAGGTCGCGGGAGGCGCGGACCTGCGCGTACCCCTCCAGCGTCCGGCCGGTGGCCAGCATCAGACCGATCAGCGCGCCCGCCAGGTACTCCCCCACCGCGAGGCTGCCGGCCAGCGCCAGCACGGCGATGAGGTCCACGCCCACGCGCCCCTGCCGCAGCGCCTGGGCCACCCAGACGACGGCCGGCAGCAGGGCCACGACGGTCGCCGCGGCCCACCACGGCGCCGCGTCCTCCGGTCGGCCCGCCAGCCAGAAGGCTCCGCCGCCGGCGAGCAGCGCCAACGTGGCGACCAGCAGCGCCCAGCCGCCCCAGCGGCGGACCAGGTCCCCGACCACGGGCGCCTCCCTCCGCTCCCAGCGTCCGCGCCGCGGCCGGGATCGGACAGGGTACGAGGTCCCGACCCGCCCCGGGCATCCGGCCGCGCCGGCTGTCCGGTTACCCGCCGGGGCGCCGGATGACCCGGGCCGCGCCGGGGTGCGGGCACGCGCCGCCCTCCCGGTCCCAAGGCCGGCCGAGGGGCGGCGGGGGTCGGTGGGCCGCACCGGCCGACACCGGGACGTTCGGCAGCGGTCCGGGGACGGACGAGGGCGTCCGGGAGCGCCGGGCGACGGACGAGGGCGTCCGGGGAGCCGCACGGGACCGAGGCGGCGGCCGCCCCGGGAACCCCGGCGGCAGGGTGCAGCCGCGATCGCGGGTACGGCAGACTTCTCCACGTGACCCACACCGACGACCTCGCTACCTCGGACAGGTCCGGACCGCCGGCCGCCGCGGACCGGGCCGCGCACCGCCCGGCGGCCACCCACCCACCCGACGACGACGCGGCGCACCAGCTGGCCAAACGGGCGGCGGCGGCGATGTGGGCGGACGACGCCGCGTCGCAGGCGATGGGAATGACCCTCGAAGAGGTCCGGCCCGGGTACGCCCGCATGAGCATGCGGGTGCGCGAGGACATGGTCAACGGGCACGACGTGTGCCACGGCGGCTACATCTTCTCCCTGGCCGACTCGGCGTTCGCGTTCGCCTGCAACTCGTACAACCGCACCACCCTGGCGCAGGCGTGCGACATCGTCTTCATCACCACTGCCCGGGCGGGTGACCTGCTGGTGGCCGAGGCGGTCGAGCGGGTACGGTACGGCCGCAACGGGATCTACGACGTGACGGTGCGCCGCGGCGGCGAGGTGGTCGCGGAGTTCAGGGGCCGTTCCCGGGAGGTCGCCGGCACCGTCGCACCCGAGTGAGGCGCGGGTGAGCGACTACGTCCTGCAGGTCGTCCTTCTCGGCGTCCTGATCCTGCTCAACGGGGTGCTCGCCGGCAGCGAGGTGGCGCTGATCTCGCTGCGGGAGGGCCAGCTGCGGGCGCTGGAACGACGGTCGGCCACCGGCCGGGTGGTCAGCGGGCTGGCGCGCGACCCCAACCGGTTCCTGTCGACCGTGCAGATCGGCATCACGCTGGCCGGGTTCCTCGCGTCGGCCACCGCCGCGGTCACGCTCGCCAAGCCCTTGGCGCCGTTGCTCGGCTTCCTGGGCGCGGCCGCCGAGCCGACCGCGATCGTGATCATCACGCTAGCGCTGACGTTCCTCATGCTCGTGTTCGGGGAGCTGGCGCCCAAGCGGGTGGCGATGCAGCGGGCCGAGACCTGGTCCCTGGTGGTGGCGCGACCGCTGCGGCTGTTCAGCCGGCTGGCCGCGCCGGCGGTGTGGCTGCTCGGCCGGGCCACCGACGTCGCGGTCCGCCTGGCCGGCGCCGACCCGCGCCGCGACCGCATGGACATCACCCCGGCCGAGATCCGCGAGCTGGTCGCCACCCACCGCGGGTTCACACCCCAGCAGCGCCTCATCATCGCGGGCGCGGTCGAGATCACCGAACGGCGGCTGCGCCAGATCGTGGTCCCCCGCCGGGAGGTCTTCACGCTCGACGCGGACACCCCGGTGGACGTGGCCCGCATGCGGCTGGCGGCCTCCGGCCACTCGCGGGCGCCGGTGGTGCGGGGGCACAACCTCGACGAGACCGTCGGGATCGTCGCCCTGCGGGACCTGGTCACCGGGGAGGGTGCGACGCTGACGGAGCTGGCCCGGCCGGCGATGCTGCTGCCGGACTCGCTGCTGGCCGCCGAGGCGCTGCGGCGTTTCAAGGCCGAGCGCGAACAGTTCGCGCTGGTGGTGGAGGAGCACGGGTCGGTCAGCGGGATCGTGACGCTGGAGGACCTCGTCGAGGAGGTCATCGGCGAGATCTACGACGAGACCGACCGGGACGTGCTGGGCGTGCAGCGGGAGGAGGACGGGTCCCTGGTGCTGCCGGGCACGTTCCCGGTGCACGACCTGCCCGACATCGG
Organism: Micromonosporaceae bacterium; assembly: GCA_047459215.1. Classification (GTDB taxonomy): domain Bacteria; phylum Actinomycetota; class Actinomycetes; order Mycobacteriales; family Micromonosporaceae; genus Natronosporangium. The sequence continues at coordinate 1,652 of VSBZ01000044.1, read as the reverse complement.
GGTCCGGCTGGACCGGCCGCCGCCGGGCGACTACACGACGGTGGCGGGGATGGTCATCACGGCGCTGGGCCACCTCCCCACCACCGTCGGCGAGACGGTGACGCTTGACGGCTGGGTCGCGCAGGTCACCGCCATCGACCGGCACGCCGTCACCAGGCTGCGGCTGACTCCCCGCCCGACTCCCCGTTCCTGACCCGGCTTTGAGGCCGACCCGCCACCACCGCCCCGTACAGCAGGTGGTCCACGAGCAGGGCGGCGGCCTCCACCCGGGTGTGCGACGGGCGGCGTGAGATCCCCAGCACCGGCGCGATGCCGCCCTCGAACAGCGTCCACACCACCAGGCCGTACGCGGGGCCCGCCCAGGCGCGTTCCCGCCAGGACGCGGGCAGGGCGCCGTACGCCGCGCCGCCGGCCGCCCCGTACGCCCAGTGCGCCAGCTCCACCAGGACGGGCCGGCGCCGGACGGGGAGGCGGTTGAACACCCGCGGCGCGGTTCGTCCCAGGACCGACTCCGGTGGCGTCTCGGTGACCAGGCCGAGGGCTCGGGTGAGCCGCCGCAGCCCGGACATCGCCATCGCGCCGACCACGCCCCGCGCGGTGAAGCCCGCCAGGTCGGAGCCGACCGCGCCGCCGGGTGCGCGTGCCCGCACCACCATGCCGCCTCCTCGCCCTGCCCGGCATTCCACCGAGCGGTGTCCCCACCCTCATGGCGGCGCCGGACGGCCCTGCGCCGAGCGTGAGGTATGCCGGAGATTTAACTTCTCTCCTGATCTGCGTGGTAAATGTAGTATGGGCGATTAGTGGCGAGCGGCGTCAGCCGGAGATCGAACCGACGGACGGGGTGGGGCATGAAGCGCGGGGCGACGGTGGCACTCGGCCTGGCCGGCGGGTACCTGCTGGGGCGGTTCCGCAAGGGACGCTGGTTGCTGATGGCGGCCGCGATGGCGGCGACCAGACGCGGCGGCGGCCTGGTGCGGCGTGGGGCGCAGTCGCTCACGTCCTCGCCCGACATCGGCAAGCTCGCCGAGGAGGGCAAGGAGGCCGCGGCCGCGGTGCTCGGCCGCCGCATGGAAAGCCTGACCGGCATGATCCAGACCGCCACGAAGAAGCTACGGGGCGAGCCGGAGGAGGGCGCCGGAGAGGAACCCGGAGCCGGGAAACCCGAGGCCCGCGAAGAAGGCGAAGCTGAGAAGCCCGAGGGTCGCGAGGAAGGCGAAGGCGAGGAACCCGAAGCCCGCGAGGAAGCCGAGGGCGAGCGCGAGCAACCCGAAGGCGAGCACGAAGAACCCGAGGGCGAGAAACCCGAAGCCCGCGAGCAACCCGAAGGCGAGCGCGAACAACCCGAAGGCGAGCACGAAGAACCCGAGGGCGAGAAACCCGAAGCCCGCGAGCAACCCGAAGGCGAGCGCGAACAACCCGAGGCCGAGAAACCCGAGGCCCGCGAGGAAGCCGAGGGCGAGAAGCCCGAAGCCCGCGAGCAACCCGAAGGGGAGCGCGAGCAAGCCGAGGGACGGCGTGGCGACACCGCCCGCCGGGAGCAGCGACCACAGCCGGAGCGGCCGCAACGGGCACCCCGACCCGGTAGCCGGCGCCCGGGTGTGGAGCCGCTCGGGCGTACGGACCGGCGGGCCGATCCCACCCGCCGTCGCACC
>VSBZ01000043.1:0-25255 GCA_047459215.1 Micromonosporaceae bacterium | reverse complement strand
GTCCAGCGGCCGGTGCCCTTCTGCTCGGCCTGGTCGAGCACCACGTCCACGAACGGCCGCCCGGTGGCGGGGTCGGTGTGCGCCAGCACCTCGGCGGTGATCCCGATCAGGTACGAGTCGAGCCGTCCGGCGTTCCAGGTCCGGAACACGTCGGCGATGGCGGCCGGTGCCAGCCCGCCCACCCGGCGCAGCAGGTCGTACGCCTCGGCGATGAGCTGCATGTCGGCGTACTCGATCCCGTTGTGGACCATCTTGACGAAGTGGCCGGCCCCGTCGGGTCCGATGTGGGTGACGCACGGCACGCCGTCGACCTTCGCGGCGATGTCGGTGAGCATCGGCGCGAGCGACGCGTACGCCTCGGCCGACCCGCCCGGCATGATGCTGGGCCCGCGCAGGGCGCCTTCCTCGCCACCGGAGACGCCGACGCCGACGAAGTGCAGGCCGCGCTCACGCAGCGCCGCCTCGCGCCGGCGGGTGTCGGCGAAGTGGGCGTTGCCGCCGTCGATGATCATGTCGCCGGGCTCGAGCAGCGGCGCGAACTCGTCGATGACCGCGTCGGTCGCCGCGCCCGCCTTGACCATGAGCAGCACCCGGCGGGGCCGTTCCAGCGCGGCCACGAGCTCCGCGGGCGTGCGGGCCGGGTGGAACGTGCCCTCGGCGCCGTGGTCGGCGAGGAACTCGTCGGTGCGGGCGGTGGTGCGGTTGTAGACGGCCACTGGGTGGCCGTGGTGGGCGAGGTTGCGGGCGAGGTTGCTGCCCATGACGCCCAGTCCCACCACGCCGATCCGTGCCTGTCCGGACACGCTCTCGCCTGCCTCTCGGTCGGGTTCGTCGCTCGGGCGTCGGCGGGGCCGGCCCGGCCGGTGCCCTCGTCACGCCGGCACTACAGGCTAACGTGTGCCGCTGGCGACGCTCGCGTGATCAGCCGCACGTGGTGAGTCGCCGCACGGACTGGTTGGCCACCGCGGCGACCGGGCGTGGGCGTCACCCCGACCGGCGGGGTGCCGGTCGGGGTGACGGGGCTCCCGGCTTGCGTACGTCCCGGTGGTCGGGTTGGCTGACGCCATGACCCTGCGCTTCGAAGCCGACCTCCTGATCCCCGGCCGCGGCGAACCGGTCCGTGACGGGGTCGTCGTGGTGGACGACGCCACCATCAGCTACGCGGGACCGGCGGCGACCGCGCCGGCCACCCCGGACGCGACGACGGTACGGGCACCGGTGGTCATGCCCGGCCTGTGGGACTGCCACGGCCACTTCATGGGCGGGCGCACCCTGGACTTCGCCAGGATGGCACTGGACCCGGTGCCGGTGCGCGCCGCCCGGGCCACCGCGGACCTGCGCGCCGCCCTGGACGCCGGGGTGACCAGCGTCCGGGAGGTGGGCGGGCTGGGCATCCACCTGGCGCGGGTCGTGGAGGAGGGGCGGGTGGTCGGCCCGACCATCTACGCCGCCGGCGCGATCCTGTCCACCACCGGCGGGCACGGCGACCTGCACAGCTACCCGCTGGCGTGGATGCACGACCTGGTGGAGGCGGGGGCGGAGATGAGGTTGGCCGACGGGCCCGCCGAGTGCGCCCGGGCCGCGCGGGAGCAGCTGCGCCGCAACGCCAAGGTGATCAAGGTGTGCGCGTCCGGCGGCGTTCTGTCCGAGGTGGACCACCCGGTCCACCAGCAGTTCACCGACGCCGAGCTGCGCGCGATCGTCGAGGTCGCGGGCATGGCCGACCGGGTGGTGGCCGCACACTGCCACGGCAAGCCGGGCATCATGGCGGCGCTGGCGGCGGGGGTGCGCACCATCGAGCACGGCACGTACCTGGACGAGGAGGCGGCCGCGGCGATGCGGGAGACCGGCGCGGTGCTCGTGCCGACCCGCACCATCATCCGGGAGATCCTCGACAGCAAGGCGGCGCCGGACTTCGCGATCGCGAAGCTGGAGGCGCTGGCCGACCGGCACGCCCAGGCGGTGGCGCTGGCCCGCGAGTCCGGGGTGACCGTGGCGACGGGCACCGACATCGCGCTGTCCGGCGGCGACCTGCCCAACTCGTGGGGCCGCAACGGGCAGGAGCTGCCGTTGCTGGCCGAGTGCGGGTTCACGCCGCTGGAGGTGATCGAGGCGGCCACGGCCAACGGCCCGGCCACGCTGGGGCCGCAGGCGCCGAAGTCCGGACAGCTGCGGCCCGGGTACGACGCGGACCTGCTCACGCTCGACGCGGATCCGCTCGCCGACCTGTCGGTGCTGGCCGACCCGTCGCACGTCACCGGCGTCTGGAAGGCCGGCGTCCGCGTCAAGGGCTGAGGAAGGGCGGCCGGCGGTCACCTGGCCGTCGCCCGGGACCTTGCGGCCGAGACGTCCCGCCGGCAGCCTTCTGAGCGCGAGTGACGGGCTTTCGCAGCGGAGGTGGGCCCACCGATGGCAGGCGGCCCGTCGGCCCGTATGGTGATACGATTCCCTGCATACTCATGTAGGGAGGGATCATGGGAGTGCGGGTCGCGGTCGCCGGCGCCAGCGGGTACGCCGGAGGCGAGCTGCTGCGCCTCATCGCGGGACACCCCGACCTCGAACTGGTCGCCGCCACCGCGCACCAGCAGGCCGGCACGCCGCTGGCCGCCGTCCACCCGCACCTGCCCTCCTACGGCGACCTCGTGCTGTCGGCCACCGACCCGGCCGCGCTGTCCGGCGCCGACCTGGTGTTCCTCGCCCTGCCCCACGGCCGGTCGGCGGCGGTGGCCGCCGCCCTCCCCGAGACCGCGAAGGTGGTCGACCTCGGCGCGGACCACCGGCTGGCCGACCCCGCCGCCTGGGAGCGCTACTACTCCGGCCCGCACGCCGGCACCTGGACGTACGGGCTGCCGGAGCTGCCCGGGCAGCGGGCGAGGATCGCGGCGGCCGACCGGGTCGCCGTGCCCGGCTGCTACGCCACCGCGGTGACGCTCGCGCTCGCACCGCTGCTGGCGTCCGGCCTCGCCAGCCCCGACGACGTCGTGGTGGTCGCCGCCTCCGGCACCTCAGGCGCCGGCCGGGAGCCCCGGCCCCACCTGCTGGCCAGCGAGGTGATGGGCGACCTGTCGCCCTACAAGGTCGGCGCCCACCAGCACGTGCCCGAGATCAAGCAGGCCACCGGCGCGGCGAGCCTGTCGTTCACCCCGGTGCTCGCCCCCATGCCGCGGGGCATCCTCGCCACGGTCACCGCCCGCCCCGCCGCCGGCGCCGCCGCGACCCCCGCGGCCGTCCGCGAGGCGCTCGCCACCGCGTACGCCGGCGAGCCGTTCGTGCGGCTGCTGCCCGACGGTGCCTGGCCGCACACCGCCGCGACCGTCGGCAGCAACGCCTGCACGCTGCAGGCGACGGTCGACGTCGACTCCGGACGGCTGATCGTCGCCGCCGCCCTGGACAACCTCGGCAAGGGCGCGGCCGGCCAGGCGCTCCAGTGCGCCAACGTCATGCTCGGGCTGCCCGAGACCGCCGGGCTGTCCGCCGACGGCGTGGCGCCGTAGCGCATTGTGATACGCTCTGCTGCATACTCATGCGTCAGGCGGGAGGTTCCTCGTGGGTGCGCGGCTCGTGACCACCGGGAGGGTCCGGTGAGCGTCACCGCGCCGGCCGGGTTCCGGGCGGCCGGGGTCGCCGCCGGCCTGCGCACCGGCGACGGTCCGGACGTCGCCCTGGTGGTCAACGACGGCCCGCTCGACCACGCGGCCGGGGTGTTCACCCGCAACCGGGTGCAGGCCGCGCCGGTGCGGTGGAGCCGCGAGGTGCTGCGCACTGGACGGCTGCGGGCGGTGGTGCTCAACGCCGGTGGGGCCAACGCCTGCACCGGGCCGCCCGGGTTCCAGGACACCCACGCCACCGCCGAGCACACCGCCGCGGCGCTCAGCCGGGCCCTCGGCACCGAGGTCGGCGCCGCCGAGATCGCGGTCTGCTCCACCGGCCTGATCGGGGTGCGCCTGCCCGTCGACCGGCTGCTGTCCGGGGTTGACAAGGCGGTGGCCGGGCTGTCGCGCGACGGTGGTGACGACGCCGCCGCGGCGATCCTCACCACCGACACCCGGCCGAAGACGTACGCCGGCACGCTGCCCGGCCGCGGCGGCGCCACCTGCACCGTGGGCGGGATGGCCAAGGGCGCGGGCATGCTCGCCCCGGGGCTGGCCACCATGCTCGCCGTGCTCACCACCGACGCGGTCGCCGACCCGGCCACGCTGGACGCGGCGCTGCGCGAGGCGGTACGGGTCAGCTTCGACCGCCTCGACACCGACGGCTGCATGTCCACCAACGACACCGTGCTCGTGCTCGCCAGCGGCGCCTCCGGCATCGAGCCCAGCGCCGGGCAGCTCACCGACGCGCTCACCGCGGCGTGCCTGGACCTCACCCGGCAGCTGCTGTCCGACGCCGAGGGCGCCACCAAGCGGGTGGCGGTCGAGGTCACCGGCGCCGCCACCGACGACGACGCGGTCACCGTCGGCCGGGCGGTCGCCCGCAACAACCTGGTCAAGACCGCGCTGTTCGGCAACGACCCCAACTGGGGGCGGATCCTGGCCGCGGTCGGCACCACCGACGCCGCGTTCGACCCCGACCGCGTCGACGTCGCCCTCAACGGGGTCTGGGTGTGCCGCAACGGGTACGCCGCCGCGGATCGGTCCACCGTGGACCTGTCCGGCCCCGACGTCACCGTCCGGATCGACCTGCACGCCGGGCCGGCCACCGCCACCGTCTGGACCACCGACCTGTCCCACGCCTACGTCCACGAGAACTCGGCGTACTCGACATGACCACGACCACCGTCCCACCCGACCTGGCCACGGCACAGGCGAAGGCCGCCACGCTCATCGAGGCGCTGCCGTGGCTGGCGCGCTTCCACGGCACCACCATCGTCATCAAGTACGGCGGCCACGCCATGACCGACCCGACCGCCCGGCGGGCGTTCGCGCAGGACCTCGTCTTCCTGCGGTACGCCGGGATCCGACCGGTGGTGGTGCACGGCGGCGGCCCGCAGATCTCGGCCATGCTGGAACGGCTGGGCATTCCCAGCCAGTTCCGCGGCGGGCTGCGGGTCACCTCGCCCGAGGCGGCCGAGGTGGTCCGCATGGTGCTGGTCGGGCAGGTCGGCCGGGAACTGGTGGGGGAGGTCAACCAGTACGGGCCGTTCGCGGTCGGACTGTCCGGTGAGGACGCGCGGCTGTTCACCGCCGTGCGGCGCCCCGCGTACGTCGACGGCGAGCCGGTCGACGTGGGCCAGGTCGGCGACGTGGACAAGGTCGACGTGTCGGCGGTCACCGACCTCATCGCCGCCGGCCGGATCCCGGTCGTGGCCAGCGTGGCCCCGGACGCGGACGGCGTGCTGCACAACATCAACGCCGACACCGCCGCGGCCGCGCTGGCGGTGGCGCTGTCCGCGCGCAAGCTGGTGGTCCTCACCGACGTCGCCGGTCTGTACGCCGACTGGCCTGACACCCGGCAGCTGATCTCCCGGATCACCGCCGACGAGGTGGAGAAGCTGCTGCCCGGGCTGTCGGCGGGGATGGTCCCGAAGATGGAGGCGTGCCTGCGGGCGGTACGTGGTGGCGTGCCGGCCGCCCACCTCGTCGACGGGCGGATTCCCCACTCGACCCTGCTGGAGGTGTTCACCTCGGAAGGCGTGGGAACCATGGTCGTCAACGAGGACGAGCTGGAGGTGGGCCGGTGAGGACGCTGCTCGACCGCTGGCAGCGGTCGATGATGGACACGTACGGCACACCGCCGCTGGCGCTGGTGCGTGGCGACGGCGCCGTGGTGGTGGACGAGGACGGCCGCCGGTACGTGGACCTGATCGCCGGCATCGCGGTCAACGCGCTGGGGCACGCCCACCCCGCCGTGGTGGACGCGGTGACCCGACAGATCTCCCGGCTCGGCCACGTGTCCAACCTGTTCGCCGCCGAGCCACCGGTGACCCTCGCGGAGCTGCTGCTCACCCTCACCGGCCGGCCCGGGCGGGTGTTCTTCTGCAACTCCGGGGCGGAGGCGAACGAGACGGCGTTCAAGCTGTCCCGCCGCACCGGGCGGACCCGGGTCGTGGCGGCGGTCGGCGGGTTCCACGGCCGCACCATGGGCGCGCTGGCGCTGACCGGGCAGCCGGAGAAGAGCGACCCGTTCCGCCCGCTGCCCGGCGAGGTCGTCCACGTGCCGTACGGGGACGCGGCCGCCCTCGCCGACGCGGTGGACGAGCGGACCGCCATGGTGATCCTCGAACCCATCCAGGGCGAGGCCGGCGTGGTCGTGCCCCCGGCCGGCTACCTCACCTCCGCCCGCGAGATCACCGAGCGCCACGGCGCCCTGCTGGTGCTCGACGAGGTGCAGACCGGGGTGGGGCGCACCGGCCACTGGTTCGCCCACCAGGCCGAGGGCGTCAGGCCCGACGTCATCACGCTGGCCAAGGGGCTCGGCGGCGGCCTGCCGCTGGGCGCCTGCGTGGTCTTCACCGACACCGCACCCGGCGGCGTCGACCCCGCGTCCCTGCTGCCTCCGGGCAGCCACGGCAGCACGTTCGGCGGCAACCCGGTCGCGTGCGCGGCCGCGCTGGCGGTGCTGCGCACCATCGCCGCCGACGGGCTGCTCGACCACGTCAAGCGGGTCGGCGAGCGGCTCCGGCAGGGCGTCGAGGAGACCGGCCACCGGCTGGTCGCCGAGGTCCGCGGCGCCGGCCTGCTGCTCGGCATCGTGCTCACGGCCCCGGCAGCGCCCGCCGCCGTCGCCGCGCTGCGCGACGCCGGCTTCCTCGTCAACGCGGTCCGCCCGGACGTCGTCCGCCTGGCACCGCCGCTGATCCTCAGCCAGGCACAGGCCGACGCGTTCCTCGCCGCCCTGCCCGCCGCCCTCGACCGCGCCGCCGCGGAGGTGTCCGCGTGACCCGTCATCTGCTACGCGACGACGACCTGAGCCCGGAGGAACAGGCCCGGGTGCTGGACCTCGCCGAGGCGATGAAGCGCGACCCGTACGCTTACCGGCCGCTGGCCGGGCCCCGCGCGGTGGCGGTCCTGTTCGACAAGCCGTCGCTGCGCACCCGGGTCTCCTTCGACATCGCGGTCGCCCAGCTCGGCGGGCACCCGGTCGTCATCGACACGCAGGTGGCCCACTTCGGCCGCGGTGAGACGCTGGCCGACGCCGCCGCGGTGCTGTCCCGGTACGTCGACGCGATCGTCATGCGCACCTTCGGCGACGACCGGCTCGCCGAGGTCGCCGCCGCCGCCACCGTCCCGGTGGTCAACGCCCTCACCGACGGGTTCCACCCCTGCCAGCTGCTGGCCGACCTGCTCACCGTGCGGGAGCGGTGCGGCGGGACGGCCGGGCGGACCCTGGCGTTCCTCGGCGACACCGCCAACAACATGGCCCACTCGTACCTGCTGGCGGGGGCCACTGCCGGCATGCACGTCCGCCTGGCCGGTCCGGAGGGCTTCGACCCGCGGCCGGACGTGCTCGCCGCCGCCGAGCGGATCGCCGCCACCACCGGCGGGTCGGTGCAGGTGCTGCGCGATCCGCAGCGGGCGGTCGAGGGCGCCGACGTGGTCGCCACGGACACCTGGACGTCGATGGGCCAGGAGGGTGACGGCCGGGACCGGTTCGGTCCGTTCCTGCCGTACCAGGTCAACGCGCGGCTGCTGGCCGGGGCGCCGGACGCGATCGTGCTGCACTGCCTGCCCGCCCACCGGGGTGAGGAGATCACCGACGAGGTGATGGACGGCCCGGCCTCGGCCATCCTCGACCAGGCGGCCAACCGGCTGCCGGTGCAGAAGGCTCTGCTGACGTGGCTGCTGGAGCAGCGGTGAGGTCCTCGGGGCAGTGGTCACACAGCGGTGAGGGTGTCGACGCGGTGGTGACGAGGTGGGAGCAGCGGTGACCGGACGCCGGGACGCGACGTCGGCCGGCCGGGACGCGCGGCGGACCGCGGGCCCGGGCGCGGCCGGAGGCGACGTGGGTGCCGGCGACGGGGGGACCGCTCCGGTGGTGACCAAGGCCGCCCGGCACGCCCGGATCGTCGAGCTGGTCCGCTCCCGGACCATCCGGTCCCAGAGCGAGCTGGCCGAGCTGCTGGCGGCGGAGGGCGTCCAGGTCACCCAGGCGACGCTGTCGCGGGACCTGGACGAGCTGGGGGCGGTGAAGGTGCGCACGGCCGGCGGCGCCGTGTACGTCATCCCCGAGGACGGGGAGCCGGTGCCGCGGCCCGCGGCCCCACCGGCGGCCGGCCGGGCACCGGCCCGGCTGGTGCGGCTGCTGCGGGAGCTGCTCACCGACGCCGACGCCAGCGGCAACCTGGCGGTGCTGCGCACCCCGCCCGGGGCGGCGCAGTTCCTCGCCAGCGCGCTGGACCGGTCCGGCCTGCCGGAGATCGTCGGCACCATCGCCGGCGACGACACCATCCTCGTGGTGCTGCGCGAGCCGGTCACCGGCGAGGAGTTCGTCACGACGTTGTCCGCCTGGACCGGCCGGGTCCCTCCGGCCCGGGCGGGCGGCCCGGAATCGGAGGAGAGGAAGTCATGACCGAGCGGGTGATCCTCGCGTACTCCGGAGGTCTGGACACCTCCGTGGCCATCCCGTACCTGGCCGAGCGCACCGGCGCCGAGGTGATCGCGGTCGCGGTCGACGTCGGCCAGGGCGGCGAGGACATGGAGGTGATCCGCAAGCGGGCGCTGGCCTGCGGCGCGGTCGAGGCGGAGGTGGTCGACGCGAAGGAGGAGTTCGCCGAGCACTACTGCCTGCCGGCGCTGCGCGCCAACGCCCTCTACATGGGACGCTACCCGTTGCTGTCGGCCCTGAGCCGGCCGCTGATCGTCACCCATCTGGTGGCCGCCGCCCGGCGCCACGGCGGCACGATCGTGGCCCACGGCTGCACCGGCAAGGGCAACGACCAGGTGCGGTTCGAGGTGGGCATCGGTGCGCTCGCCCCCGACCTCAAGGTGGTCGCACCCGCCCGGGACTTCGCGTGGACCCGGGACGCGGCCATCGCGTACGCGGCCGAGCGGGACCTGCCGATCGAGGTCACCGCGAAGTCGCCGTACTCGATCGACCAGAACCTGTGGGGCCGGGCGGTGGAGACCGGGTTCCTGGAGGACATCTGGAACGCGCCGACCGAGGAGCTGTACGCGTACACCTCCGACCCGGCCGCCCCGCACCAGCCCGACGAGGTGGTCATCACCTTCGAGGACGGCCGGCCGGTGGCGATCGACGGCCGGCCGGTCACGCCGTACCAGGCCGTGGTGGAGCTGAACCGGCGCGCCGGCGCCGCCGGGGTCGGCCGCATCGACCTGGTGGAGGACCGGCTGGTGGGCATCAAGAGCCGGGAGGTGTACGAGGCGCCGGGCGCGGTCACGCTCATCACCGCCCACCAGGAGCTGGAGAACGTCACCATGGAACGGGACCTGGCCCGGTTCAAGCGCACCGTGGACCAGCGGTGGGCGGAGCTGGTCTACGACGGGCTGTGGTTCTCGCCGCTCAAGCGGGCGCTGGACGCGTTCATCGACGACAGCCAGCGCAACGTGTCCGGAGACATCCGGCTGGTGCTGCACGGCGGCCGGGCCACCGTGACCGGCCGGCGCTCCGAGGCGTCGCTGTACGACTTCGGGCTGGCCACCTACGACAGCGGGGACCGCTTCGACCAGTCCCTGGCCAAGGGGTTCGTGCAGCTGTGGGGGCTGCCCAGCCGGCTGGCCGCCGCCCGCGACGCGCGCCTGGCCGAGCGGTCGGACCGGTAGGCAGATTTCGCCCCGCGGGTACGCAGGCGGGACGGTGGCCGCCGGCGCCCGTACGGCCCAGGACGCCGTACCGCGGTGGCGTCACGTGGTCGCCACCCGGCCCGTGACGTCCGCTGTCCGGCCCGTGTCGGTTCGCGCTGGCGTGGCCGGCTCGCGGTCGGCGGCGTCCTCCGCGGACGGGCAGCTTCATGTCTCCACGAGCACCGCTGTGAGGACCGCTCCGAAACCGCCGCGCCAGCGGTCCGCCCCCCACGGGCTCGGCCCGGCCGCATCCTGCTCGGACACGGCTACCGCGTTGCACGTCACCTCTCGCCCGTCCAGCAGGTCGGCGACCGACTGACCCTCATGGCGGGCCTGTAGGGCGAGGTACTCGACGGGCTTACCGCGCCACCAGAGCGGAACAAGAAGGCGACCCAGGACAAGGTCAGCCCGCGGTGGCTGGCGGAGATCAACGGCCGCCACGGTCGCGAGGAGGTTCCTGCCGCCTACCTCCCATGGGTCCGAGATGGTCAGCCTGAGCCTGCGCCCGACCATCGGCACCGAGGCGTCCGCGTCCGCTGGCCCCACGACGGCGATCCTTCCAGCTAACGGCGAGGTCCCTTCGGTCAGTGTCCCATCGATGACCGGCCGCTGGCAGGCGCCGACGGCGTGTTCGGCCGCCGGGCGGCGGTGTCACGGCGGCCACCCGCTCGCGCGTCGCTCGTCCTAGCCCGCTCATGGGTGACGTTACGTCGTAGGATCGCGAGCGACATCAATACTCCAACCTCGTCGACTTCTCGAAGGACGAGTTCGCCCGTCCGGGCCCCGGCGCTCTGCGGGGATCCGCAGTGCTTCTCGGACCTCGGGCTCTACCACCCAGCGGACGTGATCCATTGGATGCTGGACAGGCAGGACGCGGAGCTGGCGCGGCTCGGGCTGCCGTTCCGCGGCCTGGTCGGCCGCCCGCTGCACGCCATCGACGGCCGGGGACCGTTCTGCGAAACCGACGAGTACGGTCGGCAGGCCGTACCGGAGCTGGCGAGCGAACGGAAACGGATCACGCACGCTTCACCCCGACGCTGAGCCGCTCTCGCAGTTCTTCCCTCCTAGGCGGTGGCTCAACGCGCGCGCCCGGGACGCGTGCCCCGCTTCCGGTCCGCCGAGCTGGTCGACGCCGGCCCCGATCCGACCCTGAGTGCCGGCGACGCCACGTCGTCGGGGTGCTGCGGCGAGGATCAGAGGAGGAAGCTCCACACGAGCGTCCCGACGCACAGGGCGAGCATGCCGGTGGCGTTGACGAACCGGTTGCGGCCGAAGTCGCGGGCCCGGATGTGCATGGCGATGGCGATGACGAAGTACGCGACCAGCGCCACCGACGTGACGAGGCCGAGGTAGGGCAGCCAGATGCCGACGATCAGGCCGGCCGCGGCCGCGACCTCCTGGAGCGCTACGAGCGCGACCAGCTCGCCGCGCTGGCGCGGCTCGCGGAGGAGCTGCGGGACACCCCCGCGGAGGAGGCGCTCATGGCGCTGCCGTCCCTGACCGCCGGCCTGGTCGACACCGATGTGGAGCGGGCGGTCCGGGCGTGGGGGGTGTCCGATCCGCAGGCGCGCGCCGTCCAGGCGCGCGTCGACGCCGCCCGGCTCGAGTTCCTCCGCGAGCTGTGGACGAGGGCGCTGGGCGACGCGCGCCGCGCCCGGACGGCGGCGCTGGCGCCGCACCTCATCGCGGTGGGCGCCAGCGTGGTCCTGCCCCGGCTCAGCGCCGCCGAGCTGGATGAGGTGTACCGGCTGCTCGCGCGGCTGGTGCCGCAGGTCCGGGCGAACCCCGGCGACGTCCCGGCCGCCGACGCCGACGCGAACGAATGAGAGCGCCCCGCGCTGCCGCCGGGCGCACGCCCCCGGGCAGCCGCACGCCACCGCCCCGCACGGCCGCCCGGCGGGGCGGCCGGCAGAATAGGCCGGGTGGACGGGGTGCGGCTGTGGGGTGGCCGGTTCGCCGGCGGGCCGGCGGAGGCGATGGCGCGGCTGTCGGTCAGCGTGCACTTCGACTGGCGCCTGGCCCCGTACGACCTGCTCGCCTCCCGCGCCCACGCCCGGGTGCTGGCCCGGGCCGGGCTGCTGGACGCCGACGAGCTCGGCCGGATCCTCGCGGCTTTGGACGACCTGGAGGCCGCCTGCGCCGCCGGCGAGTTCCGGCCCACGGTCGAGGACGAGGACGTGCACACCGCCCTGGAGCGGGGGCTGCTGGAGCGGCTGGGATCGCTGGGTGGCAAGCTGCGCGCCGGCCGGTCCCGCAACGACCAGATCGCCACCGACCTGCGGCTGTACCTGCGCGAGCACGCCCGGGGCGTGGCGGGACGGCTGGTGGAGCTGGCGCAGGCACTGGTGGAGCAGGCCGAGCGGCACGTGGCCACCCCGGCGCCCGGGATGACCCACCTGCAGCACGCCCAGCCGGTGACGTTCGGGCACTGGCTGCTGGCGCACGTCCACCCGCTGCTGCGGGACCTGGGGCGGCTGCGCGACTGGGACGCCCGCGCGGCGGTGTGCCCGCTGGGCGCCGGCGCGCTGGCCGGCTCGTCGCTGCCGCTCGACCCCGCCGCGGTCGCGGCCGAGCTGGGGTTCGACGCGCCGGCGGCGAACTCGATGGACGCGGTGTCCGACCGGGACTTCGCCGCCGAGTTCCTGTTCGCCGCGGCCCTGATCGGGGTGCACCTGTCCCGGCTGGGCGAGGAGGTCGTGCTGTGGACCTCGCAGGAGTTCGGCTGGGTGGAGCTGGACGACGCCTTCGCCACCGGGTCGTCGATCATGCCGCAGAAGAAGAACGCCGACGCCGCCGAGCTGGCCCGCGGCAAGTCGGGGCGGCTGATCGGGTCGCTGGTGACCGTGCTGACCATGCTCAAGGGCCTGCCGCTGACCTACGACCGGGACCTGCAGGAGGACAAGGAACCGGTCTTCGACGCGGTGGACACGCTGGAGGTGGTGCTGCCGGCGCTGACCGGCATGGTCGCCACCATGACCGTGCACGCCGACCGGCTGGCCGCGGCCGCGCCGACCGGTTACACCCTCGCCACCGAGGTCGCCGACTGGCTGGTACGCCGCGGCGTGCCGTTCCGCGACGCCCACGAGGTCACCGGCCGCCTGGTGGCGCGGTGCGTCGCCCGCGGCTGCGACCTGGGCGACCTGGACGACGCCGAGCTGGCCGAGGTCAGCCCGCACCTGACCCCGGAGGTGCGCGAGGTGCTGTCGGTCGACTCCGCGCTGTCGGCCCGCACCACCGTCGGGTCGACCGGACCGGAGCCGGTCGCCAGGCAGCTGGCGGCGGTACGCGAGGAGCTGGACCGGTGGCGGGCGTGGGCGAGCGAACGGGTGGTGCCCCGCTGACCGCCGGCCGGGCGGCGGTGGACCTGGCGGCCCTGCTCGCCGGTCCGGTGGTGCCGGCCGCGCGCGGGCTGCTCGGCTGCGTGATCGAAGCCGGCGGCGTGCGGGTGCGGTTGACCGAGGTGGAGGCGTACGCCGGGGTCGGCGCCGACGAGGCGTCGCACGCCCACCGGGGCGAGACCGCCCGCAACCGGGTCATGTTCGGCCCGCCTGGCCGGTTGTACGTCTACTTCACGTACGGCATGCACTGGTGCCTGAACGTCGTGTGTGGACCGGCCGGTACGGCCTCCGCGGTGCTGCTGCGCGCCGGCGAGGTGGTCGACGGGCTGGAACTGGCGCGGCGCCGCCGACCGGCCGCCCGCGTGGACCGCGACCTCGCCCGGGGGCCGGCCCGGCTCGCCCAGGTGCTGGGGCTGGACGGCACGGCCAACGGTGCCGACCTGCTCGACCCGTCCGGTCCGGTGAGGCTGTCGCCGCCGGCGCGGGCACCCGACCCGGCACGGGTGCGCTCGGGGCCGCGGGTCGGCGTGACCGGAGCCGAGGACCGGCCGTGGCGGTTCTGGCTCGACGGCGAGCCCACCGTCAGCCCGTACCGGCGCCGGGTCCGCCGGCACCGGTGAAAATCCGTTTCCGTCCCCGGCGCCGCTGCCGTACGGTGGCCGGCGTGGTAGAGGCACCGGCGGACGAGTTCGAGTGGGACCCCGACGGCTACCTGGCGTTGATGGCCGAGGAGATCCCGGACTACGAGCGGCTGCAGGCCGCCCTGGTCGAGGCCACCGCCACCCTGGCGCCGCGGCGGATGCTGGAGCTCGGCACGGGCAGCGGTGAGACGGCCCGGCGCGTCCTCGCGGCCCACCCGGACGCCACGCTGGTCGGCGTCGACGCCAGCGACCGGATGCTGGCCGCCGCCCGGCGGGTCCTGCCGGCCGACCGGGTCGAGCTGCGGGTGGGACGGTTGGAGGACCCGCTGCCGGACGGCCCGTTCGACCTGGTGTTCTCGGCACTGGCGGTGCACCACCTGGACGGCCCCGGCAAGGCCGACCTGTTCCGGCGGGTACGGAGGGTGGTGGCCGACGGCGGCGCGTTCGTCCTGGCCGACCTGGTCGTGCCACGGCGACCGGAGGACGTGGTCACGCCGGTGGACGGCGTCTACGACACGCCGAGCAGCGTGGCGGACCAGCTGACCTGGTTGTCGCAGGCCGGCTTCGACGCCCGGGCGCACTGGGAGCACAGGGACCTGGCGGTCCTGGTCGCCGTCGCCCGCTAGGCGGCGCGACTCGTCGGTGCGGCGCCGGCGGTGCGAGGGCGGTCGTGCCGGGGCGGTTGTACGAACCGTCGCCGTGGCGGCGGTGCGGGGACAGTCGTGGGGCGCGGCGCCGCACCGGCAGCACGGTGCTGCGC
The DNA here is from genome assembly GCA_047459215.1 of Micromonosporaceae bacterium. Taxonomy (GTDB): domain Bacteria; phylum Actinomycetota; class Actinomycetes; order Mycobacteriales; family Micromonosporaceae; genus Natronosporangium. The sequence goes on along the minus strand of VSBZ01000043.1, from coordinate 10,776 downwards.
CTTGAGGCGGAACGCCGGCGTTGTTAGGCTGAGGCGAGCGCGTCGGGGATCGCGTCGCAGGCCCGCCGGAAGGCTGGAAGCCATCCCTCATCTCTACCGGTACGAGCGGCGGACATCGACGCTCTGACCGCCCGCGCGGGCCCGGGCAAGGAGCGGGGTGCTCCATGCGTACGCTTCCCGACAATCCCCACCTCGACCACCTGCGCCAGCAGGCCAAGGACCTGCTCGCCGGTCTGCGGGACATCACCCCGGACGCCACGCTCGCCGAGGCGCAGGCGTCGCTGGCCCGGCAGTACGGATTCGACTCCTGGACCGAGCTGAAGGCGGAGGTCGACCGTATGCGTGGCCGGGCGGACGTGGCCGACCCGGCCCTGGCTCGCGCCGTCGCCGACCGGTACGGGCTGGGCGAGGTGACCGCACCGATGCGCTCGCTGGCCCGCCCCGACGAGACGGGGCGGCAGTGGTCGCTGCGGACCGACCGCGGTCGCTTCATGGTCCGCACGATGGACACGTGGATCCCGATCGTCGACGCGGAGACCGACGTCGCGTTGCAGCAGGCTGCCGCGCGGGAAGGCATCCTGCTGCCCGCGCCGGTGCGCAGCCGGTCGGGAGCCGTCGTCGAGTCGATCGGCGGCCACGCGTGGCGGGTCTACGAGTGGCGGCACTCCGGCCCACCGCTTGCGGCACCGGTCAGCGCGGCCATCGCGTACGAGGTCGGCGGCATCCTGGCCCGGATCCACCGGCTCGGCCTGCCGGCAGACCGGATCAGCCCGTGGCACGCCTGTCGCCTGTCGCCGACGTCGTGGTCGCAGCTGGCCGCGGACGCGCGGGCGGCGGGGGCGCCGTGGGCGGGAATGCTTGCCGACGCGGTGCCCGCGCTGGTGGCGCTGGACGAGGTCGGCCAGGCGCCGCCGCCGTCCGCGCCGGTGCTGTGCCACAACACCCTCGGGCCGGCGAGCGTCCGGCTCGGTGGGAACGGCCGCCTGGTGGTCTTCGACTGGGAACATGCCGGCGGGCAGCCCCCGGCCTGGGAGCTGGCCGACGCGCTGACACACTGGACTGTCGGCCCACAAGGGGGAGTCAACGTGGCCGGTGCCCGCGCGATGGTCGAGGGTTACCGGGCGGAGGCCGGCCAGCTGCCGCGGCTGGACCTGGCGGCGTTCAGCGGTGCCGCCACCAGCCTCGCCAACTACGCCAGCGGGGAGATCCGTCGGGCGCTGGACGCGGGTGACGACGAGGGTTCCCGCCACGCCGAGCGCAGCGTACGGCACCTGCTGTCGTCCCTGCCGACCCGCGCCACGTTCGAGCGGCTGCTGGACGTGGTGGCGACGGTTCCGTCCTGATCCCCGCTGGGGCCCGGCCGGTCTGCCGGCCGGGCCCCAGCGGCGGCCCGGTCACGGTCGCACCACGGCCGCGGTGGCGCAACTGGCGTGCCGGGGCCTCCGCGGCGGTCGGTGGGCCGCGGCTACGAGTTGAGGGGGAAGTGCCGGTCGACGCGCGGCCGGGGGACCCGCCGTCCGGCGGAGGTGGCCTGGTGGCGTGCTGCCGGTGACCCGCGTCAGGCGCCGGGCAGCACCGTCAGCAGCATCACGCTGGGTTCCACCGCCCGGACCGAGTGCGGGACGCGGGCGGGTAGGTGGACCCAGCTCGTCGGCGTGACGCTGGTGGTCCGGCCGTCGAGCGTGAGGTCCAACCGGCCGCGTACGACCTGGATGACGACCGGCAGCCCGGAGGTGTGCTCGGTCAGCTCCTCACCGGCGGCGAACGCGAACCCGACCACCCGGATACGGTCGTCGCGGTACAGGACCCGGCTGAGCGTCCCGTCGGCCGGGACCTCCAGCTGCGCGGTCAGGTCGTCGATGACGGTCGGTGGCGTGGAGCTCATGCCGTCCCATCCGTCGCCTGCGGCCGGCCGATGCGCACCCGCCAGACCTCCGGCCCGTCCTCCAGGTAGTCCCAGGTGAACTGGCCCTGTCGCTCGGCGGCGAGCTGGTAGTACAGGGGCTTCGGGTCGTGGTCGTTGACGAGCACCATCGCCTCGCCGGCCGCCAGGGAGTCGAAGGTCTGGAAGATCAGCGGATGACGCTGGGCGGGCGGGACGGTACGGACGTCGAGCTGCTGCTCGGGCATGTGGTCCTCTCCTCGTTCGTCGGTCCGGACGGGCGTGCCGCCCGGGTCGGGTTGCGACGCCCACAGTTTTTACCATACGGTTCGTATAAACAAGCCCCGGCCCGAGGAGGGACCCGTGACGTACGTCATCGCGGAACCGTGCATCGATGTGATGGACCGTGCCTGCGTCGAGGAGTGCCCGGTCGACTGCATCTACGAGGGCGGCCGCTCCCTGTACATCCATCCCGACGAGTGCGTGGACTGCGGGGCGTGCGAGCCGGTCTGCCCGGTGGAGGCGATCTTCTACGAGGACGACCTGCCCGCGCACCTGGAGCCGTACCGGGAGGACAACGCCCGGTTCTTCACTCAGCCGCTGCCCGGCCGGGACGCCCCGCTCGGCTCCCCGGGTGGGGCCGCCAAGGTGGGGCCGCTCGGCGTGGACACCGAGCTCGTCGCCTCCCACCCGGTCCGGTCCGCCGACGGGTGAGCGGCACCGCTGGTTTCCCCGATTCCCGTGTGAGAATTGCCGGCATGGACGTCCGTGAGCTGACCCGGCCCGACCCCGGACCGTCGGGGCTGGGCGAGAGCCGGGCGCGCGTGCTGGAGGTCCTGCAGGACAGCGGGCGTCCGCTGACGGTGGGGGAGATCGCCCGTCGCGTCCGCCTGCACCCGAACACCGTGCGGTTCCACCTCGACGGCCTGGTCGGCGCGGGGCTCGCCACGCGCACCGCGGAGGAGCGGGACCGGCCGGGCCGGCCGCGCGCGCTGTACCGCGCCCGCCCGCACCGTGCCGGGTCCGGGCGGCGCAGCTACCGGCTGCTGGCGGAGGTCCTCGCCAGCTGGCTGGCGGCGCACGCATCCGAGCCGGCCGAGGAGGCCGCCCGCGCCGGTCGGGCCTGGGGGCGGTACCTGGCCGAGCGGCCGCCGCCGTTCCGTCGCGTCGACGCGGACACCGCCGTCCGACGGCTGGTGGACACCCTCGACGAGATCGGGTTCGCGCCCGAGACGGCGACCGTCGACGGTGACGGGCAGATCCGGCTGCATCACTGTCCCTTCCGCGAGACCGCCGTCGAGCACCGGGACGTGGTCTGCTCCGTCCACCTGGGACTGATGCAGGGGTTGCTCGCCGAGCTGGGTGCCCCCGTCGAGACCGAGCGCCTGGAGCCGTTCGTCGAGCCGGACCTGTGCGTCGCCCACCTGCGGCGCCGGGACCGGCGGGACGCGGACCACACCGACCAGGTCTAGTTTTTACGAATCAATTCGGTAATAATGCCGGTGTGAGCGGACGAGCTAGCGCAGCGGGCGGCCCGCCCGCGGCCCCCGCGGCATCCCCGGCGGCGGCGGCACCCGCGGCCGGGCCGACGGCACCCGCGGACCTCGCACCGCGGATCGAGTCCACCGTCGGACCGCCTGCGGAGCCCTCCTTCGGAGTCCGGACACCGGTGCCGTGGCGACCACCGGACGGGTGCGTCTACCGGGACCTGTTGCGGAAGGTCATCGACCCCGAGCTGGGGGTCAACATCGTCGACCTCGGCCTCGTCTACGACGTACGCGTACGGGACGGCACCGCCCGGGTGTGGATGACCCTGACCACGCCCGGCTGCCCCCTCGGGGCGTACTTCGACGACGAGATCCGGGCCGCGCTGGGCGGCGCGCCCGGCGTGGACGACGTCGACCTGCGGATCGTCTGGGAGCCGCCGTGGCGCCCGGAGATGATGAACGACCTCGCCCGCCGGCAACTGGGGTGGTCGTGGTGACCCGGTCACCGGAGACCACGCCGGGGACCCAGCGGTCGCAAGCCGCCCCGGGGATCCCGTCGCCCGGGACGGGGGCGGCGCCCGTCGCGGTGACGGCGCCGCGCGCACGGCGCCCCCGGTGGGTGCCGCTGCTCATGGCCGGCGGCGGCGTCTCCCTGCTGGCGGGGCTGTGGGCCGGACTGCTCCTGCTGGGCGTCCCGCTGCCGGCCGGAGAGCGGCTGGCCGACGGCCACGGCGTGTTCATGACCCTCGGCTTCCTGGGCACCCTCATCGCCCTGGAGCGCGCCGTCGCGCTGGGCGCCGCGTGGGCGTACCTGGCCCCCGCGGCGGCGGGCGCCGGCGGGCTGGCGCTCGTGGCCGGCGCACCGGCCGGGCTGGGCCAGGCGCTGCTCGCCGCCGGCGGCGCCGTCCTGGTCGGCATCTACGCCGCCGTCCACCGCATCCAGCCGTCGCTGCACAACACCGTGCAGGCCGTCGGTGCCGGCTGCTGGACGGTCACGGCCGGGCTGTGGCTGGCGGGATGGCAGATCCCGCGGATCGTCCCGTGGCTGGCGGGCTTCCTCGTGCTCACCATCGCCGGCGAGCGGCTGGAACTGTCCCGCATGACCGGGGCCACCCCCCGGTCCCGTCAGCTGTTCGTCGGTGTGGTGGGCCTGCTCACCGCCGGCCTGCTCGCCTCCCTGGTCGCCGAGGCGGTCGGGGTCCGGGTGGCCGGTGCCGGCCTGCTCGGCCTGGCGGCGTGGCTATCCACCTACGACCTCGCGCGCCGCACCGTCCGCGCGCGGGGCGTGACCCGCTACATGGCCGTCGCGCTCCTGGGCGGGTACGCGTGGCTCGCGGTCGCGGGTGCGCTGTGGCTGGCCGACGGGGCGATGACCAGCGCGGCCACCTACGGCGCCATGCTGCACGCGCTGTTCCTCGGCTTCGTCATCACGATGGTGTTCGCCCACGCACCCGTGATCATCCCCGCGGTGCTGGGCGTACGGCTGCCGTACCACCCGGTGATGTACGGGCCGCTGGCGCTGCTGCACGCCTCGCTGGTGCTGCGCCTCCTCGGCGGCGACGCGGTCGGCAGTCCCATCGCGTGGCAGTGGGGCGGGGTCCTCAACGAGGTCGCGATCCTGCTGTACGTGGCCGTCGCCGTCGTCCGGGTCGTGGGCGCGGGGACCCCGCGGCGAGCTCCGGTGTGACGCCCGCCATCGACCTCGACCTCGATCGTGGTCCGCACCGACCCGGGCGACGCTACTCCTGCTCCTGGCGCACGAGCTGCCTGATCAGGTTCCGGCCTTCCGGCGACTGGAGCAGCGGCATGAGCTCACTGAGAGCCGTCGCCTGACGCCGCAGCGACGCGGCCATTCCGCGTCTGGTCTGAGCACTGCCCGGGGAGAAGTTGAAGCCCCGTCCGGTCGCCTTCTCCACCAGCAGCTTCAGGGGCACGTCACCCGTCACCTCGCCGTCGTCGAACTTGGGATGGTCTCCACCGTCCGGTTGCGTCTGTCCAGGCTGATCCATATCCAGATAGGAGGATTGGCGTACCCGACGTAGCTTGCTCCCTCGTCGTGGAGATGGCGAAAGCCGAACCGCTCGCTCGGAAACCCGAAGCTGGCCCGGGCGTCGGCTGGGAAGTGTCCGACTCGCTGGTCCACCATCTGGCTCAGCACCACCTGGCAGTCATACCCGCAGGCTTCCTGCTAGTCCCTCCATGAGGTGAGGGGTGCGTACCTCGGCCTGCCGTTGCTTCGCCGCCAGCAGGTAGGCGAGGTAGAGCCAGCCGACAGCGGACCTGCCTCCGTGAAGGACGTAGGACGGCCCATCCACACCTCCGTCGGCAACTCCGCGTGGCGGCCTCGCCACTGTCGAACGTCGAGGCCCCTGGCCTCCCGGTGACGCTGGTGGGGCGCCGGGTCATGACCGGGCCGTCCCGCGCTGTCCAAGCGCACCCCTGCTCATGGGCAACAGTAAACCTCAATGCGTGAGCACCGTTGCGCGGTCGCGTGAGGCGTCGAGGCGGTCGTGCCCGGTGGACGCGACCTGCGGGATCTCTCGCCACGCGTCGGCAGTTTCCCCGGGCTGGCGACCCCCTGCACGTCTCCGGTCCGGACGGGCACGCCACCACCCCGGCCGCCCACGGCGCACGTCGCCGCACCCGGTGCGGTGGCGGGACACGATGGCGGCCAGACAGATCAGGCCGTCGCCACCGACCCGGTAGCGGCGACCTCTCGACCCGAGCGGGACCGGCCGCGCCGCGGTGGCCGTCCGCGACCTCGTGCGAGCGTTCGCCTCACCGCACCGCGGTGGGGCGATGCCCGCGACAACGGCGCCGCCCCGGTGGTTGGTGCCGTTCGCCTCCGGTCGGATTGCGGCCCGCCGGCGCGCCGACCGACCGAGGGCACCGGGCTCGCCGCCGCTGGGATCGACGGGAGCATGCCGGACCGCGGCTGACCCGGCCCGGGCCGGCAGGCCGGATACCGTACGGGTCAGGTCCGGGACACGACGACCTTGAGCGCACCGGAGCCGGCCGGGTCGGCGAACACCTCGTACGCCCGCGGGAACTCGTCCATGCCGAAGCGGTGCGTGACCATCCGCTCGGTCGTGAGCTGTCCGGATGCGATCATCCGCAGCAGCGTGGGTGTGGAGGAGGTGTCGACCAGGCCGGTCGTGATCGTGACGTCACGGATCCACAGGTCCTCCAGGTGCAACGTGGCCGGCTGACCGAACACGCCGATGCTCGCGATCCGGCCGCCGGGGCGTACCAGCCTGGTACACAGCTCGAACGTCTCCGGATGGCCGACCGCCTCCATCGCCACGTCGGCGCCGAGACCACCGGCCAGCTCGGCGACCACCTCCCGCGCGTCGGTGCCGGGACCCACGACGACGTCCGCGCCGAGACCCTTGGCCGCCTGCAGCCGGCTCTCCGCCTTGTCGACCGCCACCACGTGGGCCGGGGAGAACAGCCGGGACGTCATGATCGCGGCCAGCCCGATCGGCCCGGCGCCGACCACCACCACGGTGTCGCCGGGCTGCACCCGACCGTTGAGCACGCCCACCTCGTACCCGGTGGGGAAGATGTCGGCGAGCAGCACCGCCGCCTCGTCGCTGACGCCGTCCGGCAGCAGGTGGGTGGACAGGTCGGCGAACGGCAGGCGGGCGTACTCCGCCTGCACCCCGTCGATCGTGTGGCCGAGGATCCAACCGCCGCCGCGCAGGCACTGCCCGTACCTGCCTTCGCGGCAGTAGCGGCACACGCCGCACGCGGAGATGCACGACGCGATCACCCGGTCGCCGCGCTTGAGGCTCACCCCGCTGCCGGTCTCGACGACCGTGCCCACCGCTTCGTGCCCGAGAATCCGACCGGGCTGCACCGTCGGTACGTCACCGGCCAGGATGTGCAGGTCCGTGCCGCAGATGGTGACCGTGTCCACCTGGATGATCGCGTCCCGCGGGTCCCGGATCACCGGGTCGGGGACGTCCTCCCACGACTTCCGGCCCGGACCGCCGTACACCATCGCCCTCACAGTCGCCTCCCACCCTCGGGTCTCCCGTCTGACGTCACCCCTCAGGGTCGTCGGCAAACCTGCGCGGAGCGGGGCTGACCGGCCCAGGCGGAAGGGCGTCGGGCCGGCCGTGGGTGGCGGGCCGGCCCCTGTGGCCCGGTGTCACATCTGGTCGGTCAGGTGCCGGGTGTGCCGTCCGGCGCACCGGTCCGGGACAGCGGTGACGGTGGCGGCGGCGCCGGACGGCGCCGCCGCCACCGCGTCAGGAGCCCGGGACCCCTCACGGCGAAGCCGAGGAGGACGACACACAGGCTCAACGAGCGCCGCAGCGTGCCGTCGGGCTCCCGGATCGCGTACCCGAACCAGTCCACGCTGCCGAACCGGGCGTGCAGGTAGAGGGTCCGTCCCTTGGCCTCGGCGAGGAAGGGGTCGGCGAGCCGTGACGGACAGCCCAGAGAGGCGTCCTCGGTGCACACCACCGAAAGGCCGGGGAAGCACGCCGCGTAGACCTGGTTGGTCGGCGGGTGAGAGTTCTGTTCCAGGTCTCCGTCGCCGATCGGGACGACGCGGCGGGACGGGTAGAGGCGCTCCACCAGTGAGCGGGTCGCCTCACGGTCGGGCGGAGGCGCCGCCTGCAGGACCGCCCGGACGTCCGTACCCGCGTCCACGTACATGAGGATGGCGTTTCTCGCGCCCATGCTCCCCTCCGTCACCCGCCGGTACCCGTCACGCGTGACGGCAACGTAGGTGGAGGGGGTGACAGTCTTCGGCCGCGGGACGGTCCGGCGGACCGGCTCACTCCAGGACTCCAGAGCGGACGTCCACTCAGGAGGTACATACGGGACCGCCACATGGTGACCTCCACTCAGGAGGGCAGGGGCGCCAGGGCGTCGGCGCAGAGGTCGGCGAAGGCCGCCGCGTCGACCGGTGCCGCGCCCTCCTGGTCGTTGTTGAAGTAGACGAACACCGGCGCGTCCGTGCCGAACGCGTCGACCACCCGCCGTACCCAGGAGCGCAGCGCCGCCCGGCCGTACCTCGGCCAGGGCGTGGCGGCGCCCTCGTGCAGCCGCAGGTAGCCGAAGTCCGCGGTGCGCCACAGCGGCGTCACCGGCCGGCCCCGGCGGTCGGCCCAGCACAGGGCCGCGCCGTGCGCCGCGAGCGTGCGCCGCACCGGTTCGACCCACCACGACGCGTGCCTGGGCTCCACCGCGACCCGCACCCCGGCGGGGAAGCACGCCAGCGTGGCCGCCAGCGCGTCCGGGTCGGCCGGCAGGTTCGGGGGGAGCTGCAGCAGCACCGGCCCCAGCCGGTCACCCAGGCCGGCGACCCGCTCCAGGAACCGCGCGACCGGCTCGGCCGGGTCGCGCAGCCGTCGCACGTGGGTGAGGTAGCGGCTCATCTTCACCGCGGCGCAGAATCCCGGCGGGGTCTGCTCCCGCCAGCCGGCGAACGTGGCCCGCTCCGGCAGCCGGTAGAAGGCGCTGTTGATCTCGACGGTGGGGAACCTGGTGGCGTAGTGCGCCAGCCACCGCCGCTGCGGCAGCCCGGGCGGATAGAACCGGTCCCGCCAGTGCCGGTACTGCCAGCCGCTCGTCCCCACCAAGATCATCGCTCGTACCCGCCGGCGCCGGACCCCCGCCGGCGTCGCCGGACCCCGTAGGCGACCCTAAGGTGGTTCGGCGGCGGATGCGGCGGTGAGGGAGAATCACGCACGTGGCGGACATTCTCGACGAGCTGCGCTGGCGGGGCCTGATCCAGGACTCCACCGACCCGGAGGCGCTACGCGCCCACCTCGCCGCCGGGCCGGTGACGTTCTACGCCGGTTTCGACCCGACGGCGGAAAGCCTGCACATCGGCAACCTGGTTCAGATCCTGACCGCCCGGCGCCTGCAGCGGGCCGGCCACCGGCCGATCCTGCTGGTGGGCGGCTCGACCGGGCTGATCGGCGACCCGAAGGAGGAGGGGGAGCGGCCGCTGCAGTCCCCGGAGGTCGTCGCCGAACGGGCCGAGCTCATCCGGTCGCAGCTCGAGCCGTTCTTCGACTTCACCGGTCCGGTTGCGGCCCGCATGGTCAACAACCTCGACTGGACGGCGCCGCTGAGCGCCCTGGAGTTCCTCCGGGACATCGGCAAGCACTTCCCGCTCACCCAGATGCTCAACCGGGAGGTCGTCAAGGCGCGGCTGGAGACGGTGGGCATCAGCTTCACCGAGTTCAGCTACCAGGTGCTCCAGGCGTACGACTTCTACCACCTGCGCTGTCACTACGGCGTGACGCTGCAGCACGGTGGCTCCGACCAGTGGGGCAACATCGTCGCGGGCGTCGACTTCTGTCGGCGCAAGGGGGTCGGCCCCGTACACGGCTTCACCACGCCGCTGGTGACCCGCTCCGACGGGACGAAGTTCGGCAAGACCGCCGGCGGTCTGACCATCTGGCTCGACCGGCGGATGACCACGCCGTACGCCTTCTACCAGTTCTGGCTCAACACCGCGGACGCGGACGTCGGCAACTACCTGAGGCTGTTCAGCTTCCGTAGCCGCGAGGAGATCGAGCAGCTGGAGAAGGCGACCGCCGAGCGTCCGGCCGCGCGCGAGGCCCAGCGGGCGCTCGCCGAGGAGCTCACCACGCTGCTGCACGGGGAAGCGGAATGTCGGCAGGTGATCGCGGCGAGCCAGGCGCTGTTCGGCCGGGGCGACCTGGCCGACCTGGGCGAGGAGACGCTGCGGTCCGCCCTGGCCGAGGCCGGCCTGACACGGATCTCCGGTGAGCTCCCGACCGTGGCGGAGCTGTTCCGGACCACCGGCCTGACCGGCGGGCTGAAGGAGGCGCGGCGCGTCGTGGCCGAGGGCGGCGCGTACATCAACAACCGGCGCGTCGAGGAAGCGGACGCGCCGCCGCCGGCGGACTGGCTGCTGCACGGCCGGTTCCTGGTGCTGCGTCGCGGCCGCCGTACGGTCGCCGGGGTCGAGCTGGCCCGGTGACCCGCCGGCGCGTCCGCGCCCGCCGCACGCGCCGTCGGGAATGATCCGCTATGCCCGGGTGTTGTCGTGTTCGGCGACCTCGTGGGGATGTGCTCCCGCGTGATCCAGGCCACGGACCGGCGGGTTGCGACCCCGAGGCGGCCACGCTATCGTTCATCGCCGGCACTGGGAACAACCGGCGGTGGCCGGTGGTTGACCAGACCGCCGACCGGAGTGGCGGGACCGGGAGGTTTGACGCCGGACCGTCGCCCGGAGTAGCTTTGACCGCCCACCCTGAACGCGGCCGTTGCTCGCGGCCTGTTCAGTGTGTGTCTGTTCCTTGATATCTCGACAGGGTGTTTGGTTGGTGCCGTTTGGTGCCTGTCTGCTCGTGTTTGCGGGTGGATGGGTGTTTTGCCAGGGTTGATGTTTTTGTTGGAGAGTTTGATCCTGGCTCA
>VSBZ01000212.1:0-4245 GCA_047459215.1 Micromonosporaceae bacterium | reverse complement strand
AACACCACCATGTCGCGCACCGTCTTGAAGGAGGCCAGCACCTGCTCGTCCTGGATGAGCAGCGGCGCGACCGCGTCCGCCCCCTCCTGCGTCGGGACGGGGCTCAGCTTGAAGACGGAGGCGTTCTGGAAGTCGATCACCGGCTCATCATAGGCAGGCCGGGTACTGCGACCGGACGGTCGGTCGACCGGCGGCTCACGCCGACTCGGCGGCGCGCCTTCATGCCCTCCGCCCTCAACTCTGCCTACGGCCGTCGACGGCGCCACCCCGGCCGGCCGACCTGCACCGGCCCGTACGCCGGGTGTACCCAGCGGCGGCCGTCCCGCAGGAAACGCCGTACTCATGCTGGTCGTCGTCACCGCCGACCAGCGGGTCGCCGATCGCCACCAAGAGCATCCGGGCCCGGCGAGATGGGAAATCCCCGCGGCGGGCGCAGTCGGCCAGCTCCTCCTAGGTCATGCCGACCTCGGTGCGCGCTGCACGGCGTCCTCGCATTCCTCGCGAGTCATGTAGACCATCACGTCGTCGTCGGGCTGGCTCATGCGAGCGCTCCTCTCCGGACCAGCAACCCGACCATGGCGTAGTTCGCGTGCTCGTCGAGCCGGTCTGCCGACTGCAGGTAGCGCTCCGTCGTGGACAGGTGGGCGTGCCCATGCCTCCAGGGTTCCGGTTGTACCTGTCACCGGTCTCCGCCGCCGCCTTTCTGACGGCCTGCGGAGTCCACGCCGTGGCCGAGGCCGCCGCCGGTGGCCGACCGTGATCCGGCCGGGTACGGCTGGGCGGGGCCGTGGACCACGTGATGGACCGGCTCACCGCCGGCGAACCGGCGCAGCTGGTCGATGATCAGCCGACGGGCGCGGGGGAAGAAGGCGGTGGAGTCGCCGCCCACGTGCGGGGTGAGCAACACCCCCGGCAGGCTCCACAGCGGGTGTCCGGGCGGCGGCGGTTCCGGGTCGGTGACGTCCAGCGCGGCCCGCAACCGTCCCGCCGCCACCTCCGCCACCAGCGCATCGGTGTCCACCACCGCGCCACGGGCCACGTTGACCAGCAGCGCACCGTCCCGCATCCGGGCCAGAAACGCGGCGTCGACCAGGTGCCGGGTCTCGTCGTTGAGCGGGACGCAGATGACCACCACGTCGGCGCGTGGCAGCAGCTCGGGCAGGGCGCTGACCGGCGCCACCCCGTCCCGCTCCCGCCTGGCCACCCGCAGCACCTCCACCTCGAAACCGGCCAGCCGCCGCTCGATCGCCGAGCCGATCCCGCCGTACCCGACGATGAGGACGGTCGAGTCCGCCAGCGACCGGTACGTCCGGTGCCGCCACTCGCCGGCGTCCTGGCCGCGGACGAAGTCGGGAATGCCGCGCAGGGAGGCCAGCATGAGGGCGACCGCGAGCTCCGCGGTGCTGGCGTCGTGCAGCCGGCCGGCGTTGCACAACGTCACCCCGTCCGGCAGGTACGGCAGGACGTGCTCGTAGCCGGCGGTCAGGGTCTGCACCACCCGCAGCCGGGGCATCCGCGCCATCAGCTCCAGCGGCCGGCGGCTGAAGGTGTACGGCGTGACGTAGCACTCCACGTCGGTGATGCTCGCCGGCACCTGCCCCCTGCCGTCGTACACGTCCACCGCCAACGTCTCGGGCAGATCGGGGAGCACGTCGGCGTACGGCACCCACACCCGCATCGCGCACCTCCGCCTCGTCGTCGGGTGGGAACCTACCGAAGGCCGCCCCGGGACGCGCCACCGGACCGTCGCTGGCGCAGCCGCCGCAGGCGCAGCACCAGCACCGGGTCGTACGCCAGCGCGCCCGGGTCGTCGAGCAGCGAGTTGAGCAACTGGTAGTAGCGCGTGACGGACAGGCCGAACCGCTCCCGGATCGCCCGCTCCTTGGCGCCGGGCCGCCGCCACCACTGGCGTTCGAAGGCGAGGATCCGTTGGGACAGGTCGTCCAGGGGTGGCCGCGGCGCCGGCACCGGCGCCGGGCGACCGCCGTCGTCGGCGGCCGGACCGGGCTCGCCCGCGCCACCACCCGCCGGACCCGGGCCGGCCACCTCCGCCGTGGCCGCACCGGGGTCGGCCGCGTCGCGGGAGGCGGGAACGTCGTCCCCGGGGGCCGCACCGACCTGGAGCTCGCGCGGCGCCGGGTCCGGGTGGTCGGCGCTGCGGGAGGTCACGGTGCCAGGTTACGTCCCGGCGGTGACGGGCCCGGACCGCTGCGCGTCAGGTCACGTCCCGGCTGCGGATGTGCCACAGGGCGGCGCCGACCGCCAGGACCACCAGGCCGGCCATGCCCACGCCGGCCATCTGCCACGTGATCTCGAAGGCCGGCGGCTGGCAGGCGCCGAACGGGCCGCCCACCACGCAGGGGGCGCTGTAGTCGTACACCTTGACCGACCGCTCCAACCACGCCTGCGTGTACACCGGCCACAGCCACCGGTCCGGGAACCGCACGTCGAGGGAGTAGACCACCGCGCCGACGCCCCCGACCCCGACCGCGAAGGCGGCGATCGCGGTGCCCAGCGCCGCGGCGGTGTGCCGGCCGAGGGAGGCGACCGCGAAGCCCACGGTCCCGGCGACCAGCATCAGCGCCAGGACCCGCAGGCCGGTCAGGCCGAACGACTGCCAGGCGCCGGACGTCATGGTGTCGGTGACGCCGCGGTTGGTCGCGACCAGCCACAGCGCGGCGGTCCACAGTGCGCTCAGCGCCACCCCCACCACGGCCAGGGCGGTCAGCAGGGTGCCCAGCTTGACGCTGAGCACGGCGACTCGGCGCGGTCGCCACAGCAGCAGGTTGGTCATCCCGCCGCTGCGCCATTCGGCGCCCACGTACGACGCCGCGACCAGGAACGCGAACATCGCCAACAGCCACGCGAACGGTTGGACCAGGCCCGGGACGTCGCGGCGGAAGTCGAACGTCGAAGGGAGGTAGTTCTGGGCGCTGAAGTCCTCCGGGCGGGGCGCCATCACCACGGCCAGGTCCTGGCAGTCGTCGGGCCACCCCTCGGCGGCCGCGCCGCCGGCGCGCTTCGCCCGCTCACACTCCTCGATCTGCTCCGGCAGGATGACCTGCTCGAACTCCCGGCGGAAGTTCTCGTAGTCCGCCCGTGCCCACTCCTCGGCCTCTCGCAGCGCCGCCTCGTCGACGCGGTGGGAGCTGTGCCACGTGTTCACCACCAGCAGGCCCAGCACCCCGACCACGAACAGGAGCAGCCAGCGGGTGACGCGGCGCTTGAACAGCCGGCGCCACTCTGCCCGTGCCAGGTTCACCGCGCCACCTCCTGACCCGACGTGGCCTCCACGGCCACCGACTCGTCCACCTGTCTGGGGCGACCCGGCACCGGTGCCGTTCCGGTCAGCTCGAGGAACACCGACTCCAGGTCGACTCCCACCGGGCTCAGCTCGGCGACGTAGATGTCCCGCTGCGCGAGGGTGCGCGTGACCCAGGAGGGCCGCTCCGGACGGTGCACCAGCAGGTGGTCGTCGCGGACGGTCACCGTGGCACCGGCCTCCCGCAGCACCCGGGCGGCGGCGTCGTGGTCGGCCGGCGACTCCAGCCGGACCAGGACGTCCCCGGTGGCGTGCGCGGCGAGAACCTCCGAGACCGGACCGGCGACCACCCGCCGTCCCAACGAGATGATCGTCACGGTGTCGCAGATCTGCTGCACCTCGGAGAGGATGTGGCTGGACAGCAGGACGGTCGTGCCCTCCGCGGCGAGGTTACGCATGAGATCGCGCATCTCCCGGATCCCCGCCGGGTCGAGACCGTTGGCCGGTTCGTCCAGGATGAGCAGTCGTGGCCGCTTGAGCAGGGCCGACGCGACCGCCAGCCGCTGCCTCATGCCCAGGGAGTAGGACTTGACCCGCTCCCGGGCCCGGTCGCGCAACCCGACCAGCTCCAGCACCTCGTCGACCCGCGCCCGGGGGATCCCGCCCGCGGTCGCCAGCAGGACCAGTGTCTCCCGGCCGCTGAAGTTGCCGAAGAACTGCGGGCTCTCCACGATGGCGCCCACCTGGCCGGCCACCTCCGGCAACGCCGCCGGCACCTCACGGCCGAACAGCCGCATCTGGCCGCCGTTGGCGGCGACCAGTCCGAGCAGGGCACGCAACGTGGTGGTCTTGCCCGAGCCGTTGGGGCCGAGGAACCCGTGCACCTGGCCGGGCGCCACCTCCATGTCGAACCCGTCCAGGGCCTGCCTGCGCCCGCCGCGCCAGGTGCGGTAGGACTTCCGCAGGCCGCGTATCTCCACGAC
>VSBZ01000042.1:0-25467 GCA_047459215.1 Micromonosporaceae bacterium | reverse complement strand
CCGGACCGGCGAAGTACGCCACCAGGTGCGGCTGCGACGCCACGTAGCCGTACCACACGTCGAGGACGGCCTCCTCCTGGCCGGCGAGCACGTCTCCGGCCTGCCGCAGCGCCCGCTCGTCGGCGTCCGTCCACAGCAGCGTGCTGAGCAGCGTGGCCAGGTCGTCGTCCGTGACCGGGGAACGGGCCACGTCCGCGGTGCCGTACGTGTACCCCGGGATCGTCGTCGCTCCGCTCGCTGGCACTGTCACGGCCACCTCCGAAATCCTCAGGACTCCTGACTATCGTGGGGTGCAATCTGCCCCACCCAGTTCCCGGTTGTCAAGGTCCCCACTCGGCCCGGTTCGCGTCTGGCAGCGGTGGCGGCACGCGAGTACGGCGGCATCGCCGAGATCCGGCGAGTCGAACCGAGCCGGCGCTCACGAAAGGTACCCAACCGGGTGACACCCCTGAGTGGCGAAGTCTTCACACTGCGAGTCAAGGGTGTCCGGCTCGGGGCGGTCCCCGACCTCGGTCGTGGCAGAGGAGTCAGGTCGTACGACCTTCACCCAGCAGGGAGGTGCGCCATGGCCCGGAGCAGGCCGAAGGCGGTTCTTGGCGGCCGCGAGAGCGTCAAGGTGGCAATCGCGCAGGTGTCACCCGTGTTTCTGGACCGACAGAAGTCTGTTGAGCGGGCCTGCGCCACCATCCGGGAGGCGGGACGCAACGGCGCTGAGTTGATCGTTTTCCCGGAAGTGTGGCTGTCCGGTTACCCGTACTGGACTGAAGGCTGGGACTCGCACCTGCCGCAGTGGATCGAGGGTCGGGTCCGCTTCCGGGACGCCGCACTGGTCATCCCGAGCGAGGACACCGACCAGCTGGCGCAGGCCGCACGCGAGGCAGGCGCCTACGTCGTGCTGGGATGCAACGAGATGGATCCTCGTCCCGAGGCACAGACCATCTACAACACCCTCCTGTTCATCGGCCGGGACGGAGCGATCCTGGGTCGCCACCGCAAGCTGATGCCGACGTTCACCGAGCGCATGTTCTGGGGCATGGGGGACGCCTCGGACTTGGTCGTGTTCGACACCGACATCGGCCGGATCGGCGGGCTCATCTGCGGCGAACACTTGATGACGCTGGTGCGGGCGGCCATGATCGCGCAGGGGGAGGACTTCCACATCGCCGTCTTCCCCGGCTCCTTCGCGTTGCACACCGGTCCGCAGTTGGAAGAGCCGGACACCCAGGGCACCTTCTGGGGCCACTCGTCGGTCCGGGCACACGCCCTGGAAGCGGGCGCCTTCGTGTTGTCGGCGTGCGGGTACATCGCCGAGGACGACATCCCCGACGACTTCCCCTACAAGGGCAAGATGAACACGTCCTACGCGCACGGCGGCAGCTCGGTCATCGCGCCTCTGGGAATTCCACTCGCGGGCCCCGAGTTCGGGAACCAGATCATCTACGCCGAGTGTCAGGCCGCCATGATCAAGGCGTGGAAAGCGATCATCGATACGGTCGGCCACTACTCGCGTCCGGACGTGCTGCGCCTGCTGGTGCGCCGGGAGAGCGGTTGGGTTCCCGCCGGCTCGTCGCGTGCTCCCTCTCCCCTGGCTCAGCTGCCGCGAGAGGCCCTGCAGCGGTCCGCCGACCGGTATGAGGTGAGCGAGGAACTGGTGCAGGAGGTGCTGGACGGGGTCATGGCACGACTGGGCCAGAAGCAGCAGGTCCCCGCCTGAGTGCCGGTTCGCGGGAGTAGCGGACGCTGTGCGGATGGAGCCCGCACGGCGACGCCGGTGACCGTGTCCGTGCGCGCCACGATGCGGCGCGCACGGACACGGTCACCGTTGCGGGGCGCTGACGCTCGACGCGGTCGACGGTCGGTAGTGGCGTCCGGGGCCGGGCGGTGTCCGGTCGGCGATGCGGAGGCCGGCGGGAAGTCTGCGGTCTTACGGGCGGAAGTCTGCGCCGAGAGCTGGGCAAGACCGTCCTCCTCCAGCAGCTTGTCGGAGTGGGCAACGCGCGTTGATCGCGTCGAGGCGGGTGCCGGCAGGTGGCGGAGTCGCCCACCACGTGGGGTCGTTGCAGGGGAGCAGCGGCCTCGTCGTCTACCGGGCGGGGCGCTGTGCAGCCGGGAGCTCAGCCTGGGGTCCGGCAGCCGCGTCGGCGCCCGTCCGGCTGGCAGCGGGCCGGCGCCGGGCCGCAGCAGTGCCAGCAGCTGCGGGATGACCACGGGTCTGCGACCCGCCGCTGTGGTATCAAGAGTGGTATCATCGCCGCTGTGGCCATGACGTTGCGGCTCAGTGACGAGGAAGCCGAGGCGCTACGCCAACGCGCGGCGCTCGAGGGCCGTTCCATGCAGGAGGTGGCTCGGCAGGCGATCCGGGAGTATGTGGAGCAGCACAGCCGTGCCGACTTGCTCGAGCGGGTGCTGGACGAGGAGGTACCCCGGTACGCCGAGGCCCTGCGTCGCCTCGCCGAATGATCTACCTGACACTGCGCGACCTGATGCGCGTGGCCGAGCGCGTGATCGGCGCTGACGTCAAAGTCCGGGACTTCGGCCTGCTCGAGTCGTCGCTGGCGCGCCCGCAGGCGACCGCGTTCGGTCGGGAAGCGTATCCAAGCCTTGACGAGAAGGCGGCCGCACTGGTGCACTCGCTGGCCCGCAATCACGCACTGGTGGACGGAAACAAGCGGCTGGCGCTCGGTGCCTTGATCGCCTTCTACGGGCTCAACGGTCGGCGGCTGACGCTCTCCAACGACGCCGCCTATGACTTGATCACGGCGGTCGCATCCGGGACGCTGGACGCGGTACGGGATATCGCCAGGGTGCTCAAGAATGCGACCGAGCGCAGACCCTGATCGGGACGTCTCGCCGCGATGGACGGCCGCGGGCGAGGTGTGCCGGAGGCCGGGACCGTCGGTCAGGGAGTGCACGTGGCGACGATGGCCTGGCGGCAGTGGGACGAGCCGTTCCTCGATGAGGCGTTGGACCTCGGTGGGCGGAGCACCCGCGACGACATCCGTCGGGCTGTGGCATCGTCGGCGTCGGCCGACTGAGCCGCTTCGTGATCGTCCTTGTGGACAGTGCTTGCGGACAGTTCCAGGCCGACGGCGCGGCACTCCGTTCAGCCCGCTGCCGCCACGTGGCCGTACCTCCGTCGCGAGGCTGACCCTGCGCGACCGGCCGGAGCGGTATGTCTGCCCTCGAGGATCTCGCTACCGTCGATGCAACCGCACTGGTCCGCGGCCGTCGAGCGTGGCACGATCGTCGGCAGACCCCGCGCAGGAGCACCGGTCGCCCCCAGGTCCCGGTCGCTGCGCACCCCTGCGGCGAAAGGCTTCCCATGCGTACGCTCTTCACCGGCGGTCTGATCTTCGACGGCACCGGCAGCGACCCGCGGCCGGGTGACGTCGTCATCGAGGACGGTCGCATCGTCGACGTCGGCACGGGTCTCGACGGTGACGTGGCGGTGGACTGCTCGGCGCGGACCATCCTGCCCGGGCTGTTCGACTGCCACGTCCACCTGATGGTCAACGGCCTGGACCCGATCGGCGTGCGGCGCCGGCCGTTCTCGCTGGCGTTCTACGAGGCCGCGCAGAACATGCGCGCCACCCTCGCCGTCGGCATCACCACGGTCCGCGAGGCCGGGGGATCCGACCTGGGCGTACAGGAGGCGCAGCGGCGCGGCCTGATCCCCGGGCCCCGCATGCAGATCGCGATCACCATGCTGAGCCAGACCGGCGGCCACGGCGACCCGTGGGAGGCCTCCGGCGTCTCGTCACCCCTCTTCCCGCCGCACCCGGGCCGCCCGTCGGGCATCGTGGACGGTCCGGACGAGGTGCGGCGCAAGGTGCGGGAGCTGATCCGCGCCGGCGCCAACGTCATCAAGGTGGCGACCAGCGGGGGCGTCGCCTCACCCCGGGACGACCCCCGGCACCCCCACTTCCGCGACGCCGAGGTCGCGGTCATGGTGGAGGAGGCCACCGCCGCCGGCCTGGCCGTCATGGCGCACGCCCAGGGCAGCGAGGGCATCAAGACCGCGGTCCGCAACGGCGTGCGCTCCATCGAGCACGGCATCTACCTCGACGACGAGGCGATCGACATGATGCTCGAGCGCGGCACGTGGCTCGTCCCCACCCTGATCGCGCCGCGCGGGGTGCTGGAAGCCGCCGAGGCCGGCGTCGGGATCTCACCCACCGTGGTGGAGAAGGCCAAGATGGTCTCGCAGGCGCACGCCGACTCCGCCCGTCGCGCGATCGCCGCCGGGGTACGGATCGCGATGGGGACCGACAGCGGGGTCACCCCGCACGGCCGCAACCTGGCCGAGCTGGCACTGCTGGTCGAGGCGGGCATGACCCCGGCCCGGGCGCTGCACGCGGCGACCAGGTCCGCGGCCGAGCTGATGGGCCTGCAGGACGAGCTCGGCACCATCGAGCCCGGCAAGCGGGCCGACCTGGTGATCGTGGACGGTGACGCGCTGGAGGTCACCACCCTCGCCGACCGGGTGCTGCAGGTCTACCAGGACGGTCGCCTGGTGGTCGACAACACCGTCGAGAAGCCCGAGTCGTGACGCCGGCCGACGTCCCCACCGACGGAGGCGCTGCGCCGGTTCGGACGTTCCCGACCGGCACCGGTTCGTCTCGCCGCGACCGGCATCGATTGATACGCCGCGAATGGCACCGGTTCGGGGTGGCCGTGGCCGAATAATGCCCAGAAGTAGCCATAGCACCCACGCGGCGCACCGGCGCAGGCTGTCGGGGCCGGGTGACCGTCGCGCGCGAGCGTGCCGCGATCCCGCCGACCCGTACCCCGCGGTGAGGAGGCCTCATGCGACCGGTGAGTCGTCGACGTGGCATGCGACCGGCGGTGGTCGTCGCCACCGTGGCCCTGCTGGCAGCCGGCGGCACGGTCCCGGCGTCGGCCCGTACCGCACCGCCGGAGCCGTCCGGCCCCGGGACCATCGCGCCGCAACTGGCCGCCGAGCTCGCCGCCGACGGTGAGGCGGACTTCTGGATCCGCTTCGCACCGCGGGCCGACCTGACGGCGGCCAGCCGGATCGAGGACTGGAACCGGCGCGGCGCCGAGGTGGCGCGGCTGCTGCGGGAGACCGCGCGGGCCAGCCAGGCCGAGGTCCGCGCGCACCTGGACGCGGTGGGTGCGGACTACCAGGCGTTCTGGGTCACCAACGCCATCCACGTCCGCAACGGGTCGGACGAGCTGGCCGCCGAGCTGGCGGCGCGGCCGGAGGTCGAGGCGCTGCTGCCGACGACCACGTACCAGGCGCCGGTCGCACCGTCGCGGGAGGAACCGGTGGCGGCCGCCGCCGGCGCCGTGGAGTGGAACGTCGCCGACGTCCGCGCGCCCGAGGCGTGGGCACAGTACGGGACCCGCGGGGCCGGCATCACCGTGGCCAACCTCGACACCGGGGTGCAGTACGACCACCCGGCCCTGGTCGACCGGTACCGGGGCAACCAGGGCGACGGCACTTTCGTCCACGACTACAACTGGTTCGACGCCGCCGGCGTGTGCCCGGACGCGCCCTGCGACCGCAACGGTCACGGCACCCACACCATGGGGACGATGGTCGGCGACGACGGCGCCGACAACCGGGTCGGCGTGGCTCCCGACGTCACGTGGATCGCCACGAACGGCTGCTGCCCGGACGACGCCGCCCTCATCGCGTCGGCGCAGTGGCTGCTGGAGCCCACCGACCTGACCGGAGCGAACCCGGACGCGAGCCGGCGGCCGCACATCATCAACAACTCCTGGGGCAGCCAGCATCCGTCCAACGACCCGTTCCTGGAGGACGTCACCGCCGCCTGGGCCGCGTCCGGGATCTTCGCGGTCTGGTCCAACGGCAACAACGGACCGGCCTGCCGGACCAGCGGGTCGCCGGGCAGCCTCCCCCAGAACTACTCCGTCGGCGCGTACGGACCCGACGGCCGGATCGCCGACTTCTCCAGCCGCGGTGGGGAGGACGGTCTCGTCAAGCCGGACATCTCCGCGCCCGGGGTCGCGGTCCGCTCGGCGGTCCCCGGCGACCGGTACGCGCTCGGCGACGGCACCTCGATGGCCGCGCCGCACGTCGCCGCCGCGGTGGCGCTGCTGTGGTCGGCCGCGCCCGATCTGGTCGGCGACGTGGACGGGACCAGGGCGCTGCTGGACGCCAGCGCGGTCGACACGCCCGACCCGCAGTGCGGCGGCACTCCCGGCGACAACAACGTGTACGGCGAGGGCAGGCTGGACGCGCTGGCGCTGCTGGACCGCGCCCCGGTCGCCGGCACCGGCCGGCTGGAGGTGACCGTCACCGACGCCGTGGACGGCACACCCGTCCCAGGCGCGACCATCGAGGTCGCCGGCCCGGTGCACCGGCAGCGGACCGCCGGCGAGGACGGCACGTACGGGCTGCCGCTGCCGCCCGGCACCTACCAGGTGAGCGTGTCCGCGTTCGGGTACGCGCCGCAGACCACCGAGGTCAGCGTCGTCGCCGGTGCCACCGTGGCCCATCCGGTGCGGCTGGCGCCGCGGGACGCGGTCACGGTCCGCGGCCGGGTCACCGACGGGTCCGGGCAGGGCTGGCCCCTGTACGCCGCGGTCGGCGTCGCCGGGCAGCCGCACCTGACCGTCCACACCCGACCCGACACCGGGCGCTACGAGCTGGCGCTGCCCGCCGGCGGCTCGTACACCCTCACCGTGGAGCCGCTGTACGACGGGTACCCGCCGGTCAGTCACGAGATCACCGTCGGGGACCACAGCCTCACCCACGACGTGGCCGTGCCCGTGGACGGGGACAGCTGCCCGGACCTGGGGTACGCGCACCGGTTCGACGGGTACGAGGAGGACTTCTCCACCGGCGCGCTCCCGGACGGGTGGAGCGTCGTCGACCACACCGGCAGCGGCCACCGGGGATGGGTGTTCGACGACCCGGACGGGCGCGGCAACCTCACCGGCGGCGACGGCGGCTTCGCGGTCACCGCCCGCAGCCCGGGCGTCGTCGAGGACCTGGACTCCTCGCTGGTCTCGCCGGTGTTCGACCTGAGCGGGCACGCCGAGCCCGTCCTGATGTTCCGGCAGCACTTCCGGCCGCTGCAGGACGTCGCGCGGGTGGAGCTGAGCCTCGACGGTGGGGCGACCTGGCAGACCGTCCTGGAGCAGACCGGGCTCGTCGAGGGGCCGGCCCAGGAGATCGTCCCGATCCCGCAGGCCGCCGGCCAGTCGCAGGTGAGGGTGCGCTTCCACATGGTCGACAACCGGCTCAGCACCCGTTTCTGGGAGATCGACGACGTCTTCGTCGGCACCCGCAGCTGTGAGCCGCAGCGGGCCGGCCTGGTGTTCGGCCACGTCCGCGACCGCAACACCCACGCGCCGCTCAACGGGGCGACGGTCAGCACCGTGGCGGATCCCACGAGGCGCACCACCACCGTGGCCACACCGGACGACCCGGCGCTCGACGACGGCTTCTACTGGCTGGTCGACGAGGGCTGGGGCAGCGCCGGGGTGACCGCCACCGCGGACGGGTACGAGGCCCAGACCCGCCCGGGAAGCCTGGGGGCGGGGCGCCCGCCCAGCCGCCGCGACTTCCACCTGCCGGCCGGTCGACTGACGGTCGAGCCCGACCCGCTCACCGGCTCGGTCGTGGCGGGACGCACCACCGAGGTCACGCTCGTGGTGACCAACACCGGGACGGCGCCGGC
This sequence comes from Micromonosporaceae bacterium, assembly GCA_047459215.1. Taxonomy (GTDB): domain Bacteria; phylum Actinomycetota; class Actinomycetes; order Mycobacteriales; family Micromonosporaceae; genus Natronosporangium. The sequence goes on along the minus strand of VSBZ01000042.1, from coordinate 17,794 downwards.
GCAGGTGGAGCTGCGCGAGCGCGACGGCACCCACGAGATCCCGCGGGTGCCGGACCTGCTCGGGTCCGCCGGCCACGCCGAGGTGATCCGGGTCGAAGGCGAGTTCTCCCCGGAGGCGCCCGGCGCGAACATCCCGACCGTTCCGGCGCGCACCGGCCGGCCCGGACCGCAGGGGCGGGACGGGTTGCACGGACCCGACGGTCCGCATGGGACGCCGGGGACGTCCGCCTCCGCCGGCGCCTGGATCGACCTGCCGAACTACCCGACCAGGGTCATGGACAACGCGCTCGCCGAGATCGACGGGAAGATCTACTCGGCCGGCGGCATGGTCGACGGCGCGCCGCTGGCGACCGCGTACGTCTACGATCCCGTCGACCGCTCCTGGTCCCGGATCGCCGACCTGCCCGAGCCGCTGTCGGCAGCGGCCGGCGCGGCCATCGACGGCAAGTTCTACGTCGCCGGCGGGTGGCCGCCGTTGAGCCAGGGGTCCCGGGCGCTGTACATCTACGACCCGGCCACCGACACCTGGAGCCGGGGCGCGGACGCGCCGTTCATCTTCGCCGCTGCCGGCCGGGCGGTGCTGGACGGGAAGCTCTACGTGGTCGGCGGCTGCGCGAACAACTGCTTCCTCAGCGGGGTCCACCGCTACGACCCGGCCACCGACACCTGGCAGCAGCTGGCCGACTACCCGGTGGCGGCGTCCCACCTGGCGTGCGCCGGGATCGCGGGACAGGTGTACTGCGCCGGCGGCACCCGCGCGGGCGACGTCACCTGGAACCGCACGTACGCCTACGACCCGGCGACCGACACCTGGACCCGCAAGGCGGACCTGCCGATCCAGCTGTGGGGGATGGCCTACACGGCGTCCTCGGACCGGCTGGTGGTCTCCGGCGGTGTCACCGGGGGCGCGACCGACATCGGCTCCGGTGCGACGGTCAACCCGAAGGCGCTGACCAACGAGGGGTTCGTCTACGACCCGGCCACCGACCGCTGGTCCAGCCTGCCCCCGTCGAGCCAGCTGACCTACCGGGCGGGCAGCACCTGCGGCCTGGTCAAGGTCGGCGGGACCATGGTGCTCGGGTTCGCTCCCGTGGACACGGCGGAGATGCTGCCGACCTACGGCGACTGCGCCCCGCGGGACGTGCCGTGGCTGTCGGTGGACTCCGGCCCGGTGACCCTCGAGCCCGGCGACAAGCTGCGCGTGACCGTGCGACTGGACGCGACCGGGCTGCCGCCCGGCACGTACGGCGCCGGCCTGTGGATCAAAGAGGACACGCCGTACCTGGCGTACCCGGTGGACGTCACCCTGACGGTCCGCCCGGGCCGCGGCGGCCCCGTTCCGGGGTGAGAGGGCAGCCCCGCGGGCCGCGGGAGTGAGGTGCCGGGGCGGCCGGCGCGGCTCGAGGGGCGTCGGGCCGGTGAGCGCGCCGGGCGGTCAGTCGACGGGTTCCAGCCGGAACACGTGCAGCGGCCGCCCGCGCGCCCGCCGCGCGTACGTCTCGTACGCCGGCCACTCGCGCACCGCCAGGCGCCAGGCCCGCTCCCGTTCGGCTCCGGTGAGCAGGCGGGCGCGGACCGGGACGGTCCGGCCGCCGCGGGTCACCGCCGCCCGCGGGTCGGCCAGCAGGTTCAGTGCCCAGGCCGGCTGGCGCGGCTCGCCCCAGTTGGAGCCGATCACCACGTACCCGTCGCCGTCGGGCACACCGAGCAGCGGCGTGTCGCGCGGCCGGCCGGTGCGGCGGCCGGTGGTGTGCAGCAGCAGCGACGGGACGAGGTTGAGCGCGACCACCCGCCCGCGGGTCAGCCTCGCTACCAGCCGGTCGGCGGCGACCAGTCCCCGGCCGACGCGGGCGAACCAGCGGTGGTGTCCGAGCCGCCGCACGAGCGCGCGGATTGGTCGACGGCCGGGGGCGTCGGGCAGCCGGTGAGGGGACGGACGGGTCACGCGCCCAGTCTGCCGCGCCGCGCACCGGCCGTGGCCGGGTCACCCCACCCCTCACCGGGCGGGCCGGCCGCCGCCCGAGCGGCCGGCACGTCGTCCGGGCCCGCCGGCTCCGCCACGGCCCGCTCAGGCAAGCAGGTCGGCGAGGACCGCCGCCTGGGACAGCGCCGGATCCCGGGTGGCCGTGAGCAGGGTCAGCCGGCCGTTGCCGGCGAGCTCGCGCAGCCGGGCCAGGGCCTGCGCCCGCTCGGGTTCCTTGAGTTCCTGGCGGTACCGCTGGGCGAACTCGGTGAACCGGGCCGGGTCGTGCCCGTACCAGCGGCGCAGCTCGGTCGACGGCGCGACCTCGCGCAGCCACAGGTCGACGGCGGCGTCGTCCTTGCGGACGCCGCGGGGCCACACCCGGTCGACCAGTACCCGGGTGCCGTCGCTGCGCGCCGGTGCCTCGTAGATCCGCTTGACCGCCACCACGCCTCCAGCATGCGACCGTTCGCCGGCCGGCGCCACCGATCCGCGCGATCTCAGGTACGCGGGCCGCGCCGCTCGGGCGGGCGCGGGCGCGTCCGGGAGGGCGCGCCGAGCACGGCGCCGGCGTGCGCCCGTGCGGTCGGGTCGCGCCGGACCTTGAGCAGGCTGGCGACGGTCGTGACCGCGAGCACCGCCGCGATCACCACCAGCGAGACCGGTGTGGTGATCTCCGGTACCCAGTCGTCCACCCCGTGACCCCAGTGGAGGATGAGCTTCACGCCGATGAACGCCAGGATCACCGCCAGGCCGGTTGAGAGGTAGACCAACCGGTCGAGCAGGCCGTGGACGAGGAAGTAGAGGGCCCGCAGGCCGAGCAGCGCGAACGCGTTGGCCACGAACACGATGTACGCCTGTTCGGTGACCCCGAACACCGCCGGGATGGAGTCCAGGGCGAACAGGATGTCGGTGCCGCCGATGGCGATGAGCACGATCGCCAGCGGCGTGACCATCCGGACGCCGCCGCTGGTCACCACCAGCTTGCCGCCGTGGTAGTCCGTGGTCACCGGCAGGAGCCGACGGGACGTGCGTACCAGCAGGTTGTTCTCGATGTCCGGGTCCTCGTGGCGGTGCCGGTACAGCTGCACCGCCGTGCCCACCAGCAGCAGCCCGAACAGCAGGAACATGAACGAGAACAGGGAGATCAGGGTCGCGCCGATGGCGATGAAGATCGCGCGCAGGGCCAGCGCCGCGATGATGCCGAAGATGAGGATCTTGTGCTGGTGCTCGACCGGGACCGCGAACACCGACATGATGATCACGAAGACGAACAGGTTGTCGACCGACAGGCTCTTCTCCACCAGGTAGCCGGCGAAGTACTCGACGCCGTAGTCCCAGCCCACCACGGACGCGAACACCAGGCCGAACGCGATCGCCACCGCGATGTAGAACACCGACCACAGCGTGGCCTCGCGGAAGTGGATCTCGTGCGGGCGCAGGGCCTGGGCGATGTCCAGCGCGAGCAACGCAAGGATCAGGCCGATGGTCAGAGTCCAGCCCAGTGCACCGACGACCACGAGCACCCCCTGTCCGCCCGCCACGCCCACGCCGCGTGGCCGGGCCGCGCTCGCCGGTCAGGGTACGGCACGCCGGGCTGCGCACTCCGGGCGGTCGCCGTGGCGTACCGTCGCCGACCGCCGGCCGGCGACCCGCGACCTTCGACCTGCGGCGGCGACCCGCGACCTGCGGCCGGCGACCGGTGGCCGCCACACGGCGACCCGGTGTCCGGCAGCCGGCGACCGGGCCCCGCCGACCGCCGGCCGGCGACCGCGGCTGCGTAGGATAATCGGCCGATGACGGTCACCATCGACCCGCGCCGGCTGGACGCGGTCATCTTCGACCTGGACGGCGTGGTCACCGACACCGCGTCGGTACACGCGGCGGCGTGGCGGTGGATGTTCGACGAGTTCCTGGCGGCCAGGCCGGGCGGCGCGGGCGAGGACCGTTCGCCGTTCACCGACGCCGACTACCGGTCCTACGTGGACGGTGTGCCGCGGTACGACGGCGTGCGGCGGTTCCTGGCCTCCCGGGGCATCCACCTGCCGGAGGGGGAGCCGACCGACCCTCCGGAGGCGGAGACCGTCTGCGGCCTGGGCAACCGCAAGGACGCCTACTTCCGCCGGCAGCTGGAGGCCGGCGGAGTACGGGTCTTCTGGTCCACAGTAGATTTCGTGCGCCAGCTGCAGCGCACCGGTCTGGGTACCGCCATCTTCTCCTCCAGCCGCAACTGCGCGCCCGTGCTGGCCGCCGCCGGCCTGGCGGACCTGTTCCCGGTGCGCGTCGACGGCGTGGTCGCCGCCGAGCTCGGGCTTCCCGGCAAGCCCGACCCGGCGGTGCTGCTCGAGGCGGCCTCCCGGCTGGGTGTGGCACCGGACCGGTGCGCGGTGGTGGAGGACGCCGAGGCCGGCGTGGAGGCCGGACGCCGCGGCGGGTTCGCCCTGGTCATCGGCGTCGACCGGCACGGCGACCCGCAGCGGCTGCGCGCCCGGGGCGCCGACGTGGTGGTCGCCGACCTCGCCGAGGTCCGGGTGACGCCCCGGCACCGGCCGCTGTCGCAGGTGCCGCACGCGCTGGCCACCTGGGACGCGGTGGCCGGCACGCTGGGTTCCCAGCGCCCGGCGGTCTTCCTCGACTTCGACGGCACCCTGTCCGCGATCGTCGACGAGCCGTCCGCCGCGGTGCCGGTCGACGGCGCGGTGGACGCGCTCGCGGCCCTGGCACGGTCGTTCCCGGTGGCGGTGGTCAGCGGGCGCGAGCTGGACGACCTGCGTGCCCGGGTCGGTGTGGAGGGTCTGTGGTACGCCGGCAGCCACGGCTTCGAGCTGGTCGGGCCGGACGGGCAGCGGTACGCGCACGAGCCGGCGCTGTCGGCCCGGCCGGCCCTGCGCGAGGCCGCGGCCGACCTGCGCCGGCTCCTCGCCGACGTGCCGGGCGTGCGGGTGGAGGAGAAGCCGTTCTCGGTCGCCGTCCACTACCGGATGGTCGACCCGGACCGGTCCGGTGAGGTGGAGCGCGTCGCCCGCGAGACCGGCGCCCGGTACGAGGGCCTGCGCGTGACGGGTGGCCGGAAGGTGGTCGAGCTGCGGCCGGACGTCGACTGGGACAAGGGGAAGGCGGTACGCCTGCTGCTGGACCGGGCGGCCGCGGACGGGGACCGCCCGGCCGTCCCGGTCTACGCGGGGGACGACCTGACCGACGAGGACGCGCTGGAGGTGGCCGCCGACCGCGGGCTGGGCATCGTGGTCCGCAGCGACGAGCTGGGGGACCGGACGACCGCCGCGCACGCGGCCGTGGACGGCCCCAAGGAGTTGGTGGAGGTCCTGCGCAGGCTGGCCGACCTGCGGTGACGCGCCGGCCGGTTCCGGCGGCACGGTGGCCGACCCGCGGTGAGGAAGGGGGTGTCCCGCGGTGAGTGCCTGGACGCTGGTGTACGAGGGGTACGAACCCGCCGACGAGGGCCGGCGCGAGGCGCTGTGCACGGTCGGCAACGGCTACCTCGCCACCCGCGGCGCCGCGCCGGAGTCCCGCGCCGACGGGGTCCACTACCCGGGCACGTACCTGGCCGGCTGCTACAACCGGCTGGCCGACACCGTCGCCGGGCAGCGCGTCGAGAACGAGAGCATCGTCAACGCGCCGAACTGGCTGCCGCTGACGTTCCGGATCGACGACGGTTCCTGGTTCTCCCTGGAGGACGTGGAGATCCTCGGGTACCGGCAGGAGCTGGACCTGCGCGCCGGGGTGCTCACCCGCTCCGGGCGGTTCCGGGACCCCGCCGGCCGGACGTTCCGGCTGCGGCAGGAACGGTTCGCCCACATGGCCGATCCGCACCTGTGCGGGCTGCGCACGACCCTGGTGGCCGAGGACTGGGCCGGCGTGGTGGTGGTGCGGTCGGGGCTGGACGGTACGGTGACCAACTCCGGGGTGGCCCGCTACCGGGAGCTGTCCGGACGCCACCTGGCTCCGGCCCACACCTCGCCGCTGGGTGAGGAGGCGGTGCTGCTGGAGACGGAGACCGTGCAGTCGCGGATCCGGATCGCCATGGCCGCCCGTACCACGGCCGCGCGCGCCACCGCCGACGGCGAGCAGCGACCGGCCGTCACCGACCGGCGCGTGGTGACCGACACCGACTGGATCGGGCAGGACCTGACCGTGGAGGTGGAGCCGGGCGAGACGGTCACGGTCGACAAGGTCGTGGCCGTGTACACCTGCCGCGACCGTGGGATCTCCGAGCCGGTGGAGGCGGCCACCCTGGCCCTGGGCCGGGCCCCGGGCTTCGGGCAGCTGCGGGACAGCCACGCCCGCGCGTGGGGCTACCTGTGGGAGCGGACCCCGCTGGAGATCCCGGAGAACCAGGACACGCTGCGGGTGGTGCGGCTGCACCTGTTCCACCTGCTGCAGACCGTCTGCGACAACTCCGCCGACCTGGACGTCGGCGTACCCGCCCGCGGGCTGCACGGCGAGGCGTACCGCGGCCACGTCATGTGGGACGAGCTGTTCGTCTTTCCGCTGCTCAACTTGAGGTTCCCGCTGCTGACCCGGGCGCTGCTGCGCTACCGGTGGCGGCGCCTGCCGGAGGCGCGCGCGGCCGCCCGGGAGGCGGGATACGCCGGCGCCATGTACCCGTGGCAGTCGGGCAGCTCGGGTCGCGAGGAGTCGCAACGCATCCATCTCAACCCGCTGTCCGGCCGCTGGGTGCCCGACGTCAGCCACCGCCAGCGGCACGTCGGCCTGGCCGTGGCGTACAACGTGTGGCAGTACTACCAGGCCACCGGCGACCGCGAGTTCCTCGTCCACTACGGCGCGGAGATGGTGCTGGACATCGCCCGGTTCTGGAGCAGCATCGCGACCTACGAGCCGCAGCGGGACCGGTACGCGATCCGGGGCGTGATGGGTCCGGACGAGTTCCACACCGGCTACCCGGACGCGCCGTGGGACGGGGTGGACAACAACGCCTACACCAACGTCATGACCGCCTGGGTGCTGCTGCGCGCGCTGGAGATCCTCGACCTGCTGCCGACCAGCCGCCGCCGGTCGCTGCTGGGGACGCTCGGGATCGACGGGTCGGAGCTGGCGCGCTGGGACGAGATGTCCCGCAAGCTGGTCGTGCCCATTCTCGACGGCGGGCTCATCAGCCAGTTCGAGGGGTACGAGCACCTGGCCGAGCTGGACTGGCAGGCGTACCGCCGCCGCTACGGCGACATCCGCCGGCTGGACCGCATCCTGGAGGCCGAGGGCGACTCGCCCAACCGGTACAAGGTCTCCAAGCAGGCCGACGTGCTCATGCTGTTCTTCCTGCTGTCTGCCGACGAGCTGGCGCAGCTGCTGGCGCACCTGGGCTACCGGTGGGACCCGGCGTCCATCCCCGCCAACGTGGACTACTACCTGGCCCGTACCTCGGGGGGCTCCACCCTCAGCGCGGTGGTGCACGCCTGGGTGCTCGCGCGGCAGCACCGGGAGCAGGCGCTGGAGTACTTTGTGGAGGCTCTGCGCAGCGACGTGGCCGACGTGCAGGGCGGCACCACCCCGGAGGGGATCCACCTCGCCGCCATGGCGGGCTCGGTGGACCTGCTCCAGCGGTGCTTCGCCGGGGTGGAGGTGCGGGAGGACCGGTTGTGGCTGGACCCGCACTGGCCGGAGTCGCTGGGCACGCTGGAGATGACGATCCGGTACCGGGGCCAGCCGCTGCGGCTGCGGGTGGCGGGCCGGAGGATCCGGGTGACCGCGGGTACGGACATCACCGATCCGATCAACCTGTGCTGTCACAGGGACGTCAGCCAGCTCGGTCCCGGGCAGACGGTGGAGTTTGCGCTCGGCTAGCGGACGGCGAGCTGCCGTTCGCCTGCCCTGGGGGTTCTCGCCGGCCGGCGACGGGGTTCTCGCCGGGTGCGATGGGGTTGTCGCCGGCCGGCGGGAGAGCTTCCGTCCGGCGGGCGGTGGTTCCCCCGGCCGGTGGTGGGGTTTCCGCTCAGCCGGGCGGGTCAGGCGCCGGGACGGGACAGCGCCGCCAACAGGTCGCGCACGCCGCCCACGGCGGGGTGGTCCGGGCCGTGCAACCGGACCAGGTCCTGGTGCAGCGCCCGCAACGTCCGCTCCGCCTCCTCCCGGCGACCGGCGCCCAGCTGCAGCAGCCCGATCTGCCGGCGCAGCTCCAGGGTCTTGGGGTGGTCGGGGCCGAAGATGCGCTCCTCGTCGACGAGCAGTCCGGTCAGCAGCTGCAGGGCACGGCTGGTGTCGCCTAGCAGGGCCAGGCAGGTCGCCTCCTGCATCCGGTGGTGGAGCACCTGTTCGGCGTCCGGCCCGTGGCGGGCCGCCAGGTCCTGCGCGACCCGCCGGAACTGCGGGGCGGCGCGCCGGTAGTCACCGCCCTCGAACAGCACGGTCGCGTACTCGCGGCGCAGGCTCACCACGTCGTCGTCGGCCTCGCCCAGCACCCGGCTGGCCGGCTCGAGCACCGCCTCCAGCACGTCGGCCGCCTGGCTGAAGCGCGACTGGCGGACCAGCTCGGCCGCCTGCTCCCGTGCCCGGTCGAGGTCCCCACGGCTGAACCGGACCATTCGCGCCTCCGCCGCCGGTGGCGAGGCCTGCCGTGGTGGCCGAGACGAGGGCTTCTCGCCGGCCGACGCGGGCTCGGGCACGCCGGCTGCGACCCGGCCGAGCACGGTGGCGTACATGCGGGCGGGGCTGGACCGCGGGGCGGGCGGCAGCACACCCGGCAGCGGCCGCAGGTCGGTGACGAAGGGCAGCAGCCGGTCGTAGACCACCTCGGCGCTCTCCGGCCGGTCGTCCGGCCGCTTCTCCAGCAGGTCGAGCACCAGCCGCTCCAGCGCCGGCGGGATCTCCGGTCGCAGGCGCCGCGGATGGCGCGGGCGCTCGTCCACCTGCCTGCTCATGACCTGGTAGGTGGTCGCGCCGGTGAACGGCGCCCGGCCGCACAGCATCTCGTACAGGGTGCAGCCGAGCGCGTACAGGTCCGAGCGGGGCTCGCTCATCGACGCCATGATCTGCTCGGGCGCCATGTACGCCGGTGTGCCGATGGTCTGGCCGCTGCGGGTGATCTGCGAGTACTCGGCGAGGTCGAGGGCGACCGCCAGCCCGAAGTCGAGCACCTTGATGCCGCCGTCGCGGTCGAGCATGAGGTTGCTCGGCTTGAGGTCCCGGTGGACGAGGGAGGCGGCGTGCGCCGCCGCGAGCACGCTGCAGACCTGGGCGGCGATCGCCACCGCCCACCCGATCGGCAGGGGGGCGTGCTCGGCGTTGAGGTCGGCGACGGTGATGCCCCGGATGCGCTGCATGACCAGGTACGGGCGGCCCTCGTGGGTGCCGACGTCGTAGACCGCCGGTACCCCCGGGTGCTCCAGGCGGGCGGTGATGCGCGACTCGCGGACGAACCGCCGGACCAGCTCCTCGTCGCGCTGCCCGGGCGGGAAGCGGACGAACTTACCGCCACCTCCCGTTCCAGCCGGATGTCCCGGCCCGGCCATACCTCGCCCATCCCGCCCCGGGCCAGCGGGAGCTCCTCCAGCTCGTACCTGCCGTTGATGAGGGTGGCCACCGCGCCTCCCGCTACCTCGCGCCGCCGCCGCGGCGGCGCGCGCGCTGCCCGGGCCGCAGCGCTCCCACCGCGAGGCCGGCCAGGCCCTGCCGGACCAGCGCCTCGGCCAGCGCGCCGGCCTGGCGCGCGGTCTCCTCGAACTCCGCGAGCTGGCGGAACACCTCCCCGTAGCGCCGCTGCCGGGACAGTGGTAGCCGCGGCAGGGTGAGGCGGTGGACGTCGGAGCGGCTGGCAAGGGAGCCCCGTTGCCCGCCCAGGCTCTGCGCCACGCGCAGGTACCCGGCGAGGAAGTGCGGGTCGAGCCGCTGCGGGTCCGGCCGCAGCAGGTGCAGCTGCGGGCCCAGGGCGGCGCCGGGCTCGGTCACGACGAGCACCGCCGGCTCCCGCGCGACGACCGGGGTCACCACGTCGCCGGGTTGCAGCAGCACGGTACCGGCGTCCACGGTGGTGCGCCCCGACGGCGGCCGGCCCTGGCGGACGTCCCGGACCGTCAGCACCGGCGTCTCCCCATTGTCGACGGTCATCCGCAACGGGGCCTGGTGGAGCGTGACCGCGCCGGCGCGGACCAGCTCGCCGAGGGTCACCTCCGCCGCCGGCGGACCGGCGTCGTCCGCCTCGTCCAGGTCGGGCAGGCTCGCGGCCAGCCGCTCCACCACGTCCCGCAGCGCCGCCCGTGCCGTGCGGAACCCGCGGCTGTCCACCGCCACCGGCCGGGCCAGGTGCCGGGCGGGGCTGACGTCCACTTCGTCGTCGAGCAGGTCGATGACCCGTACCGCCCGGGCCGTGGCGGAGGCGGGCTGCTCGGGGTCGGCCAGGAACGCCCGCCACGCCGCGGCGGCGTCCGCCAGGCTCCCTCCGGCGGTGTCGATGAGGAGCACGTGGGACGGGGCCGGGTCGCCCGGCGCGGGCCGGCGGAGCACCCACACGTCGGGGGGAGCGGCGCCACCCGGCCCGGTGCCCGGCAGGCTGACCACCGCCCGCAGCGCCCCGGCGCGCAGCAGGTTGCCGCGGATGCGCCGGCCGGCCCGGCGACCGGCCGCGCCCGAGGGCATGGTGACGGCCGCGTACCCGCCCGGCCGCACGTGGCTGAGGCAGTGCTGCACCCAGGCCAGCTCCGGCTCTCCCCGCGGTGGCAGGCCGTACTCCCACCGGGGGTCGCTGACCAGCTCGTCGTACGGCCAGGACCGCTCGACGTACGGCGGGTCGCACACCACCGCGTCGACGAGCCGGTCGGGGGACGCGTCGGCGGCGAGGGAGTCCCCGACGGCCACCTCCACGGGCGCGTCGTGCAGCAGCAGGCGGGCGGTGGCGAGCCGGGCGGCCGTGGGGTCCACCTCCTGTCCGAGCAGCGTCTGCGCGCCCCGGTCGTGGGCGGCCAGCAGCAGGGCGCCCACCCCGCAGGCGGGGTCGAGCACGGTTCCCGAGCCGGCGGCGGAGAGGTCGACCATCAGCTCGGCCACCGGCGGCGGGGTCACCGGCTGCCGTCGTCCGTGGATCTCCACGTACCGCTGGTGGAGCAGGTCGACGATCTCCCGGTGGTCCTGCTCGCCGGCGGCGTCGGCGGCGGTGCGCAGCACCCGCACCCGTTCGGGGTCCAGCGGCCCGAACTCGCCGGGCAGCTCCGGCACGGCCCGCCGGACCGCGGCCGGCAGCGCGGCGGCGAGCGCGTCGTCGCCGCGCCGGGACAGCGTGCGCCACCGCTGCGGGGCCCGCCGGTGGAACACCAGGAACGCGCACACGTCGGCGATGAGCCCGCCCAGCTGTAGGTCCGGCACGGTGCCCCGGACGTGCTGCCACACCCGGTCACCGGGTGCGAGCTGGAAGCGGCGGCCGTGGCGGGCCAGCCACTCCCGGACCTCCGACAGCGCGTACAACGGGCTGGCGGCGCTGCCGCCCACCGGCTTGGGGAAGTCGGGGTACCGGCGACGCCAGTTGCTCACCGCGGCACGGCCCACGCCCGCCAGCCGTGCGATGTCGTACGCGGCGACCGTGGCGCCGTCGCGGTCGCCGTCTTGAGTGCGCACCATCAGCCGGGTTGCCTCCAGGTGCCGCGGCGCCTGCGTCCCGCTGCGCTCACCGTCGTCCTCCAGTGATCCACTGTGCGTACCGCAGACTACGGCCGGCGGTGACGCACGTCGACCGTTGACGTGGGCACGTGTACGACGTACACGTTATCGATCGCGGTACGCCCGCCGCCACGTACCATGGGCCGCCATGGATGCTCTCCGCGCCGTCCTGCTGGCGCTGCCGACCATCTTCCTCGGCGCCTTCCTGGCCGCGTTGGTGGACAGCACCCGGGAGCGGATCCGCACCCGCAGGTGGGTGATGCGCAACCTGCGCACCGTCGTGGAGCGCGCCCGTCGCGACCCGCCCCCGCCGACCGCGGCGGCGCTGCGGGCGTGGCTGTCGGCCACCACCGCCGACGACCTGGACGAGACGGCGTGGCGGCAGGCGTGGTACCGGACCGTGTCCCACGTGCCGGACCTGACGCCGCTGCGCAGCCAGGCCGCGACCTCGGTACCGGTGGAGGTGTTCTCCGCTCTCGGCGAGCTGGAGCAGGAGGTGGAGACGCTCAAGCGCCTGGAGCCGTACGTCAACGACGCGTTCACGCGGGACGTGGAGCCGCTGTGGTACGAGCGACGGGTGCCCCTCACCGGCTCCGACCGGCGGCGGGTCGAGATGTTCCTCCTGCTGTTCGACCACTACCACCGGACGGTGGGCGCCGTGTTCGAGGCGGTCGAGCGGCTGAAGGCCGCGATGGCGGCGCGGGACCGGCGCGGCTCACGGCTGCGGCCGCGCCGGGCGCACCGGCCGGCGGACCTGCGGTGAGCCCGTGCCGGCGCCGGGCGCTCGCCGGTGCCGGCCGCCGTCGGGAGTGACAGCGAATGTCCGTTCTTGCGCATAGTCGCGCGAACGAGACGCTACCGCGGGTCGTGGGTCGCCGTATCGTGCAACCAATTCACAGAGCAACCGCCCATCAAGACATTCACGGAGGCACCGGGACATGGTCCATCCACACCAGCCCACCACGACCGGCACCGTGACGACCCGGCCGCCGCGGCGGTCCCGCCGCTGGCCGTGGATCGCCGGGATCGCCGGCTCCGGCCTGGTCGGCCTGGTCATCGGTCTGGCCGCCGGCGCCGGCGGCGCCGAGCCGACCAAGCCGGACATCGTGAGCCGGGTGGTCACCATCGACGCCACCGAGGAGCAGCGGGCGGCCCTGGAGGAGCGGGCCGCCGAGCTGGAGGCGTGGGAGGCCGAGCTGGACGCCCGCGAGCAGGCGCTCACCGCCGCAGAGGAGGAGAAGGCCCGGAACACCGTCACCGACGGGATCTGGACGGTCGGGGTGGACATCGAGCCGGGCACCTACCGGGCCACCGACGTGTCCCCGGACTGCTACTGGGCCATCCTGGTCAGCGGCACCAACGGCGAGGACATCGTGGCCAACGACCTCCCCGGCGGTGGCAACCCCACCGTGACCCTGCAGGAGGGACAGGACTTCGAGACCCACGACTGCGGGGAGTGGACCAGGCGGTAGGGGCTCCGGAGGACCGCCTGAGGTGCGCGGCGCGGTCGCGGTACCGGGAGGGGCGCCGGTCGCGACCGCGCCGCCCCGGCCCGCGACCGGGTGGGGGCACGGCAGGCCCGGCCGGTCCGCCCGCAGCGCCGTGGTCCCGCCGCCACGGACGCCCGTAGACTTCCGGCATGCCGGACAAGCCGCTGGCCGTCGTCGGCGTGCTCCAGCGCGGCGACCGATTTCTCGTCGTCCGGCGCGGCCCGGCCGTGCCACGTAGCGGCTACTGGGCGCCACCCAGCGGCCGGGTGGAACCGGGCGAGTCACCACCGGCCGCGCTCGTCCGCGAGATGCGGGAGGAGCTCGGGCTCACCGTCGAGCCGGTCGCCAAGGTGTGGGAGTGCGACACCGACGACGGGACGTTCCGTCTTCTGTGGTGGACCGCACGGGTGGCAGGGGGCGACCTCGCCCCGGACCCGGCGGAGGTGGCCGAGGCGCGGTGGGTGCGTCCCGAGGAGTTCGTGCAGCTCACGCCGACCTTCGCCGACGACCGACGGTTCTTCAGCGAGGTGGCGCGCACCATCGGTCTGGTGCGGTAGGCCGTGGCAGGGCACGATGGTGCGGTGGACCGTGGCGGGCTCGTCCGGCGTGCCCAGGACGGCGACGAGGACGCGTTCCGCGCCCTGTACCGGAGCGTCCACCCGGGGCTCCTGCGCTACCTGCGGGTGCTGGTCGGTGACCAGGACGCGGACGACATCGCGTCGGAGACCTGGTTGCAGCTGGTCCGCGACCTGGCCACCTTCCGCGGGGACGACACCGACTTCCGCGCCTTCGCCGCCCGGGTCGGTCGCAACCGCGCGATGGACCACCTCCGCCGTGTCCGCCGGCGGCCGGCGGTGCAGGCACCGACCGAGGTCTTCGACGAGCTGCCGACCGGCGCCGACACCGCCGCTGCCGCGGCGGCGGGCATGTCCACGGACGCGGCGCTGGCACTGATCGCGAAGCTCCCCATCGACCAGGCCGAGGCCGTCCTGGTCCGGGTGGTCATGGGGCTCGATGCCCGGTCGGCCGGGCGGGTGCTGGGCAAGCGGCCGGGGGCGGTGCGGATCGCGGCCCACCGCGGATTGCGGCGCCTGGCGGCGATCCTCGAGGCCCAGCAGGCGGGAGCGGGCGCCACCGGTGAGCGCCGCGTGCCGGCATCCGGCGCCGGGGTGCCGCGGACGGGTCTCGCCGCGCCCGACGTCGGCGGGGGTGTAACAGCTACGGGCCGGGCAGCGCTGAAGGGGACGGGATGAGCACGCACCGGGACGGCGGTGTCCCCGCGGCACGCCGTTACCGCGGCCGGCGGGCGACGGACAGGGAACGGCTTGCCGCCCTGATCGCGGCCGCCACCGCTCCCGCTCGGGCGAGCGAGCTCGCGGGCGAGCAGGAGGTGCTGCGGGCGTACCGGACGTACCGGGAGGCTCATCCTGCCGGTTCCCCTGCTGCCAGGAGACGTTCCATGCTCAGGCTCGCCCTCGCGAAGCTGCTCACCGTCAAGGCGGCGGTCGCCGCCGCGGCGGTGACCGCCGCCGGCGGGGCGGCGCTGGCCGCGACCGGGACGATCCCCAACCCGATCTCCGGTCTCGGCTCGGCACCGCCGGCCGACCCCCCGCCCGCGACCCACGCCGCCCCGACCACCGGGGCAACCGGCGACGCGTCGCCGTCACCGTCGCCCGCCGGCCCGTCACCGTCGCTCGAGGGCCTGTGCGTGGCGTACCTCGCCGGCGCCGCCGACGACGGCGGCGAGGTGCTGGACAACCCCGCCTTCCGGGCGCTGGTGGACGCGGCCGGTGGAGCGGAGAAGGTCGACGAGTACTGCGCCGACCTGGTGCCCGACGCGGACGCGCGTCGGGGGCACGGGAAGCCCGCCGAGCTGCCCACCCCGACCGACGTGCCGACGCCGGAGGACCAGCCGGGGCCGACGCACCTGCCGGGGTCGAAGGACCGGCCGACGCCGACCGACCGGCCGACGCCGACCGACCGGCCGTCGGCGCCCGGGCGTCCGGACCGCTGATCCCACGCTGTCCCCACTGAGCGTGCGGCGGCCGGTACCGCCCTCCCACGCCCGGCCGCCGCCAAACCGCCCGTACTCCCCGCCGCTACCCGTACCCTGGGTGCGTGCGGGGGTACGGGCGGCTTCTTTTCGGCGCCCGCTCGACCCCGGGACGCCGGGCGTTAGCCCGCCGTCGATAGAGTGGACCGTCACCATGGCGGGCAGGACATCGATAGAGTGGACCGTCAGCAGCGGGCAGGAGCTACGACCATGAAGGTAGGCGTCATCGGGGTCGGGCACGTCGGCCTCGTCACCGCGGCATGCTTCGCCGACCTGGGCCACGAGGTCGTCGGGATGGACGACGACCAGCAGAAGATCGCCACTCTGAACCGGGGTGGGATGCCCTTCTACGAGGAAGGGCTGGCGGAGCTGGTCGCCTCGGGGATGGCGTCGGGCCGGCTGCGCCTGACCACCGACGCCGCCGCCGCGGTCCGGGACGCCGACGTCGTCTTCATCTGCGTCGGTACCCCGTCCCGACCGGACGGTTCGCCGGACCTGTCGTACGTCCAGGCGGCGGCCGCCTCGGTCGCCACCCACGCCACCCGGCCGCTCGTGGTCGCCGAGAAGTCCACCGTCCCGGTCCGCACCGGCGAACGCATCCGGCAGGTGCTGGCGCTGCAGAGCCGCGCGCGCGGCGGCGGTCTCCAGCACGACGTCGTGTCCAACCCGGAGTTCCTCCAGGAGGGGACGGCCGTTGAGGACACGATGCGGCCGGACCGGATCGTCGTGGGAGCTGACAACGCCCACGCGCACGAGGTCATGCGCCGGCTCTACCAGCCGCTGCTGGACCGGCACCCGTGCCCCTACGTCGCCACGGACGTGCGCACCGCCGAGCTCATCAAGCACGCCTCCAACGCCTTCCTCGCGACGAAGATCAGCTTCATCAATTCGGTGGCGCGCATCTGCGAGCTGGTGGGGGCGGACGTGCAGACCGTGGCGGACGCGATGGGCTACGACCCGCGCATCGGCCGCGCGCACCTCAACCCCGGCCTCGGCTACGGTGGCAGCTGCTTCCCCAAGGACGTCAAGGCGTTCATCCACATCGCCGCCGAGCTCGGGTACGACTTCGGGATCCTGCGCGAGACCGACCGGGCCAACCGCGAGGCGATGCGGTGGCCGCTGACCCAGCTGCGCCGCCTGCTGTGGAACCTCGCCGGCAAGGAGATCGCGGTGCTCGGCGTGGCGTTCAAGCCCGGCACCGACGACGTCCGCGACGCCCCCGCCCTGGAGGTCATCGACGGCCTGCTGGCCGAGGGTGCGAAGGTCCGCCTGCACGACCCGGTGGCGCTGGGGAACGTCCGGGACCGTTACCCGGACGCCGAGTTCTGCGACAAGGCGGAGACCGCGCTGGCGGGCGCCCACGCGGTGGTGGTGTGCACCGAGTGGGACGAGTACCGTGCCATCACCCCCGAGCGGCTGGCCGAGCTGCTGGAGTACCCGATCGTGGTCGACGCCCGCAACGTGTGGCCGGCAGACGAGCTGGCGAAGGCCGGCCTCACCGTGGCCGCCGTGGGCCGGCCGCAGGCCGAGGTGCCCGGCTTCTGACGCATCGTGGTGACCGGCTGACGCATCGTGGTGACCGCGCCTGACGCGTCCAGGCCCCAGGATCCGACGCGTCGAGGTGTTCGGCGCCGGACGCCGAGGACCCGCCCGCGGCTCGGCCGGTGAGGGCGTCGACGCCGCGACCCACTCGCGACGCCCGGCCGGGCAGGGGCTATTCTGCCCCCGAGGCGTACCCTCCCCCCGGACGGTCGCCGCGGCAGCTGCCCTCACGTTCCTGGAGGCGACACGTGACCACCCTTGCCCCCAGGCCGGTGCAGGTCCGGCCCTACCCGGTGCACCTTCCTGTCAAGGGCTCGGCGCTGGCTCGTCTGCTGCGCCAGACGGACGCCAAGCAGATCGGGATCATGTACGGCGTCACCGCCTACATCTTCTTCCTGATCGGCGGGGTGATGGCGCTGCTCATGCGCGCCGAGCTGGCGCAGCCGCGGCTGCAGTTCCTCTCCGCCGAGCAGTACAACCAGCTGTTCACCATGCACGGCACGATCATGCTGCTGCTGTTCGCGACACCGATGGTGTTCGCGTTCGCCAACATGGTCGTGCCGATGCAGATCGGCGCCCCGGACGTGGCGTTCCCCCGGCTGAACGCGTTCTCGTACTGGCTGTTCGCGTTCGGCGGCGCCGTGGTCATGCTCAGCTTCGCCACCCCCGGTGGGGCGGCCGACTTCGGCTGGTTCGCCTACACGCCGCTGAGCAGCGAGATCCACTCACCGGGTCTCGGTGGCGACCTGTGGATCACCGGCCTGGCGGTGGCCGGCCTGGGCACCATCCTGGGCGCCGTCAACATGATCACGACCATCCTCACCCTGCGCGCCCCCGGGATGACGATGTTCCGGATGCCGATCTTCACCTGGAACATCCTCATCACGTCGCTGCTGGTGCTGATGGTCTTCCCGATCCTGACCGCCGCCCTGCTGGCGCTGCTGGCCGACCGGCAGCTCGGCGCGCACGTCTACGACCCGGCGACCAACGGGCCGGTGCTCTACCAGCACCTGTTCTGGTTCTTCGGCCACCCGGAGGTGTACATCGTCGCCCTGCCGTTCTTCGGCATCATCTCCGAGGTCATCCCGGTGTTCAGCCGCAAGCCGATCTTCGGCTACAAGATGC